>NZ_JBQFQE010000003.1:0-511311 GCF_056536725.1 Ruegeria sp. CJ3
CAATCTGGTCATACGCTTTGAAGTCACCGAAATACTTGGTGATCGCTGCGGTCAGCGTCGTTTTACCATGGTCAACGTGGCCAATCGTGCCGATGTTGACGTGCGGTTTTGTACGCTCAAACTTTTCCTTTGCCATGATGGCCTCCTTTGTCGGTAATGAAGGGAGCCCGCCAACCGAGCTCCCTCAAATCTTCGCTTATGCGTATTTCGCCTGGATCTCGTCCGAGATGTTCTGCGGAACCGGATCGTAGTGGTCGAACTGCATGGTGAACTGGGCACGGCCCGACGACATCGAACGCAGAGTGTTGATGTAGCCGAACATATTCGCCAGCGGAACGAACGCGTCGATCGCGATCGCGTTGCCGCGCGGTTCCTGACCAGAGACCTGGCCACGACGCGAGGTCAGGTCGCCGATGATACCGCCGGTGTATTCTTCCGGGGTGATCACTTCAACCTTCATGATCGGTTCCAGCAGTTTCGCGCCAGCTTTGCGCATGCCTTCACGCATACACATCCGCGATGCGATTTCGAATGCCAGAACGCTCGAGTCAACGTCGTGGAACTTACCGTCCAGCAGGGCAACCTTGAAGTCGATCACGGGGAAGCCAGCCAGCGGGCCGCTGTCCATGACCGAGTTGATGCCTTTTTCAACACCTGGGATGTATTCCTTCGGAACGGCACCACCAACGATGCGGCTTTCGAACGAATAGCCTTCGCCTGCTTCGGTCGGCTGGATCTCAAGCTTGACTTCCGCGAACTGACCCGAACCACCCGACTGTTTCTTGTGGGTGTAGGTGTGCTCAACCGGCATCGAGATGGTTTCACGATAGGCCACCTGAGGTGCACCGATGTTCGCTTCAACCTTGAACTCGCGCTTCAGACGGTCAACCAGGATGTCCAGGTGAAGTTCGCCCATGCCCTTCATGATGGTCTGACCGGATTCCAGATCAGTTTCCACGCGGAAGGAGGGGTCTTCGGCGGCCAGACGGGCCAGACCCTGGGACATTTTTTCCTGGTCGCCCTTGGTTTTGGGCTCAACCGCGATTTCGATCACCGGATCGGGGAAGGTCATGGTTTCCAGAACCACCGGATCCTTCGCATCACACAGGGTGTCACCGGTGGTGGTGTCTTTCAGACCCGCCAGCGCGATGATGTCGCCTGCAAACGCTTCTTCGATCTCTTCCCGGTTGTTCGAGTGCATCATCATCATACGACCGATGCGCTCTTTCTTACCTTTGGTCGAGTTCAGGATCGAGTCACCTTTGTTCATGGTGCCCGAGTAGATCCGAGTGAAGGTCAGCGATCCAACGAAGGGGTCGTTCATGATTTTGAACGCCAGACCGGAGAACGCCATATTGTCGTCTGCACGACGGGCGATGTCACGAACTTCTTCCTCGTCGCCGGGTTTGAAGCCCATGTAATCGACAACGTCCAGCGGGCTGGGCAGATAGTCGATCACAGCGTTGAGCAGCGGCTGAACGCCTTTGTTCTTGAACGCCGAACCACCCAGAACCGGAACGAACGCGATTTCCAGGGTACCTTTACGCAGCAGGGCGCGCAGGGTCGGAACGTCGGGCTCATTGCCTTCCAGGTATTCCATCATCGCGTCGTCGTCCATTTCGACGGCCGCTTCGATCATCTTGCCGCGCCATTCATCAGCCATGTCTTTCAGGCTGTCGCGGATCGGGGCTTTGACCCAGCTTGCGCCCAGATCTTCGCCTTGCCACAGCCATTCTTCCATGGTGACCAGATCAACCAGGCCTTCCAGCTCGGACTCGGCGCCGATCGGAATACCAACCGGAACAGCACGTGCGCCGGTGCGGTCTTCGATCATGCGAACGCAGTTGAAGAAGTCGGCGCCGATCTTGTCCATCTTGTTGACGAAAACCATACGCGGAACCTTGTAGCGGTCAGCCTGACGCCACACGGTTTCGGTCTGGGGCTCAACACCGGCGTTTGCGTCCAGAACGCAAACGGCACCGTCGAGAACCGCCAGCGAACGTTCAACTTCGATGGTGAAGTCGACGTGGCCGGGGGTGTCGATGATGTTCAGGCGGTGCTTGGCCGAGTCAGCGGTCTGACCGTCTTCGGTGCGTTCCCAGAAGGTGGTGGTCGCAGCCGAAGTGATGGTGATGCCGCGTTCCTGCTCCTGCTCCATCCAGTCCATGGTGGCCGCACCATCGTGCACCTCACCAATGTTGTGGGATTTACCAGTGTAATACAGGATGCGCTCCGAGCAGGTGGTTTTGCCTGCATCGATATGCGCCATGATACCGAAGTTACGGTAATGTTCGAGTGTATATTCGCGTGCCATTTTGATAAGCCTCTGGAATTACCAACGGTAATGGCTGAAGGCTTTGTTCGCCTCGGCCATCTTGTGGGTGTCTTCGCGCTTTTTCACAGCAGTGCCGCGGGACTGAACGGCGTCCAGCAGCTCGCCTGCAAGGCGCTCTTCCATGGTGTTTTCGTTGCGGCCACGGGCAGCGGTGATCAGCCAGCGGATGGCCAGTGCTTCGCGGCGCTCGGGGCGGACTTCGACCGGAACCTGATAGGTTGCACCACCAACCCGGCGCGAGCGAACCTCGACCGACGGTTTGATGTTGTCGAGTGCTTCGTGGAACACTTCGACCGGTGCGCGCTTGATCTTGCCTTCAACGCGATCAAAGGCGTTATAGACGATGCGCTCTGCGACCGACTTCTTGCCGTCGATCATCAGGTTGTTCATGAATTTGGTCAGGACCTTGTCGCCAAATTTGGCGTCAGGCAGGACTTCGCGTTTTTCGGCGGCGTGACGACGTGACATATCAGCCTCTCCTTCTTACTTGGGACGCTTCGCGCCGTATTTCGAACGACGTTGCTTACGATCTTTGACGCCCTGAGTATCCAGAACACCGCGCAGGATGTGGTAACGCACACCGGGAAGGTCTTTCACACGGCCGCCACGGATCAGAACAACCGAGTGTTCCTGCAGGTTGTGGCTTTCACCGGGGATGTACGAGATGACCTCGAACCCGTTGGTCAGGCGCACCTTGGCAACCTTACGCATCGCCGAGTTCGGCTTTTTCGGTGTGGTGGTATACACACGGGTGCAGACGCCGCGCTTCTGCGGGCACTGCTCCAGGTGCATGGACTTCGAGCGTTTTACTTTGGGCTGCCGCGGTTTGCGGATCAGCTGTTGAATAGTTGGCATTCCGGTTTCTTCCCCGTTTTGCAACACACATGACATGCACGCGGTTGCGTGCGGTTAAATTCGCTGCACTCATGCGTCCACAAGCGCAAAACCCGCGAGCGTTCCCATTCCGAGGTGAACGTCGCGGTTTGTTATCAGAGGGCGCGAACGATAAAAGTGTCCGGGCCTTGACCAGTTCATTACTGAAATCGGTTATGGGGCGGCCCCCGGTACCGAGATGTCGCGCGTAATAGGGGGAGTCGGCCCAAGTGTCAACAGCATCCGGTTCTGGATGCCCCACGGGCCAGATTGCGCAGATTTATCAGCCCGTCTTGCACCGCTCCAGCCCTCAATGCCTGGTTGCGGGTCGGAAAACGCAAAGGCATAGTTTGGCCAAGCCAATTCTGACGGGTGATTCATGCAAATCCTCGGCCTGTGCCGCTTTTCCTACCCCGCCCTCGGAGGGTTTCAGACCGTACATGAAACCGTCGAAGAACGCCGCAGCTATCTCTATAACCCCGCCCGTCTTGAGGAACGGTTCCGCCTGTTCGAAGCCTCGACCCTGCCCTGTTTTCGCGAACAGACCGATGAGGATTTCGACTTCCTGATCGTGATCGGGGATTGCCTGCCAAAACCGGCCTTTGACCGGCTGCACGATCTGACCGCAGGGATGAAACAAGTTCGGATCATCCAGAAGTCCGCCGACACCCAGATGAGGCCGCGTCAGGTCATGAGATCGGTGCTGAATGCGGCCCGCACCGATCCCGATCAGCCCTGCATCCAGTTCCGGCATGACGATGACGATGCGGTCTCGGTCGATCTGGTCGAGCGCCTGCGCGTCGCAGCGCAGGACAGTGCGGGGTTGCTGGCCAAAAACCAGATGGTCGGGATCGACTATAGTCTTGGATTCTTTGCCCGGTTCGGCCCGGAGGGCATTCGTGCCTCGGAAGTGTACAAACCCATGCTGGGCGTCTCGCAAGGCATGTATATCGCAGGCGGATGCACCCAGTCGGTCATGAATTTCACGCATCACCGCATTGCACGTTTCATGCCCGTCATCAGCTATGCAGACGCGCCGATGTGGGTACGCACGCTAAACGGATTCAACGATTCCAAACACGCGCGAAACAACAAGGATGAGTTTGAGGCGCTGACACCAGAGTTGGAGGGTGAATTCATTGCGCGCTTTGCCATCGATCAGAACGTGGTGCGCCGGGTTCATTCGGCCTGAGCGGACCTTTCCCGGAACAGCGTAAACAGCCCGGCCCCGACAACCAACGCAGCGCCCATCATCGTCACCGGGTCGGGCCAGTCGTCAAAGACCAGCCAGCCCAGAACCAGAGCCCAGATCAGGCTGGAATATCGGAACGGCGCGACAAAACCGACCTCACCCACGCGCATCACCATGACACTGAACAGATAGCCGCTGAGGACAAAGACGGCGGCCGAGACCGTCAGCACCCCGGCAGCCAGCGGAACCGGTACCCAGCCCTCAAAAAGCGAAACAACTGCGGCGGTCAGCGTGATCGTTAGCGATGTGGCCAGCGTGACCACCATCGAGGGCACATCGGCCGACATGCGCCGCGTGATCAGGTCCCGCAGGGTGACAGATGCCACCGCAATCAGCGCGTAGACGGCATAAAGGCTGAATCCATCCGGACCGGGGCGCACGATCAACAGCATCCCCGCGAACCCAAGTGCAATCGCGGTGATCCGTCGCCAGCCGATACGCTCGCCAAACACCAAGGCCGCCCCAAGCGTCACCGTCAGCGGCAGCGCCTGCAGCACCGCCGTCACATTCGCCAGCGGCATATGCTTGAGAGCGGTCAGAAAGAAGAAAGTGGCGGACAGCTCGCTGAGGCAGCGCAGGGCGATCAACCCCTTGTCATGACGCGGGAAATTCAGGTGCAACGCGCCCAGATGTCGGGCCAGTAGAAAGACCAAAGCGGTCGCCACCGCGCCCCGGATCGCCACCAGTTGAAACAGCGGCAAATCCTGCAACGCAACTTTGACCAGCGTGTCATTGACGGTAAAGCCCGCCATGCTGCCCATCATCAGCAGCGCGCCTTTCATATTTGGCGTCATTCGGCCTTTATCCAATCGCAAGTGAACGGAACCATTGGCCCGTCAGGTCTGCCCAATGTCAACTTATCAATGAAGGCTCCACCGAGCCCTGCTGACAGAGCCCTGTGCCATGTTATGATGAAACCCCGCCAAATCAAAGAGGTACACCGTGATCGAAGGCCTGAGCCACATGACATTCATTGTAAGAGACCTCGATAAGATGGAGGAAGTGCTGACAACCGTTCTGGATGCCAGAAAGATCTATGACAGCGGCGACTGGACGTTTTCCCTGTCGAAAGAACGGTTCTTCGACATCGGCGGCCTATGGATTGCCACGATGGAGGGCGAGCCGTTGACCGAAAGGACCTATAATCATGTCGCTTTCAAAATGGGCGAAGATGACTATGACGAGCGGTTGCGACGCATCCGGTCGCTTGGCCTCGAAGTGCGCGAAGGCCGGTCGCGGGTTCCGGGCGAGGGGCGCTCAATCTATTTCTACGACCACGACAACCATATGTTCGAGCTGCACAGCGGCACGCTTGAAGAACGATTGAAACGTTACGCCGAGGGGCCTGAAACTTAAAAAGTTTCAGGGGCGGTTTCTTTTCAAGAAACCGCCCCCCGACGAAAAAAGGCCCCGCTTAACGGCGGGGCCTTGATCGGTTTATATCGTGGCGCTTATTCGCGGCTTTCCGGAGTTTCCACCAGAACGTCCAGCTCATCTCCGACCATGTCGTCGTCGATCATCGGCGCAGCCAGAGCAGCAGCCGCTTCGGCCTCTTCCCGGCGGGCTTCGATGACCACATTGTCACGCGACTGCGCGATGTGGCGGACGGCCTGCGTGGCCCCACCGGTCCCGGCGGGGATGAGGCGACCGACGATGACGTTCTCTTTCAGGCCAACCAGCTTGTCCTTCTTGCCCTGAACCGAAGCCTCGGTCAGCACGCGGGTGGTTTCCTGGAACGACGCTGCCGAGATGAACGAACGCGTCTGCAGTGAGGCCTTGGTGATCCCCAAGAGGATCGGCTCACCCTGAGCAGGGCGACCGCCCCGGGCGATGGCCTTCTCGTTGGCCGCGTCAAACTCCTGCTTGTCGACATGCTCGCCTTTCAACAGGGTGGAATCGCCTGAATCCAGGATCTCCCACTTCTGCAGCATCTGGCGCACGATGACCTCGATGTGCTTGTCGTTGATCTTCACGCCCTGCAGACGATAGACGTCCTGCACTTCGTCGATCATGTAATCCGCCAGCGCTTCGACACCCATGATGGACAGGATGTCATGCGGAGCCGGGTTACCGTCCATCAGGTATTCACCCTTCTGGATGAAGTCCCCTTCGGCGACCGGGATGTGCTTGCCCTTGGGCACCATGTACTCGATGGTCTCCATGGTCTCGTCAGCCGGTTCGATGCTGATGCGGCGCTTGTTCTTGTAGTCGCGGCCAAAGCGCACGTAACCATCGGCTTCTGCGATGATTGCGTGATCTTTCGGACGACGGGCTTCGAACAGTTCGGCCACACGCGGCAGACCACCGGTGATGTCCTTAGTCTTGGCGCCTTCACGCGGGATACGCGCGACAACGTCACCGGCTTCGATCTGCTGGCCATCTTCGACCGACAGGATCGCATCCACCGACATCGGATAGTGAACCGGGTTGCCCGCATCGTTGCGGACCGGTTCGCCATCTTCACCGACCAGAATGATCTCGGGCTTGAGGTCGCTGCCTTTGGGGGCGGCGCGCCAGTCGATCACGATCTTCTGGGTCATACCGGTTGCATCATCGGTCTCGTCACGGACAGCAAGGCCCGAAACCAAGTCGACGTACTTCGCAGTACCAGCTTTCTCGGCGATGATCGGCAGGGTGTAGGGATCCCATTCGAACAGCTTGTCGCCGCGAGCGACTTTGGTACCATCCTTGACGAACAGCTTCGAGCCGTAGCCCAGCTTGTGGCTGGCACGCTCTTCACCGTGTTCGTCCTTGATCACCAGCTTCATGTTCCGGCCCATGACCAGGCTTTCACCTGCGGCATTCACCAGAATCTGCGGGTTCTCGAAGGAAACGACACCGTCCTGGCTGGCTTCCTGGAACGACTGCTGACCACCTTGCGCAACACCACCGATGTGGAAGGTCCGCATCGTCAGCTGTGTACCGGGTTCACCGATGGACTGGGCGGCGATGATGCCGACAGCCTCACCCGTGTTCACCATGGTACCGCGTGCAAGGTCACGACCATAGCAAGTGGCGCAAACGCCTTCCTCGGACTCACAGGTCAGAGGCGAACGGATGCGCATCGACGCAACGCCAGCCTCATCAATGGTGTCAGCCATGCGTTCGTCGATCAGCTGACCAGCAGCAACCAGAACCTCATCCGTGCCCGGACGCAGAACGTCATCAGCAGAAACACGGCCCAGCACACGTTCGGCCAGCGAGGCGACAACCTCACCGTCGTTCACGGCGGCTTCGGCAGTGATCGCTCGCTCGGTGCCACAGTCGATCTCACGAACGATGCAGTCCTGCGCCACGTCCACCAGACGACGGGTCAGGTAGCCTGAGTTCGCCGTCTTCAGAGCGGTATCCGACAGACCTTTACGAGCACCGTGGGTCGAGTTGAAGTATTCAAGAACGGTCAGACCTTCTTTAAAGTTCGAGATGATCGGCGTCTCGATGATGTCACCGTTCGGCTTGGCCATCAGGCCACGCATACCGCCCAGCTGTTTCATCTGAGTGACCGAGCCACGCGCGCCCGAGTGGGCCATCATGTAGACCGAGTTCGGTTCCTGTTCGGACCCATTCTCTGCCCGTTCAGACGACGAAATGGTGCTCATCATCGCTTCGGTGACACGGTCGTTACATTTCGACCAGGCATCGACAACCTTGTTGTACTTTTCGCCCTGCGTAATCAGACCGTCCATGTACTGCTGTTCAAAGTCCTTCACCTGACTGCGGGTGTCATCAACGATGCCCCACTTGTCGTCGGGAATGACCATGTCGTCCTTACCGAACGAGATGCCCGCCTTGAACGCTTCTTTGAAGCCCATCGACATGATCTGGTCACAGAAGATAACCGACTCTTTCTGACCGCAGTAGCGGTAGACGGTGTCGATCACCTGCTGCACTTCTTTCTTCCGCAGCAGACGGTTGACCAGCTCGAACGGTGCTTTGTTGTTCATTGGCAGCAAGGCACCCAGACGCAGACGGCCCGGAGTGGTCTCGAAACGCTTCTGAACTTCGTTGCCTTCGTCGTCGATCTGAGTGATCCGCGCGGTGATCTTGGTGTGCAGATGCACTTCACCGGCGTCCAGCGCGTGCTGAACTTCTTCGATAGACCCAAAGACCTTGCCTTCACCCGGCATGCCTTCGCGTTCCAGTGTCACATAGTAGAGACCCAGGATCATATCCTGCGACGGGACAATAATGGGCGCGCCGTTGGCAGGCGACAGAACGTTGTTCGTCGACATCATCAGAACACGGGCTTCCAGCTGTGCCTCAAGGCTCAGTGGGACGTGAACCGCCATCTGGTCACCGTCGAAGTCGGCGTTAAAGGCCGAACAGACCAGCGGGTGCAGCTGGATGGCTTTACCTTCGATCAGAACCGGCTCGAACGCCTGAATGCCAAGACGGTGCAGCGTCGGCGCACGGTTCAGCATGACAGGGTGTTCGCGGATCACCTCGTCAAGAATATCCCACACTTCGGGACGCTCTTTCTCGACCAGTTTCTTCGCCTGTTTCACAGTCGAAGACAGACCCTTGGCTTCAAGGCGCGAGTAGATGAACGGCTTGAAAAGCTCCAGCGCCATCTTCTTGGGCAGGCCACACTGGTGCAGCTTGAGTTCCGGACCGGTCACAATGACCGAACGACCCGAGAAATCGACCCGCTTACCCAGAAGGTTCTGACGGAAGCGGCCCTGCTTACCTTTCAGCATGTCCGACAGTGATTTCAGCGGACGCTTGTTGGCGCCGGTGATCACGCGGCCACGACGGCCGTTGTCGAACAGAGCGTCAACGGATTCCTGCAGCATCCGCTTTTCGTTGCGGACGATGATGTCAGGCGCGCGCAGCTCGATCAGACGCTTCAGACGGTTGTTCCGGTTGATGACGCGGCGATACAGATCGTTCAGATCCGAAGTCGCGAAACGGCCACCATCCAGCGGAACCAGCGGACGCAGTTCCGGCGGAATGACCGGGATCACGGTCATCACCATCCACTCGGGCCGGTTGCCCGACTCGAGGAAGGATTCAACGACCTTCAGACGCTTGATGATCTTCTTGGGCTTCAGTTCGCCGGTCGCTTCGGCCAGATCAGCGCGCAGCTGCTCGGCTTCGGCTTCCAGATCGATCTGGGCCAGCATCTCACGGATGGCTTCGGCACCGATATTCGCGGTGAACGCGTCCATGCCATAGGCATCCTGCGCATCCATGTACTCTTCTTCGGTCAGCATCTGGCCATAGGTCAGGTCGGTCAGACCAGGTTCGATAACGACATAGTTTTCAAAGTACAGAACGCGTTCCAGATCGCGCAGCGTCATGTCCAGCATCAGACCGATGCGGGACGGCAGCGACTTCAGGAACCAGATATGTGCGACGGGCGCGGCCAGTTCGATGTGGCCCATACGCTCACGGCGGACTTTCTGCAGGGTGACTTCCACGCCACATTTTTCGCAGACAACGCCGCGATACTTCATCCGCTTATATTTGCCGCACAGACATTCGTAGTCTTTGATCGGGCCAAAGATACGCGCGCAGAACAGACCGTCACGCTCGGGCTTGAACGTCCGGTAGTTGATGGTTTCGGGTTTCTTGATCTCGCCATAGGACCAAGACAGGATCCGCTCGGGGCTGGCCAGCGAGACCTTGATCTCGTCGAAGACCTTCGGGGGCGTCAGCGGGTTGAACGGGTTGTTGGTGATTTCCTGGTTCATTTGTTACCTCAAATCTTGCGGAAGGGGGGAGAGGGGAGCGGAAACTTCAAAAGTTTCCGCCTAAGAATTTTTTCAAAATTCTTATTCCTCAACCTCCGCATCCAGGAGTTCCATATTCAGGCCGAGGCCGCGGACTTCTTTCACCAGAACGTTGAACGATTCCGGTACGCCCGCTTCAAAGTTATCCTCGCCCTTGACGATCGACTCATAGACCTTGGTCCGGCCGGCGACGTCATCCGATTTCACGGTGAGCATCTCCTGCAGGGTGTAGGCGGCGCCGTAAGCTTCCAGAGCCCAGACTTCCATCTCACCAAAGCGCTGACCACCGAACTGCGCCTTACCACCCAGCGGCTGCTGGGTGACCAAGCTGTACGGCCCGGTCGAACGCGCGTGGATTTTGTCATCCACCAGGTGGTGCAGTTTCAGCAGGTACTTGATGCCCACGGTGACCGGACGTGCAAATTGCTCACCGGTGCGACCGTCGAACAAAACCGACTGACCGCTTTCCGAGAAGCCCGCACGCACCAGCGCGTCGTTGACGTCTGCCTCTTTGGCACCGTCGAAGACCGGGGTTGCGATCGGAACACCGCGGGTCACGTTGCCCGCAGCCTCGATCAGGCCATCCTCGTCCAGACCGGTGATGCCTTCTTCGTAGACATCCTCGCCATAGGCCAGCTTCATCGCTTCGCGAACCGGGGTCAGATCGCCGGAGCGGCGGTACTCACCCAGAGCGTCGTCGATGTTCAGACCCAGACCGCGTGCGGCCCAACCCATGTGGGTTTCCAGAATCTGACCAACGTTCATACGCGACGGCACGCCCAGCGGGTTCAGACAGAAGTCGACCGGCGTACCATCGGCCAGGAACGGCATGTCTTCCATCGGAACAACCTTGGAGATCACACCTTTGTTCCCGTGACGACCGGCCATCTTGTCGCCCGGCTGCAGCTTACGCTTCACGGCGATGAAGACTTTGACCATCTTCATCACACCCGGCGGCAGGTCGTCGCCACGACGGACCTT
Organism: Ruegeria sp. CJ3; assembly: GCF_056536725.1. Taxonomy (NCBI): domain Bacteria; kingdom Pseudomonadati; phylum Pseudomonadota; class Alphaproteobacteria; order Rhodobacterales; family Roseobacteraceae; genus Ruegeria; species Ruegeria sp. CJ3. Next base: position 11,174 of record NZ_JBQFQE010000003.1, read on the forward strand.
CTCGACCTTGTCCTCGAAACGGGCGTCCAGAGCACGCTTCTGCACTTCGTACTGCTCGTTCAGAGCCTCTACGATCTGCGCGTCCTGCTCACCTTCGAGCGCCAGTTGCCACCACTGACCACGGGTCAGGGTTTCCAGCAGCTCCTCGGTGATCACCGAGCCTGCCTTGACGCCTTTCGGGCCTTTGACGGCGGTTTTACCCAGGATCAGACCTTGCAGACGCGCATAGATGTTGCGGTCAAGGATTGCCAGCTCGTCGTCCCGGTCACGGGCCAGACGTTCGACTTCCTCACGCTCGATCTGCAACGCGCGCTCGTCTTTCTCGACACCGTGACGATTGAAGACGCGGACTTCCACGACCGTACCGTAATCGCCCGGCTTCACGCGCAGCGAGGTGTCGCGCACGTCAGATGCTTTTTCACCAAAGATGGCGCGCAGCAGCTTTTCTTCCGGGGTCATCGGGCTTTCGCCCTTCGGAGTGATCTTGCCGACCAGAATATCGCCCGGCTCAACATCCGCACCGATGTAAACGATGCCAGCCTCGTCGAGGTTGCGCAGCGCTTCTTCACCGACGTTCGGGATGTCGCGGGTGATCTCTTCCGGACCCAGCTTGGTGTCACGGGCGGCGACTTCAAATTCCTCGATATGGACCGAGGTAAAGACGTCATCACGCGCGATACGTTCCGAGATCAGGATCGAGTCTTCGTAGTTGTAACCGTTCCACGGCATGAACGCGACGACCACGTTCTTACCAAGGGCCAGTTCACCCATATCGGTCGACGGACCATCGGCAATGACCTCGCCCTTCTGGACGGTGTCACCCACCTTGATCAGCGGACGCTGGTTGATGCAGGTGTTCTGGTTCGAACGCTGGAATTTGCGCAGACGATAGATGTCAACGCCAGCGTCGCCCAGTTCCAGATCCTCGGTGGCACGGATAACGATACGCTGGGCATCGACCTGGTCGATGATACCGGCGCGTTTCGCCTGAATTGCAGCACCTGAATCGATCGCAACCTTTTCCTCGATTCCAGTACCGACCAGCGGCGCTTCGGCGCGCAGCAGCGGAACCGCCTGACGTTGCATGTTCGAGCCCATCAGAGCGCGGTTGGCGTCGTCATTTTCAAGGAACGGGATCAGCGATGCAGCGACCGAAACCAGCTGTTTCGGCGACACGTCGATCAGGTCCACATTCTCGCGCGGGGCGAGGGTGTAGTCACCGGCCTGACGGGTCGAAACCAGATCGTTGATGAACTTGCCATCGGCATCCAGCGTCGCGTTCGCCTGCGCCACGGTGTGACGCATTTCTTCGGTCGCAGACATATAGTGCACCTCATCGGTCACCTCGGCGTCTTTGACGACACGGTACGGTGTTTCGATGAAGCCATACTTGTTCACGCGAGCAAAGGTGGCCAGCGAGTTGATCAGACCGATGTTCGGACCTTCGGGCGTTTCAATCGGGCACATCCGGCCATAGTGGGTCGGGTGTACGTCGCGCACCTCAAAGCCCGCACGCTCACGTGTCAGACCACCGGGGCCAAGCGCCGAGAGACGGCGTTTGTGGGTAACCTCGGACAGCGGGTTGGTCTGGTCCATGAACTGCGACAGCTGCGACGAGCCGAAGAATTCACGAACAGCAGCCGCAGCCGGTTTCGCGTTGATCAGGTCCTGAGGCATGACGGTGTCGATTTCGACAGACGACATACGCTCTTTGATCGCGCGCTCCATGCGCAGCAGGCCAACGCGGTACTGGTTTTCCATCAGCTCGCCGACCGAGCGCACACGACGGTTGCCGAGGTGGTCGATATCGTCCACGTCGCCTTTGCCGTCACGCAGTTCCACCAGCGCCTTGATGCAGGCCACGATGTCCTCGCGGCGCAGCGTGCGCAGGGTGTCCGGCGCGTCCAGAGCCAGACGCATGTTCATTTTCACGCGACCAACAGCGGACAGGTCATAGCGTTCGCTGTCGAAGAACAGGGTGTCGAACAGGGCCGAGGCCGCCTCGACGGTGGGCGGCTCGCCCGGACGCATGACGCGGTAGATGTCCATCAGAGCGGTTTCGCGGCTCATGTTCTTGTCCTGAGCCATGGTGTTGCGCATGTAGGGGCCGACATTGACGTTGTCGATGTCCAGAACCGGGATGTCGGTGATGCCCGCATCCATCAGGTCCTTGACGGTGCCACCGATCAGGTCGCCGTCTTTGTCATACTCAAGGGTCAGTTCGTCACCGGCCTCGACATAGATCGCGCCGTTTTCTTCGTTGATGATGTCCTTGGCGACGTATTTGCCGACGATGTTGTCGAAGGGCACCAGCAGGTCGGTGACTGCACCTTCGTCGATCAGCTTCTTTACCGCGCGCGGGGTGACTTTCTTGCCCGCTTCGGCAATCACTTCGCCCGATTTCGCGTCGATCAGATCATATGTCGGACGGGTGCCGCGCACACGCTCGGGGAAGAAGGGCGTGACCCAGCCTTTCTTCTTGTCCAGCTTGTAGGACACGGTGTTGTAGTACGCGTCCATGATCGCTTCCTGATCCAGACCCAGCGCATACAGCAGAGTTGTCACAGGCAGCTTGCGGCGACGGTCAATACGGGCGAACACGATATCTTTAGCGTCGAACTCAAAGTCCAGCCAGCTGCCGCGATACGGGATGATGCGGCAGGCAAACAGCAGTTTGCCCGAGGAATGGGTCTTGCCCTTGTCGTGGTCAAAGAACACACCGGGCGAGCGGTGCATTTGGGACACGATCACACGCTCGGTGCCGTTCACGATGAACGTGCCGTTCGGTGTCATCAGGGGCATATCGCCCATGAACACGTCCTGTTCCTTGATGTCTTTGACCGATTTCGCGCCGGTGTCCTCATCGACATCAAACACGATCAGACGCAGAGTGACCTTCAGCGGCGCGCTATAGGTCATATCGCGCTGCATGCACTCTTCGACGTCGTATTTGGGTTTTTCCAGATCGTATTTCACAAACTCCAGAACGGAGGTTTCGTTGAAATCCTTGATCGGGAAAACCGACTGGAACACACCTTTGATGCCTTCGCCATCTGTGGGCTGTTCTGCATCGCCGGAGCGCAGGAAAAGGTCATAAGAAGATTTCTGCACCTCAATGAGGTTCGGCATTTCCAAAACTTCGCGGATTTTGCCGTAATATTTACGAAGACGTTTCTGGCCAAGGAACGTTTGAGCCATGTCAGATGTCACCTTTCGATGTTCTCAGCGGGCAAAGACACCGTCGGGCCCCGGCATCTTGCACAATCGAGACGACACGTCCGGATCAATTCGTGACCACCGTCCCGAAGGCGGCCTCCCGATCCGAAAACCGTGTCTTAGAAAACACCCCCTTGATTGAGGCCCTTTCTAAGACAGGTTCGGCTGGACCCGGATTTCTCCGGACCCAGCCAAATTTTTCGGCACATCAGCGATGCGCCAGAGACTAAGCTTAGGCCAGCTCGACTTCGGCGCCAGCTGCTTCCAGCTTGGCTTTGACGTCTTCTGCTTCTGCTTTGTCTACGCCTTCTTTGATCTTGCCACCGGCTTCGACCAGTTCCTTGGCTTCTTTCAGGCCCAGACCGGTGATGCCGCGAACTTCTTTGATCACGTTGATTTTCGAAGCGCCGGCGTTCTTCAGAACGACGTCGAATTCGGTTTTTTCTTCCTCAGCTGCGCCACCGGCGTCGCCGCCTGCTGCCATGACAACTGCGCCGCCAGCTGCGGGCTCGATGCCGTATTCGTCTTTGAGGATGGTTTTCAGTTCTTGTGCTTCCAGCAGGGTCAGACCCACGATGCTTTCTGCGAGTGCTTTCAGATCAGCCATTTTATCAGCTCTTTCCGTTTACAGTGTGTGTTCCAACGTCAGGGGGTATCCCCTACGCAGATCATTCAGTGCCAACCGCTTACGCAGCTTCCGCCTTCTCTTCGATGGTGGAAAGGATGCTTGCGATGTTGCTTGCAGGTGCGCCAATCGCGCCGGCGATGTTCGAAGCAGGTGCGCCAATGCAGCCCACGATCGAAGCAATAAGCTCTTCACGGGACGGCATTTTCGAAACTGTTTCGACGCCTTTGCGGTCCAGAGCGTTCTCGCCCATAGCACCGCCGAGGATCTCAAAATTCTTGTTATCCTTGGCGAAGTCCTCGGCCACCTTGGCTGCTGCCACGGGGTCCTCGGAATAGGTCAGAACGGTCATCCCTGTCAGCAGGTCGGCCATGCTTTCACACGGCTTACCCTCAAGGGCGATTTTGGCGAGCCTGTTTTTGGCAACACGCACGGCACCACCCGCGTCACGAGCACGTGCGCGAAGGTCCTGCATCTCGGCAACTGTCAGACCGGCGTAGTGCGAAACCACTACGACGCCAGAGCTTTCGAAGATTTGGCCGAGTTCCTCGACCACTTTCTCTTTCTGGGCTCTATCCACAGTTCTCTCCAAGTTAGGGGCGATATCTCACCCCGGCTCATATTTGCCGAAGGCAAGCCTCCGGCGTTCAGGTCCGTTGTTACGGGATTGGCCAAAATGCGCCCGAGGATCGTGACCCTCAGAATTCTTTGGTCTTACCCGTCTCAGGCAGGGAATTAAGGGGCCATATGGCACCACCCACCGTCTTGGACGAAACAAAATAAAGCGCACGACGAATCGCACGCTTTATTCCGCAGCCCTACTTAGGGCAGATGGCCTGGGTTTCCAAGGGGTAAATTGCCCACCCGCTCGGCGCTTTCTAAGCCACCTTGCATTGACACGCACACGCCTGTGGTGTCCGGTCACGCCAATGTATGACCAACAATGCTGCAATCCCGCCCCACTATGTTGACCCTCACGCCTGACGAAACGCAGCGCGCCACGCAATATGCCCAAGAGTTCGCGCAGGCCACTCGCGCGGGGACGGTCGCGTCAGTGGTCGGCGTCAAGCGGTCACACGACTTTCCGGGCAAGCGGCTGGTCCTGCGCGTGACGACCGGCAATCGCGATTTCGCGCTCAAGGTCGATCTGGACTCGCCCGAAACCGGGCGCTTGCAGCATGAATACCGCGTTCTGACGGACCTGAGCGCCCATTTTGCGCAAACCGCAACGTCGCGGGTCGTGACCCCGGCCTATATGTCGCCGTCGGGTCTGTTTTTTGTCACCGAATTCATCGACCGCACCACGGCGCTGGATGTGATCTATAACGAGCCCGACGACAACAGGGTTGCGCAAGCCTATCGCCGGGCCGGTGCGTGGCTGCATGATCTGCACAGCGTGCAACCGGCGCAGCCCTATGCGTTCTGGCCACAATGGATGATGGAGCGCATCCGCAATTCCTCGGACACGATCAAATCGCATGTTCGGCACGAATACCAACGCATGATGAACATCATGCGCGCGGACGCGGTGCACCTGCGCGGGCTGGAAGACATACGCGTGTTTTCGCACGGAGATTTCCACGGCCTGAACCTTATCCTAGGCCAGGGCACGGCCATCGGGCTGGATTTCACCGAAGCGCGCGACAAGCTGGCCGTCTACGATATCGTCGATTTCCTGAAGGCCGATGTGTTTCGCCCCGGAGATGCCGAGGAGTTGGACCGCAGCGGCATCCTGAGCCGCAATAAAGAGATGTTCTTTCGCCTCTACCGCCATCCGATCAACATGGACATTCTGGACTTTTGCATGCGCGGGCGATTGATGCGCGACTGGCTGCTGCTGAGCCAGCAGGATCGCGAATACAGCGACTATGACAGACGCCGCGCCGACCGCCTGCGCCTGCGCCTGAAACTGACCCTGACCGATACTTTGATCTGAGGCGGCGCGGCCTTTCGGCCTGCCCGGTCAGATATAGCTGCGCAGAACCGCGGCATCCCGTGCGCCAAGGGTCGGCGCGACCGTCGGGCCGAACTGCGCGCCGGCCGCACCCAGTTCAGGGAACAGAGACAGGATCTCGGCCCGCTGGCGCATGGTCAAAGCCCCGACCGAGTTGCGCGCCAAAAAGAAGCTTTCGCTCAACGCCCCATTCGAACGCACCAGATGATGCCGGTCGAACATGAAATGAGTATACCGCACGGCTTCGGTCTCGTGGATGCCCACCCCCGGCAACCCGCACAGATGCTTGGCCGCAACCAGCACCTCGCGCTCACCAAACAGAATCTCGGCGGCGGCATCGTTGATCAGCACTCGATGCTGCTGCGACAGCACAAGCTGAGTACTGTTGCCGATCACGCCAGGGGCGATGACAACAGGGGCGAATGCTCCGGCCCCCTTGACCTGCGTATGCCCGACCCAGAGCACGCTCTGTAGCCCTCCGTCCCGGGTCCAGACCCGCTGACCGACATGGATGTCTTCGACCAGACAGTTGCCGCCTTCGGTCTCGATCAGCGTCCCGGCCGCAAAGCAGGGGATATAGTCGGTATAGGCCGAACTGCCGGCATTTGACCCACTGACCTTGATATATTGCGTCCCGTCAACAAGCGGTGCCGACGTACCATAGCCCCAGACGTCCGAAAACACGCCGCCCTGCGAGAAGACGTAAATCGTGATTTCCGGCCCGGTCGGATTGCCATCGGCGTCCAGCGCCCGCACGTTGATCAGCGACTCGGACTCGACCCCCTGCCCGTTCGCGACGATGCCGCCCCCATCGGTGATGATATGATCGCCGGGTTCGTCGTCATTGAAGACGTCGACTTCAAACGTGTCGTCCAGGGTTATCGTGGTGCCCGTTCCGGCCGAATACTCGAATATCGTCCCATCCGGCGTGTCCGAGTTGTTGACGATCGGCCCCCCCTCAATCGCGGGATTGCCGCTTGAGAGCACGAGCAGGCTTTCACTATCCTGGGCAAAGAAACTGCGTAGAACCATCGCGACCGAACCGTTACTGAAGAAACACAAAACCCGGGTGTCGGCCCTGGTTACCTTCAGAGTGTATCGGAAAATTCGCGCAATCGATCAACCCCGCCGGGCGATCACTTTTTCGTCTCCAGTCGCCGCCGGAGCTCTTGCCGCATGGGTCGGGGTGCGGTCTTCAGCACATTGCGCAGGCGGCGCCGGTTATAGGCTTTCTCTCCGCTATCGAGCCGGGCCAGAATGGTCGCGAATGGGATCACTGGATGAAACAGGCGGTGCTCATCCACCCGGTCCCGTACCACCTCGTACAGATGAGGAGGATTCGTGCTGAAAGTCTCGACCGGCACCTGATCCGGGATCACATCCTCCAGTTTTGCATAGGAAAGCTTCCCTCGGTTGACGGCCCCGGCAAGGACCGCTTCGTCGTTCAGCTTGATATCGGGAAACCGGCGCAATTGCTCGGCCCGCAGTTTTTTCATTTCGTCTATGACATTCGGACTCACCGCCGTAAGCGGGAACAGGCACCCCCAGTTGGGGTCGACTCCAAAGTGATACAGCGTATTCGAGAACCTCCGGCCCCCAATCTTCTCAAGACGTGCCGCAATCGCATCAGCAGGATATGAGGACATAGAACGGACCAAGTCCGCCACACCAGCAGACGGGACAAAAACATCGGATTCGATGAGAACGTAGCGCGCAAAACCCGGCAACGCGGCGGCGGCCAGATAATAGCACATATCCCCGCACATCCAGCGCCATCGTTGCGGCAGAGACTTCAAACCCTGTTCGCCGAGAGCTTCACCGCAAAGCAACACCTTCGTGAAAGGTGTGCAATCTGCCGGGCCATCTTGTTCGTCCATGACAATTGCGACCTCGGCTCCGGCTGATGCGAGACGCGTGGCCAGCAGGCGTGCCATCTCGGGGAACCCTCTGGTCCTGACGAGAAACAGGGTTTCAATCGAGGTATCCACTGCGTCGCTGACCTGCCCTGAGTTTCGTGCTTGTGCGATGCGACCACCGGTTCGCAATCGATCGCGAACCATTCTCTGCCATCAGTTTTTTCGCTGCGCAAGGCGGCGACAAAACAAAAAAAACCGGGCAGCGCGCGCCACCCGGGTTTTCTATTGCTGAAAGGTCAGCGAGGGCTTATTCGCCCGCTGCCTCTGCCACGTCGACAGTCACGCCCGGGCCCATGGTCGAGCTCAGCGCGATTTTCTTCATGTAGGTGCCCTTGGCGCCCGAGGGTTTCGCCTTGGCCACAGCCGAGACAAAGGCGCGAACGTTTTCGACCAGCTTGGCTTCGTCGAACGACGCTTTGCCAACTCCGGCATGCACAACGCCGCCTTTTTCCGCCTTGAACTGAACTTCACCACCCTTGGCTGCTTCCACGGCCGCTTTCACGTCCATGGTCACGGTGCCCACCTTGGGGTTCGGCATCAGGTTGCGGGGGCCCAGAACTTTACCAAGACGGCCGACGATGGGCATCATGTCCGGGGTCGCAATGCAGCGGTCAAATTCGATGGTGCCACCCTGAATGGTTTCCATCAGGTCTTCTGCACCAATGATATCCGCGCCTGCTTCTTTTGCTTCGTCAGCTTTGGGGCCGCGTGCGAATACAGCAACGCGCATCGCTTTGCCGGTGCCATTGGGCAGGCCGACAACGCCGCGCACCATCTGGTCCGCATGGCGGGTGTCGACGCCCAGGTTCATCGCGATTTCGATGGTCTCGTCGAATTTCGAGGTTGCATTGCCCTTGACCAGAGCAACCGCTTCTTCGACCGACAGATTTTCCTTGCCAGCGATAGCTTCGCGCGCGGCGCGGGTACGTTTACCAAGTTTTGCCATCTTACTTCACCTCGATGCCCATAGAGCGGGCCGAGCCCAGGATGATCTGCATCGCACCTTCGACGCTGGTGGCGTTCAGATCTTTCATTTTGGCTTCGGCGATTTCACGAACCTGCTTGGTGGTCACGGTTGCCACAGTCTCACGACCGGGGTTCTCGGCGCCACGGGGGCGGTTCCGCTTGCCAACCGGCTTCAGACCAGCGGCTTTTTTCAGGTAATAAGACGCGGGCGGCGTCTTGATGTCCATGGTAAAGGACTTGTCCTGATAATAGGTGATCACGGTCGGGCAAGGAGCACCTTGCTCCATGTCTGCGGTCTTGGCGTTGAACGCCTTGCAGAATTCCATGATGTTGATGCCGCGCTGACCCAGCGCCGGACCAACTGGCGGCGACGGGTTCGCCTGACCTGCAGGAACCTGCAGCTTCATTGTACCAGCAAGCTTCTTGGCCATTTGGTTTTCCTTTCAACTTAGGCGAAACGCGTTTCACCCAGACTATGTTGCGTGGTCCGATCCGGGATCGCGATCCCAGCAACCTCCCACGAGAGAATCTCGCCCGAAGACGATAGAGGCGGCATCTATAGGGGAATGGTGGGGTTGGCAAGTGGTGCTACCACCATTCTGTAGCAACGTCTTTTAGCAGGTGGAGCTGATCATTCGTCTAAGGAACAGAACAAGATACTGCACTTCCGGTACAAACCGTTCGAACAATTCTTCGAGCACCTAAAAGGCCTTGCTCCGAATCATCAAGCCCATACAGTGAACACTCGGGAACGAGACCGAAAATGGACTGCTCGCGATGAAGTCCATGTCAAACATATTACTAAGAAGAAGCTGTTGAATTTGTACTATGATACGACTTTTCTATTTGGCCTATGACGCAGTTCTTTGGAGCATTGTTATTCTGTTTGTCGACACAAAACTCATAGAACAAAGAATGTCGGATGTGCTCCATCCAGACGGATTGTCAGAGACTGATTTTTTTGATCAAAACACAAGTGCATCACGCATCGGTGTCTATGTGGATCTAATCAACGCTAGATCGTCAGCGTTACTTGGCCACATATCAATAATGATAGCCGTGCTCCTCGCAATGCTTGTGGTCGTCCGCGAGGATACAGTCTCTTTTGTTACAGTCTTAATCGAACTTAACGTTTACCTCTTTCTGGCGACTGTCTGCCTGAGGTGCATTCGGACCTATGGCTTGGAAACCAACGAAGGACGCGAAAAAGAAAATATCAATCGGTTCAATGATCTTGTCTTCAGATACGCGGCCTATCGCTTTGCGAACTTCGGAATGATGCTGGGAACTCTTGCATTGATAGCTGTGATTTCTTTTCGCTGGCGTCAAATTGCGGAGGGTCTAGGTTGACCAAATTCAGAGAGGACGAGCTAACCTCCCGACCAGGGCAGCAGGATCAAGCTCATAAGACAGGCGCATATGACTATCTTTCGGATAGGAGTATGTACCCTCGGTTCGCACTTATCGGCGGGTTTGCTCTCCTACATCAATCAGCAACCGTGCTTGATGTAGGGTGTGGGGTTGGTTTGCTACGTAGCTTCCTTTCCCCTGAGACCCGATACACTGGTTTCGACATCTCACCCACCGCTATAGCGCGAGCCAAGGAACTGCATTCACATCTGGACCATACTGAATTCGCTGTGGGCGATTTATCGAGGTTCTCAAAAAGCGCGGTTTACGACTGTATCGTTTGGGCAGGCGTTGGAGTTGGTGCAACTTCTGGCGAGAATGTATCTGACTCTTGGAAGGAAACACTGAAGATCTTTCTGGCGCATTTGAAACCTGACGGAGTGCTGTTGGTTGAGTGCATCAGACAATACTCAGCAGAGCTCGAGCCGATCATTCTGGACCTGAGCTGTTTGAACAATCATGTCGAATTCGAATGCAAGGGGGCTGAAAATTACGCTAACCGCACACTATTTGTTGCCAGACCGAAGGCGGAGCTCAGAAATTGAACCGCATATCGTCGCCGGGCCTCTGAAATCCACCGAGCGTAGTTGCCGCAGTGTGCCTAGGCTTCAATAGTTGCAGAGAAGCTAGCAGCGTGACTTGAAGTATCTTGAACGGATAGGCCCACTGGGCCATGAAGCTTCAGCCCTGCTCGGTTATCTGCGTGAAATCCAGCTCGACCAGGGTTTCGCGGCCGAAAATGGAAACAGAGACCTTCAGCTTCTCGTTCTCGTCGTCCACGCCTTCGACCATGCCGTCGAAATCCTCGAACAGGCTGTCGTTGACCTCGACCTTCTCGCCGACCTCGAAGCTGATCATCAGCTTGGGCGCTTCTTCACCTTCCTGAACGCGGTTCAGGATCTGGTTCACCTCGGCGTCGCGCATCGGCATCGAGCGGCCTTACGAGCCTAGAAAGTCAGCGACGCGGTTGACCGAATTGACAAGGTGATAGCCCTGCTCGACCACCGGCGTACAGATCTGCTCTGCGATCTTCTTTTCGAAATTCGAAAGTACGCAGACCGAGTTCGACCGTTTCGCTATGAACCTGCTGCCCTTGTTGCCGTGGGCCGCGGCCCGTGTCTGCCGGCCAGCAAGCCTTCATAGGCCTTCATCCAGCTTTCGGCGACAACCGGCCACGTATATTCGGACATCGCGCGGGTGCGCGCGCGGTCAGATACGTCCTGCGCAAGATCGGTGTTGCTGATCAGCTGGTCCATCGCGCGCGCGAAGCCGTCAGCAACGGCGTCGAGATCCGCGGCCTCGACAAACAGCGCCTCCTGGTCGGTGGCCAATTGCATCGGGCCACCCCAGCGCAGCGTCACGACTGGCAGTCCCAGCCCCATCGCCTCTTGCATGACGATACCGTTGGCCTCGGCCAGAGTGGGGAACAGGAAGCCTCGGAACCGGGACATCTCGCGCACGTAGTCGGCATGGGACAGCCAGCCGGGAAAGGTGACGCGGTCCTGTAGGCCAAGCTCTTGAACTAACGCTTCAACGCCGTGCTTTTCTGGGCCGTCGCCATAGATGGTCAGTCGGGCATCCTGTTCGGAACGCGCAACCGCCCGGACGGCAATGTCGGCGCCTTTGTAATTGACCATCCGCCCGATCCAGACAAACTCTCGCCCGGTCTGGCTGTGATCGATTGGCCGCGCGTCCGATATCCGTTCCGAGACACCGGCATCGGCGACCGTCATCATCCGCGCCTCGTCACACCCGGACCAGCGCAGGGCTTGCCGGGTCCGCTCTCCGCCCGAGACCAAAAGGCGATCCGCCTTCTTCATCATGCCCGGCACGATGCCCAAGAAACCCTGAATCGGGCGGTAGAGGCGTTGCTGCAATCGCTGCCCCTTGCCTTGCCGATCGCGGAACCCGGGTGGGTAGAAGATATTGCCGGACAGCGGCCCCACCACATGCCGATACCCGCGCGGGGCAAACCGCTGCATCATTGGTGAAATGGGGCAGAGATAATGCAGGATCGTTTCAGCGGGATCGAACCGCTGGCAAAGCCTGCGCGCATAGCGATGAAACAGAGTGTTCACCAGAGGGTTCAGAACCCGGCTGCGCCAGCAGAACACCATCAGAGCGGTGTCGGGCACGAAAATCATGCGGTCTTCAGGGAACTCGCCCGCTAGCGCATCCCGGCAGCGCTCATGGGTCATCAGATAGGCATCATGGCCGTTTTGCAGCAGGAACTGGAAATACTGAAAGGCCTTGATCGCCTCTCCGCCCATATCCGTTCCAGCATTTGTGGAAATCAGAACAATCTTCATCAAAAACCGAACGGAGTTGCTGCAATAACTCCGCTCAGCTTAGGTATCGGGACATTGTTTGCCAAGTGAGATCCGTCACAGGACGGATCGTGGTCAAGATTGTTTCGTGACCTGTGTGAAATCCAGCTCGACCGGGGTTTCGCGGCCGAAAATGGAAACAGAGACCTTCAGTTTCTGGTTCTCGTCGTCCACGCCTTCGACCATGCCGTCGAAATCCTCGAACGGGCCGTCGTTGACCTTGACCTTCTCGCCGACCTCGAAGCTGATCATCAGCTTGGGTGCTTCTTCACCCTCCTGAACGCGGTTCAGGATCTGGTTCACCTCGGCATCGCGCATCGGCATCGGGCGGCCCTGAGGGCCCAGAAAGCCGGTGACGCGGTTGATCGAGTTCACAAGGTGATAGCCCTGATCCGACATCTCCATATGCACCAGCACATAACCGGGCATGAACCGACGTTCAGTGGTGACTTTCTTGCCCCGGCGCACTTCGATCACCTCTTCGGTGGGCACCAGAACCTCGTCGATATCGTCCTCAAGGCCCTGTTCAGCCACCGACGTGCGGATCTGCTCTGCGATCTTCTTTTCGAAATTCGAAAGAACGCTGACCGAGTACCACCGTTTCGCCATGAACCTGCTGTCCTTGTTTGCCGTAGGCCGCGACCCATCGCGCCCGTCGTTGAAATCTGTCGCACCACCCGGAATAAAAAGCGGCGCGCAGATCGAATCGCCGCACGCCCATTCCGAATAGTCCCGCGTCACCTACTAGTACATCGCCCAAGGTGCAAGAGGGCAGCGACTCGCAGGCGTTATCCGAACGCGCCCAGGATCAACTGCAGACCGCCGCGAATGCCCAGATCGACCAGCGCAAAGAACACAGCCGTCAGCGCCGCCATGATGAACACCATGACCGTGGTCAACAGAACCTCACGCCGGGTCGGCCAGACGACCTTTGCGACTTCGGCGCGGACCTGCTGAATGAACTGGATCGGGTTTGTGGTGGCCATTTGGCTTATCTCTCTGCTAGCGGATGGGCCGGACATAACCGGGCATTGCGGCAATTTCAAGGGCTGTCAGGGGCGAGGCTTGTCGTCCCATTCATCGCTGAGAATGCGGCGCGCGTCGCCTTCGGGGTCGTCATACTGGTTCGAGCGCACCGTGTAGATAAAAGCCACCAGACCAACGCCGCCCAGCAGCAGCGAGATCGGAATGAGATAGGCCAGAACTTCCATCACTTTACCTCAGCCGCAGGGCGTTCAGGGACACGGTGATCGACGAGGTCGACATCGCCAGCGCCGCAATCAGCGGGGTCGCCAGACCGACCACGGCCAGCGGCACGGCGATGATATTATAAACTGTGGCGATGCGAAAGTTCTCGCGAATCCGCCGGGTCGCCCTGACCGCCGTGTCGCAGGCATCCGCAATCGGGGACAGGTCATTGCCCAGCAGCACGATATCCGACGCCACCCGGGCCGCATCCAGCGCCGAAGCCGGAGAGATCGACACATGCGCCGCCGCCAGCGCCGCCGTATCGTTCAGCCCGTCACCCACCATCAGAACATGATGGCCCTGATCGCGCAACGCCTGCACCTTGGTGGCCTTGTCCTCGGGCAGGGCTTCGGCGATCCACGTTTCGATACCCAGCTTGCCGGCCAGTGCCTCGACCGCTCCGTGCGTATCGCCCGAGATCAGCATGACCTCTTTGCTCGCCTTGCGCAGGGCTGCAACGGCATCAGCCGCGCCGGGGCGCAGGCTGTCAGTAAAGGTAAAGCACAGGGGCGGGTTAGCCCCGATGGCCAGCCAGGCAGAGGTCTGCGGTCCGTCCGTGCCACCAACCCACGCCGCGCGGCCAAGCCGGACGCGCTGATCCTTGTAAACACCTTCCGTGCCATAGCCCGGGACCTCGACCAGATCGCGCAAGCTGGCCGGTTTGATCCCGGCCTCGCGCGCCGCTTTGGCAAGGGCCAGCGACAACGGGTGCGACGAGGCTTCGGCCAGCGCCAGCGCGACCTCAAGGTCCGGCCCCGCGTGATCACCCAGATTGGTCAGTTCGGGCGTGCCCGAAGTCAGAGTACCGGTCTTGTCGAACACTACGGTGTCGACCTGCGCCAGACGTTCGAGCGCGGTGGCGTGTTTGATCAGCATCCCCTTGCGGAACAACCGGCCCGAGGCCGCTGTGGTCACCGCTGGCACCGCCAGCCCCAGCGCGCAGGGACAAGTGATGATCAGCACCGCGGCGGCGATATTCAGCGCCGTGCGGATGTCACCCGAATAAATATACCAGCCCAGAAAGCTGAGCGCCGACAGGATATGCACGCCGGGCGCATAGAGCTTGGCCGCCTTGTCCGCCAACGAAGTATACCGGGACCGCCCCGATTCAGCGATGGCTACCAGATCGGCCATGCGGTGCAACGAGGTATCCTCACCCACCGCCGTCGCGCGGATGGTCAAAGGCCCGGTCAGATTGACCTCACCGGCGCTGACGGTCAGACCGGCCTCGGCAAAGACCGGCAGGGTCTCCCCGGTCAGCAACGAGCGGTCGAGTTCCGAGCGGCCCGAGACGATCTCTCCGTCCACCGGCATCCGGCCACCGGGCCGCACAAGGATCAGGTCGCCCACGGTCAGGGTGGCGACGGCAACCTCTTCTTCGGCCCCGTCCACCAGCCGGATAGCGCGGGGCACCTCAAGCGCGGTCAGCTCCTCAGCCGCCGAGCGCGCGGCGGCACGGGTGCGATAATCCAGATAACGGCCCGCCAGCAGGAAAAAGGTCAACGTCAAGGCGGCGTCGAAATAGGCGTGTTCGCCGCTGAGCGCGGTTTCCCACAGCGATGTGACCAGCGCCAGCCCAATCGCCAGCACGATCGGCACATCCATGTTCAGACGCCGCACCCGCAGCGCGCTCCAGGCGTTTTTGAAAAAGGGCTGCGCGGCAAAGGCAATCGCGGGGAAGGCGATCGCTGCCGAAATCCAGTGGAACATATCGCGCGTCGCGTCCGTGGCCCCGGACCAGACCGACACAGACAACAGCATCACATTCATCGAGGCAAACCCGGCCACCGCCAGCCGCATCAGCAGATCGCGCCCGGCCCGGTCAGTCTGCGTGGCGGACAGGGCGCCGGGGTCCAACTCATGCGCCTCGAAACCGGCGCGTTCCAGCACCGGGATCAGATCGGCGGCGCGGGTTTCGGGCGTGGCTTTGATCATCGCCCGCTTGAGCGTCAGGTTGACCCGCGCGCCTTCGACTCCCGGTGTGGCGTTCAGCTCACGCTCGACCGTGGCGATACAGGCCGAGCAATGAATGCCCGGCAGCGACAACGCAATCTGCACATCCTCGGGCGTGGGCTGCGCGGGCTGGGCCGGAGCCGCAATGCAGCCCGGGCAGGCCGCCGTCGCCGGGGTTACCTGCGCCGTCATCGCCTAGCCCTTCACATACAGCGGCACCCGCTGCGCAAACTCGGCCCCGTCCTTGGCCTTGGCAATCAGGCGGATGTTCCAGTTGCCTTTGCCCAGTGCCGCAGGTGCTGCATAGGCCCGACCGTCAAAGGTGAAATCGGGCGAGAAATCATCCTGTACGTGCGTGGCGCGACCAACCACGGCCTGCAGATCGGCCACTTCAACCGGCGCGCCGGTCTGGTCGGTGATGTGCAGCACCAGCAGGCCACCCGTGACCTCGGCCCGGATATCCCAACCCAACGCCTGTTGTTCCTGCAGGCGTTCGTTGAACTCCTGGCTGGCGACGTAGGAATTCTTGACCTCGAGCCCGGGGAAAGTCTTCACCGCGCTATACGCCAGCACAAGGTTCACCGCGATGATGACGCCAAAGGCGGCAACAAAGACCGCCAGTGCGTGTTTTCCGGTGAATTGACGCTCAGCCATGTTCAGTTTCCTCGTCCGTTGAACGTGGTGTCCTTATTGGCGCGCTCGCCGCTTTCAAGGTCTTCGACCCAGATGCGCACCGCCGTACTGTCCGCCGCTGCCGGTCCGGTATCCTTGGACGCAACGATGTAGACGCGGGTCAATTGTGCCGTATCTGCGGTGACATTGACAGTGTCCCCTTCGATGCCTTCAATTTCCAACTGCAGCGCCGGATCGCCCGCCAGCGACAGCTTGAAGGGCCGATCCTCGCCATGTTTGTTACGCAGGCGCACGTCATAAGTGTTGCGGATCGTCCCGTCCGAAAGGGTCACGAAAGTCGGGTTCCGCACCGGTGCCACCGTCAGGTCGATATCCGACCGGATGAACAGCGCAAACAGCAGCGCAAAGCCCACCAGCGACCACAGCGAGGTATACAGAATGGTGCGCGGACGCAGGATGTGTTTCCAGACGTTCTTGGGCGCCTGCCCTTCGCGTTCGCGGGTCTCATCGCTGAGCGCCATGTAATCGATCAGGCCGCGCGGCTTGCCGATCTTGGCCATCATGTCGTCACAGGCGTCGATGCACAGCGCGCAGGTGATGCATTCAAGCTGCTGCCCGTCGCGGATGTCGATCCCGACGGGGCAGACATTCACGCAGGCCATACAGTCGATACAATCGCCCAGTTCCGTGTCCTTGATGCGTTTGCCCTTTCCGCGCGGCTCACCCCGCCATTCGCGGTAGCCGACGACCAGCGTATCCTCGTCCATCATCGCCGCCTGAATGCGCGGCCAGGGACAGGCATAGATACAAATCTGTTCACGGGCGAAGCCGCCGAAGAAGAAGGTGGTCGCCGTCAGGATCAGCATGGTGGTGTAGGCCACCGGATGCGCGTTGCCGGTGACCAGATCGCGCGCCAACGTCGGCGCATCGGCGAAATAGAACACCCAGGCCCCGCCGGTGGCCAGACCGATCAGGAACCAGACCACCCATTTGGTCAGCCGCAGACGCACCTTGCGGACATCCAGCTTTTTCTGCCGGTGCAGGCGCAGACGTGCGTTGCGGTCGCCCTCGATCCAGCGTTCGACCAGAATATACAGGTCCGTCCATACCGTCTGCGGGCAGGCATAGCCGCACCAAACCCGGCCCAAAGCTGAGGTGAATAGGAACAACCCCAGCCCCGCCATGATCAGCAGACCGGCGACGAAATAGAACTCATGTGGCCAGATTTCGATCCAGAAGAAATAGAAACGCCGGTTGGCCAAATCCAGCAGCACCGCCTGATCCGGCAGGCTGGGGCCGCGGTCCCATCTGATCCATGGCGTGATGTAATAGATGCCCAGCGTGACCGCCATGATGATCCACTTCAGGTTCCGGAACGGGCCGGACACCCGTCTTGGAAAGATTGGCTCTCTGGCGGCATAGAGACTGGGGGTGGGGTTGGAATCGCTCACAGGCTGGCTCCGGGACTGGCATTTCTGTGTGTTTGTTGTTCCAGATCACAGGCCTAGGAACTTTGACATGGGTCAAAACGCGCATCGTACAGACACCTTTTCGCAAAGTTGTTACTGTGTGCTACGAGCCTGCCTCTTCAACCAGGCAATAAAGGTCTTCACCGAGGGCCTAAGTGCCGATCTTTGCGTCACAATATGATATCCGCGCAGGTCGGGCTCGGCGAACAGTTCGACTATGCGGCCTGCCTCGATATCCGCTTCGACGAATTGTCGCACGGTGACAGTGACCCCCTGCCCTGACCGCAGCCCGTCCAGCAGCAGATTGCCCGGCAGCTGCGTGCGCCCGGCCCCGCGTTCGGGGCCAACGCCGCGCTCGGTCAGCCATGTGGTGGCCTCGGTCGTGCCGAATTCTTCCAGCCATGGCAGTTGCGCCAGCTCTGACGGGGTCCAATCGGTCTTGCCGCCCAGCAGCTTGGGCGAGGCGACGATGACCATCGGTGTCTGCAGCAACATCTCGCTGTCCACGCCGGGCCAGCCCCCCGCGCCATAGCGGATGGCCACGTCCACGCCGCCCGGGCGCAGGTCGACCACCTCGAAGGTTGGGTCGAGGATCAGGTTGACCTCGGGGTGGGTCGCGCGAAAGCTGGGCAGGCGCGGCATCAGCCAGGACGCGGCAAAGGATGAGGTCAGCGAGACATGGACCGGGCGATCCTGACCCGAGCGGGCAAGATCGCCGACCGCCGTCTCAATCGCGCCGAACCCCAGTTGCAGCGCGCGGGCCAGATGCTCTCCGTCGCCAGTCAGGGTCAGCGCCTTGCCCGAGCGGTCCAGCAACGCGACGCCCAGATGCTTTTCCAACGCGCGCAACTGCTGACTGATGGCAGCGTGGCTGACATTCAGCGCCACCCCAGCGTCGACAACATTGCGCTTCTCAGCAAAGGCTGCAAAGGCGCGCAGCGCTGCAAGTGGGGGAAGGTTGAGCCAATCCATATGTAACCCGAACTTACACGATAGAATGGCAATTGAGTCGCATTTCATGCCCCGAAGGTCAATCCTTATGGCAGAAACCAGATCATACAGGAGGCATCCATGCTGACCGTTTTTGCCAGATCTTTCATGACCGCCACCCGCGTCGACGCACCTCGCATCCGCGATATGCCCAAGCCGCGCAAGCGCAGCCGGCGTTGGCTGCCCGAGGGTCACTGGTGGAAGGAAACGCCGCGCGACGTCGATCTGCGCGATCTTTAAGGCGGGATCAGCGGCAGTTTCTGGACCGCGATCAAACCTGCCCTAAACTTAGCAAAAGCGGCACCGGCTGTTCTGGAAACGCGCGAACAGATGGAACAGCCGGTGCCTCAACCTTCGGGCGGGAGACCGCCCGGAGGTGTTCTTTTGGACCTTACTGGCCGCCACCAAGCTGGTGGACATAGGCCGATACGGCGCGGATCTGCGCCTCGGTCAGACGGTTTTCCCACGATGGCATGACGCCAAAGCGGCTGTTGGTGACTGTCTCGGTCAGGGCCTCTTCGCTGCCACCATAAAGCCAGATCGCGTCGGTCAGGTTCGGCGCGCCCTGGAAGACATCACCTTTGCCATCTTCGCCGTGGCAGGCCGCGCAGTTGTCTTCAAACACAACCTTGCCTGCCTCAGCCGCCGCATCGTCGGTCTGTGCATTGGTCAGCGACATGACATATTGAACCACCTGGGTGATCTCGTCATGTTCGAGGATTTCGCCAAACGCGGGCATCTCGGAATAGCGCGCATCGTCGCTTTCCTCGTTGCGGATGCCATAAGCGACGGTGGTCTCGATATCCTCTAGGGTACCACCCCATAGCCATGCGTCATCCAGCAGGTTCGGGAAGCCCGGCGCGCCCTGCGCACCCGATCCGTGGCACTGTGCGCACCAGGTCCGGAACACGGCACCGCCTGCATTCACTGCATATTGCTGCAGCTCTGCATCGTTTGCGATGTCATCCAGCGGAGTTTCGACCAGCTTTGCATTCCACGGCGCGTTTGCCTCTTCGAACGCAACCATATCCTGCTGCACCAGTTCACGTGAGGACCAGCCCAGCACACCGGCGGTTGCCGATTGCACCAGAGGCCATGCGGGATACAGGACCGTATAGGCCACGCCCCAAGCAATACAGGCGTAGAAGGTCCACAGCCACCAGCGCGGCATCGGGTTGTCGAATTCCTCGATCCCATCCCAGGTGTGCCCGGTGGTATTAGGATCACCCGGCTGTTTTTCAGGTGTCTTGCTCATTGCCGCGCCTCCTTGGATGTGGCGGGTTTATCTTGATGCCGGAACGGGATGTTGGCGGTGTCCTTGTATTCCTTGCTGGCACCGGGGCGGAAAACCCAGATCACGATGCCAACGAAGAAAGCGAACAACAGCAGCAGCATCCAGCTGTCCGCGAACTGTCTGAGGATTGTGTATTCTTCCATCACATTCCTCCTTAACGGCTCGCGTCCGGGGTGAAGGTCGAGAAATCGACCAGCGTGCCCAGCATCTGCAGATAGGCAATCAGCGCATCAGCCTCGGTCAGCTCAGGCTGACCGTCGAAGTTGCGCACATTCACCTTGTCGCCATAGCGTTCCAGCAACCCGTCATAGTCGCTGTCCGGGTCGGCCTGAGCGCGGAAGTCGGCTTGCGCGTTCTCCAGCATCTCGTCGGTATAGGGCGTGCCCACGACGGCGTTCACCGCCATGATGTCACCGATATACTTGCCGTCCAGCTTGCGATGTTCGAGGAAGCCGTATTTCGGCATCACCGATTCCGGCACCACCGACTGCGGATCCCGCAGGTGGTCCATCTGCCACTGGTCCGAATAGCGGCCACCGACCCGCGCCAGATCAGGTCCGGTCCGCTTGGACCCCCACTGGAACGGGTGGTCATACATCGATTCAGCCGCCAGCGAGTAGTGGCCATAGCGTTCGACCTCATCCCGCATCGGACGGATCATCTGGCTGTGGCAGACATAGCAGCCTTCGCGCAGATAAATCTCACGACCCGCCATTTCCAAGGGGGTGTAAGGGCGCATGCCCTCCACCTTTTCGATGGTGTTCTCAAGGTAGAACAGCGGGGTGATCTGAACCAGGCCACCGATGGTCACGACCAGAAAGCTGAAGATCAGCAGGAGGGTCGCGTTGGTCTCGAGGATCTTATGTTTGTCGAGAATTGCCATTGCTCCGGCCCTCCTTATTCAGCCGGGACCGCGACGGACAGGCTGGCCTCTTTGGCCGGCGCTTTCCGCACAGTCATCCACAGGTTGTAGCACATGACCACAGCACCCGCGAGGAACAGAACCCCGCCCAGGCCGCGCACCACATACATCGGGAACTTGGCAGCCACGGTGTCAGCGAACGAGTTCACCAGGAAGCCGTTGGCATCCACTTCACGCCACATCAGGCCTTCCATGATACCGGTGACCCACATCGACGCGGCGTAGAGCACGATGCCGATGGTGGCGAGCCAGAAGTGCCAGCTGACCATCTGCAGCGAATACAGACGCTCACGCTTCCACAGGACGGGCACCAGGAAGTACAGCGCACCGAAGGTGATCATGCCGTTCCAACCCAGAGCACCCGAGTGCACGTGACCAATGGTCCAGTCGGTGTAGTGGCTGAGCGAGTTCACGGCGCGGATCGACATCATCGGACCCTCGAACGTGGACATGCCGTAGAAGCCGACCGAGATGACCATCATGCGGATGATCGGGTCGGTACGCAGCTTGTCCCATGCGCCCGACAGGGTCATCAGACCGTTGATCATACCACCCCAGGACGGCATCCACAGCACGACCGAGAACACCATGCCCAGCGTCGAGGCCCAGTCAGGCAGCGCGGTATAGTGCAGGTGGTGCGGGCCAGCCCAGATATACAGGAAGATCAGCGCCCAGAAGTGGATGATCGACAGCTTGTAGCTGAAGACCGGACGTTCCGCCTGTTTCGGGATGAAGTAGTACATCATGCCCAGGAAGCCTGCAGTCAGGAAGAAGCCCACAGCGTTGTGGCCATACCACCACTGGATCATGGCATCTTGCACGCCCGACCAGACGATGACCGATTTCGAACCCCAGATGCTGACCGGGATGGTCATGTTGTTGACCAGGTGCAGCATGGCGACGGTGACGATGAAGGCCAGATAGAACCAGTTTGCCACGTAGATGTGAGGCTCTTTGCGCTTGATGATCGTGCCCAGATAGACGGCCAGATAGGCCACCCAGACAACGGTCAGCCATAGGTCAACATACCATTCAGGCTCGGCATATTCTTTAGACTGGGTCCCTCCCAGCAGATAGCCGGTTGCCGCCAGAACGATGAACAGCTGATAGCCCCAGAACACGAACCAAGCGAGGTTTCCGCCCCACAGGCGCGCTGCGCTGGTGCGTTGCACCACGTAGAACGACGTCGCGATCAACGCGTTGCCGCCAAAGGCGAAAATCACCGCCGAAGTGTGCAGCGGCCGCAGACGGCCAAAGTTAAGGTAGCCTTGCGCCCATTCAAAGTTCAGAGCCGGAAAGGCCAGCTGGAACGCAATGAAGGTTCCCGCCAGGAACCCGACCACACCCCAAAATGCAGTTGCGATCACGCCATAGCGGATCACGCCATCCATGTATTCCCCTGAACGGTCTACGAGAATATCTGGCTCGTCTGTGTTTCTAAGCGTCCAGATGAACAGGCCACCGGCGATCAACATCACCAGTATCGCATGCACCTGATACGCCAAATCCCGTGCATAATTGGACCCGATGGCTGCGAATATCACAACCAGTCCAAGCACGATCAGCTTGATATAATTTGACATATTGCGTCCCTTTGCCATGCCCCGCGCGGTTCCGATGCCCCACGGGACCCATTTGACTGTATGCTGTAATGCAGCGAGGCCGCTGATGCTGCTTTGATCTGCATCAAGACAAGCCCCTGTTTTCTGTGACAGGTATGCGCCAAGAAACAGGTGCGCGCGCCAAATCGGCGGCAGTAGAATCACGAGGGCGACATGGCATATAAATCCCTGCTCACGGTCATGACGGAAACTGGCCTGTCCCGGGCCGCATTGGCGCAGATGGTGGCGCTGGCTCAGGGACAGGACGCCCATGCCGAAGCCTTATGTCTGGGCGTCGACCGCAGCCAGACCGGATATTACTATGCCGGGGCCAACGCGCTGATCCTGCAAGAGACTCTGAACCGCGCGAATGCCGAGGCCGAAGAGGTTCTGGCCTTTGCACAGAACTATCTGGGTAAGTCCGGCGTGCGCTGGTCCGCCGAGAACGGCGTCGCCCAGATTGCTGATATCGGCCGCCACGTCGCGCGGCGCGCGCGGTTTTCTGATCTGGTGATTCTGCCCCGCCCCTACGGCAAGGACCGCGACGCCGAGGCCGAGCCGATTGTCGAGGCCGCAATGTTCGAGGGCCACGCACCGGTTCTGCTGGTGCCGGACAAGGTCCAACCGGTGGCGGCCCCGCAGACGGTGATGATCGGCTGGAACGAAAGCGTCGAGGCCATGCGGGCCATCCGCTGCGCCCTGCCCTTCCTGAAACGGGCGTCTCTGACGCGCATCGTGGTCATCGATCCGCCACGTCACGGGCCGGATCGCTCGGACCCCGGTGGGCTACTGTCGCAGATGCTGGCCCGGCATGGTGTCCGGTGCGAGATCGACGTGCTTAGCAAGACGATGACCCGGGTTTCAGACATCCTCAATCGCCATGCTGCGGATACCAATGCGGATATGATCGTGATGGGGGCCTACGGGCATTCGCGTTTCCGCGAGGCCATTCTGGGCGGCGCAACCCGCAACATGCTGGAACAATCGAACGTCCCGGTATTTCTCGCCCACTGACGCTGAACCGGCGCGACATCAAAGCCGCCCTTGGGGGCGGCTTTTTGGTCAGGTCTTGCGGATCAGACCAATCAGGAACAGCAGGATCACCGCACCGACGGTTGCAAAGAAGACCGACGAGAACAGGCCGCCGCCAACCGCAAAACCCAACGCTGGAAAGATGGTACCGGCCAGAAACGCACCCAGAATCCCGACGATGATGTTGCCGATCAGGCCAAAGCCGCGACCCTCCATGATTCGGCCCGACAGCCACCCGGCAATCGCACCGATAAAGAGCATCGCCAACAGACTGCTGAATACCATGCCTTGCTCCTGCCGTTGAAAGTCCGTGCGCCGTGCCGGGGGTCAGACGAGGAAACCACCATCCGTGTCATCGCCCGCCTCTTCCATCAGGCGGCCCATATCGGGAATGGTCACGTGGCGCTTACCCTCAAGCGCGATGATCTGGTCCTTTTTCAGCGCCGACATCTGGCGACTGACGGTTTCCAGCGTCAGGCCAAGGTAATCCGCCATCGCCTCGCGCGTCAGCGGCAGGTCAAACACGATCGGACCGGACATGCCGGCCTTGTGGATCGACGCATCCCGCCGGGCGATGATCGACAACAGGCTGGCGATCTTTTCGCGTGCGGTCTTGCGCCCCAGAACCAGCATCCATTCACGGGCCGCATCCAGTTCGTCCAACGTCATCTCAAGCAATCGCTGGGCGATATGCGGCGTGGAGACCATCAGATCCTCGAACGGCTTCTTGCGAAAGCAGCACATCACCAGATCGGTCGTTGCCATCACATCATAGGGCGCATTGTCGCGCCCGGGGCGGCCCACAAAATCGCTGGGCAACAACAGGCCCACCATTTGCGTGCGCCCGTCCTCCATCGTCTGGGTCAGCGAGGCAATACCGGACACGACCGAACCGACGAAATTCATCGGATCGCCCGACCAGATTATCGTCTGGCCAGCCTCGAAGCTGCGGTAATACTTGATAGTTTCAAGTTCATTCAGTTCATCTTTTTCGCAATGCGCACAAACTGCCCGATGCCGGATCGGGCAATCATCACAGTTTGTGTGCTCGTACAAGGCCTTGAGTGTCATTCGCGTTTC
The DNA here is from genome assembly GCF_056536725.1 of Ruegeria sp. CJ3. Lineage (NCBI taxonomy): Bacteria > Pseudomonadati > Pseudomonadota > Alphaproteobacteria > Rhodobacterales > Roseobacteraceae > Ruegeria > Ruegeria sp. CJ3. Next base: position 35,810 of record NZ_JBQFQE010000003.1, read on the forward strand.
CACTTGATCTCGGTCAAAGTATCTGAGCGTCCCTACGTATACCCGTATCGTTATGACAATGAAACCTCAATTGGCACGGCTTGGACTTTTTGACGCGAAAGTACCGCGTTATACCAGCTATCCCACCGCCCCGCATTTCAACAATGACGTGGGCGCAGAGCTGTTCGGCGACTGGATTGCCGGGCTGAAGCCAGGCAGTTCTGTCTCGCTGTATATCCACGTCCCGTTCTGCCGCAGGCTGTGCTGGTTCTGCGCCTGCCGGACACAGGGCACTCAGACCGACAATCCTGTCATCGCCTATGTGGACGTGCTGAAGGCCGAGTTGGATTTGCTGGCTGCACGGCTGCCCGACGGCATCACCCTGTCGCGCCTGCACTGGGGCGGCGGCACACCGACCCTGCTGAACGCTGACCTGATGCGTGATCTGGCAGCCCGAATTCTGGATACCGTGCCGCTGGGACCAGACGCCGAATTCTCGGTCGAGATCGACCCCAACGAGATTGACGAGGCCCGTCTGGACGCGCTGGCCGAGGCCGGGATGAACCGCGCCTCGATCGGGGTGCAGGATTTCGACGACGAAATTCAGAAAACCATCGGTCGCATCCAAAGCTATGACACCACTCGCGAGGCCGCCGAGATGATTCGGGCTCGCGGGATTTCCAGTCTGAACGCCGATATCCTTTATGGCCTGCCGCATCAGACCAAGGCCCGCATGACCGAAAGTGTGCAGAAATTGCTGTCGCTGAACCCGGATCGCGTGGCGCTTTACGGGTATGCGCATGTGCCATGGATGGCCAAGCGTCAGCAGATGATCCCGTCGGACGCGCTGCCCACCCCCGAACAACGGCTGGAGCTGTTCGAAACCTCTCGCCGCCTGTTCCTGTGGGACAATTACGCCGAGATCGGGATCGACCACTTTGCCACTCAGGATGACGGGCTGACCCACGCACTGCGTGCGGGCCGCCTGAAGCGGAACTTCCAAGGCTATACCGACGATCAGGCCCCGGTGCTGATCGGGCTGGGGGCCAGTTCGATCTCGCGCTTCCCGCAGGGTTATGCGCAGAATGCCTCGGCCACCTCGGCCCATACCAAAGCTATTCGAGAGGGACAGTTCTCGACCGCGCGCGGGCACCTGTTCAAGGGACAGGATGTCCTGCGCGCGCGCCTGATCGAGGCCCTGATGTGCGATTTCCGCATTGATTCGGCCGAAATCCTGCGTGATCATGATATCTCGGCCTCCGAGTTGCAGCAGATGTACGCCGACGCAAACGCCGCCTTTGACGGGCTGCTGCGCGTCGATAACAACGGTCTGTTCATTCCACCCGAGGCCCGCGCCCTGACTCGTATGATCGCCCGCAGCTTCGACGCCTATGACCTGAGCAAGGCCGGGCACAGCTCGGCGATCTGACACCTCTTTCGCGGGCTGGCCCTTCGGCCCGCATCATTCACACCGGCACGGGGGCTTGACGCACGCCTTCGGTATTCTCCAAACTCAGGGGGTGAAGGGGTACGCCCTTTCGCAGCCCGAGGCAGGCGAATTCGCAGACAGTTCTTGCCGACGCAATCGCGTTCGACAGCCCTTTTCGTGCAGCCATTCTGCAACCTGAAAGAGGGACAGCACCCATGCGCGTTTTCACCGTCCTCGGCCCCACCCAATCGGGCAAAACCACCTTGGTCGAGGCCATCAGCCGCCTCGACGGGCGGCCCACCACATTCGATGTTGCCGGAACCGTGCACCTGCACGGTTTTTCTTATTTGGACGAGCCTTGGTGCGCGATCGACGTGGATGGGGGCGGCGATGCGCTGGCCTATGTCGGCCCCGCGATGGCAATCTCGGACGCTGCCGTGGTCGTGGTGCCGCCCGACCCGGATGCCGCCGTTCTGTGCGCGCCCTATCTGCGGTTGGTCGAAGAAGCGGGCATTCCCTGCTTCCTGTTCATCAACCGCATGGACAGCCCCAATGGCCGCATTCGTGATATCGTAGCATCCCTGCAGACCTATTGCTCGCACCATATCGCCCTGCGGCAGGTCCCGATCCGCGACGGCGACACGATCATCGGCGCGGTCGACCTGATCTCGGAACGGGCGTGGAAATATCAGGAGGGTCAGCCCTCGGCCCTGATTGAGTTGCCACAATCAGTGGAAGACCGCGAACAGGAAGCCCGCACCGAGTTGTTGGAGACCCTGTCGGATTTCGACGACAAACTGCTGGAGCAGTTGATCGAAGATAAGCAGCCCCCCAACGATGAGGTCTACGAACTGGCCGCACAAGTGCTGCAGAACCATCAACTGATCCCAGCCTGTCTGGGGGCCGCAAGCCATGGCAACGGCCTGACCCGGCTGATGAAGGCCCTGCGGCATGAGGCGCCCGAGTTCAACATCGCCGCCGACCGGGACGAGGCCGAAGAAACTGCGCGCGCCATTGCGGGCTTTGCGGATGTGAAGAAGCATATTGGCAAGATCACCGTGCTGCGGGGTCTGGGCGATGGCGTGAAAGCGCATGAATCCCTTGGCGGTGAGACCGTCGGGAACCTGACCACGCTGGACGCCAAGACCCAGATCGAGACGCTTGAGGCCGGGCAGATCGGATTGGCGGTGAAGTCAGATCACCTCAACCCCGGTTTCATCTACGACAGCGCAGCGGCCACGCCGTTGCCGGAATGGGCCGCGTCGCATCCCGCCGCGCATCGTCAGGTGGTTTCCCCGGCGCATGAACGCGATGATGTGCGCCTGTCGAACGCGCTGACGCGGCTGGTCGAGATCGACCCCGGTCTGCATCTGGAACAGGACGACCTGAGCGGCCATTCCATTCTTGGCTCGCAAGGCCCGCAGCACATGCGTCGGGTGTCGGCGAAACTGGCTGAAGACTTCGGCATCGAAATCGAAGCCGAGGCCGCCGGAACCGCCTATCGCGAGACCATCCGCACCAAGGTCGAACACCGCCACCGTCACCGCAAGCAATCCGGCGGGGCGGGGCAGTTTGCTGATGTGGTGATCTCGATCGCGCCCCTGCCGCGCGGCTCCGGGTTCCAGTTCGAAGAGGTCGTCAAAGGCGGCGCGGTACCTCGGAACTATATCCCCTCGGTGGAACATGGGGCCAAGGACGCGTTGGTCGAAGGACCCGAGGGCTTCCCGGTGGTGGACGTAAAGGTGACGCTGAGCGACGGCAAACATCACAACGTGGACAGTTCCGATTTCGCCTTCCGCACGGCGGGTAAGAACGCCGTGCGCGAGGCGCTGCCCGAGGCGAAACCGGTGGTCCTGCAACCGATCCTGAATGCCGAGATTCACCTGCCCTCGACTTTCGTGGGCGATCTGGTGCCGACTATTAGCTCGCTGCAGGGTCAGGTTCTGGGTTTCGAGGGCAACCCGAACGCATCAGGCTGGGAAATCTTCAACGCCCAGCTTCCGGCGGTGGCCGAAGACGAATTGCACCGGACGCTGGCCAGCGCAACCCGCGGCACCGGTTGGGTCAAGCTGCAGTTCGATCACTATGAAGAGCTACGCGGCCCGGTACCCGCATCCGCCAAAAACAAGGAAATGGCCTGAAGCCAAAGGCGCGGGCTGCCTGTCAGCCCGCCGCCGCGATCAGTTCACGGGTATAGTCGGTCTGGGCGTTTTCAAACAACTCCTCAGCCGATCCCATCTCGACCACATCCCCGTTACGCATGACGATGACGTTATGTGACATCGCCCGCACCACCTTCAGATCATGGCTGATAAACAGATAGGCCAATCCGTATTTCCGCTGCAGATCCCGCAGCAGATCCACGATCTGAACCTGCACCGTCATGTCCAGCGCGCTGGTGGGTTCGTCCAGAACAAGCAGCTTGGGGCGCAGTACCATGGCGCGCGCGATGGCGATCCGTTGGCGCTGCCCGCCCGAGAATTCGTGCGGGTAGCGGTCCATCGCTGCAGGGTCCAGCCCGACCTCGGTCATCACTTCAGCCACCAACTCCCGCGGGGCGCGGTGGGGATCGACTTTGTGGATCGCCAATCCCTCGGCGATGATCTGCATACAGGTCATGCGCGGGCTCAGGCTGCCAAACGGGTCCTGAAACACAATCTGCATGTCCTTGCGCAGCCGCCGCAACTCACGCGTGGACCAACGACGCACGTCCTGATCGCGGAAGGTGATCGCGCCCTCGGACGCGATCAGGCGCATGATGGCCAGTGCCAGCGTCGTCTTGCCAGAGCCACTTTCGCCAACGATGCCCAGCGTTTCTCCGGCGCGGACGCTGAGCGTCGCATCGTTGACGGCCTTCACATGGCCGACAGTGCGCTTAAGAAAGCCGCGCTGGATCGGGAACCAGACTTTCAGGTGATCGGTGCGAGCGACCTCTTCGGCGTCGCTCTCGACCGGATCAGGGTGGCCGGACGGCTCTGCCGCCAACAGTTTGCGCGTATAGGGGTGCTGCGGATTGTCGAAAATCTCGGAGGTGGCGCCGGTTTCGACGATCTCGCCATCCTTCATCACGCAAACCCGGTCAGCGATCCGGCGCACGATGCCGAGGTCATGGGTGATGAACAGCATCCCCATGTTTTCGGATTTTTGCAGTTCGGCCAAAAGCTCAAGAATCTGCGCCTGAATGGTCACATCCAGCGCCGTGGTCGGTTCGTCAGCGATCAGGATGTCAGGCTTGTTCGCCAGCGCCATCGCGATCATCACTCGCTGGCGCTGACCACCCGACAGCTGGTGCGGATAGCTGTCCAGCCGTTCCTCGGGGTCGCGGATGCCGACCTTGGTCAACAACTCGACAATCCGACCGCGTGCATCGTCGCCCGCCACGTTCTGGTGCAGGGCCAGAGATTCCGCCATCTGTTTCTGGATCGTGTGCAGCGGGTTGAGCGAGGTCATCGGTTCTTGAAAGATAAAGCTGATGTCGTTGCCGCGCACATCCATCAACCTGTCCTCGGACGCGCCGATCATCTCTTGCCCGTCATAGGTGACCGAGCCTTCGACAATCGCACTGTCACCCAGCAGCGATACAGTGCTGAGCGCGGTCACGGATTTACCCGAACCGGATTCACCCACCAAAGCCACCGTTTCACCGCGATCCACAGTGAAAGACACGCCTTTGACAGCTGACGAGACCTGCCCGTCCTGCCGGAACGAGACCTTCAGGTTGTTCACATCCAAAAGGCTCATGAGAAGGTCTTTCTGGGATCAAACGCATCGCGCACGCCTTCGAAAATGAAGACCAGCAGCGATAGCATGATGGCAAAGGTTAAGAACGCGGTGAAGGCCAGCCACGGGGCCTGAAGGTTCTGTTTTGCCTGCAAGGTCAGTTCCCCCAGCGACGGGGCCGAGGACGGCAGTCCAAAGCCAAGGAAGTCCAGCGAGGCCAACCCGCCGATGGTGCCGGTGACGATGAAGGGCATGAAGGTCAGCGTGGCGACCATCGCGTTGGGCAGCATGTGGCGGAACATGATCGTCATGTTGCCAACGCCCAGCGCGCGGGCGGCGCGGACATATTCGAGGTTCCGCGCCCGCAGGAATTCGGCGCGCACAACACCCACCAATCCAGTCCAACTGAACAGGATCATCAGAACGACCAGCAGCCAGAAACTTCGCCCCAGAATCGCGAACATGATGATGATGACGTAGAGCGAGGGCGTGGACGACCAGATCTCAATAATGCGCTGGAATATTAGGTCCAGCCATCCGCCGAAAAAGCCCTGGATGGCACCGGCGAAAATTCCGATCAGACTGGCTGCCCCAGTGACGATCAGCGTGAAAAGGATCGACAGGCGGAAGCCGTATATCACCCGCGCCAGCACATCGCGTTTGGTGTCGTCCGTACCCAGCAGGTTCTGACCGTTGGGCGGCAGCGGCGCGGCCCCGGGGCGGTCTACGCTGGTGTTGAAGGAATAGGGGATCAGCGGCCAGATCGCCCAACCGCGTTCAAAACCCTCGGCCTCGAACGTGCCAGCCGTGATCTCGTCGATGATGCCTTCGGGGTCATCGAAACACTGGTCCAGACCGCCACTGTCGATCAGACACATGACCTCGGGGTCGCGATAGATCGCCTCGGTCTGGAAATCGCCGCCAAATTCAGTCTCGGCGTAGAAGTTGAAGACGGGCGTGTAGAACTCACCCCGGTATTTCACCAGGATCGGTTTGTCATTGGCGATGAACTCGGCAAACAGCGACAGGCCGAACAGGACCGAGAAGATGATCAGCGACCAGAACGCCCGACCATTGCGCCGGAAGTTGCGCCAGCGGCGCTGATTGAGGGGGGAAAGCGCCATCTACCCCTCCCGCTTCTCAAAATCGATGCGCGGGTCGACCAGCACATACATCAGGTCACTGATGATGCCGACGACCAGCCCCATCAGGCCGAAGATGAACAGCGTCCCGAAGATCACCGGATAGTCGCGGGCCACGGCGGCTTCAAACCCCAGACGGCCCAGACCGTCCAGCGAGAAGATAGTCTCAATGATGATAGACCCGCCAAAGAACACGCCAATAAACACCGCCGGAAAACCCGCGATCACGATCAGCATCGCGTTGCGGAACACATGGCCATAGAGCACCTTGCGCTCACTCAGCCCTTTGGCGCGGGCGGTCATGACGTATTGCTTCTTGATCTCATCCAGAAACGAGTTCTTGGTCAGCAGGGTCAGCGTCGCAAAAGCCGAAATCGTCAGTGCGATGATCGGCAAGGCAATGTGCCAGAAATAGTCGGCGATCTTGCCGAACAGGCTGAGGCTGTCCCAATTGTCCGAGGTCAGCCCCCGCAGCGGGAAAATTTGCCAGTAGGAGCCACCAGCGAACAGCACCAGCAACAGGATCGCAAACAGGAAACCGGGAATGGCATAGGCCACGATGATGGCGCCGCTGGTCCATGTATCAAAGGTCGAACCGTCTTTGATCGCCTTGCGGATGCCCAGCGGGATCGAAACCAGATAAGCAATCAGAGTCGACCACAGGCCCAGCGAGATCGAAACGGGCATTTTTTCCAACACCAGGTCAATCACGCTGATCGAGCGGAAATAGCTCTCGCCAAAGTCCAGTGTCAGGTAGTTGCCCATCATGCCCAGAAAGCGTTCGAGCGGAGGCTTATCGAAGCCGAACTCTTTTTCCAGCTCGGCGATGAACTCGGGCGGCAAGCCGCGCGCGCCGACATATTTGTCGTCAAAGGCACCGCCTGCGGGCTCGGCACCTGCATCGCCACCACCGGCAAACCCGGCAAAGACATCTCCCTGACCTTCAACCTGCGCGATGATCTGCTCAATCGGCCCGCCGGGCACGAATTGCACCAGCGTGAAGTTGACGATCATGATGCCCAGAAGGGTCGGAATGACCAGCAACAGGCGTCTTAGGATATAGGCGCCCATATTATCGCAGCGCGCCTTTCGCCTTCAGATCGGCCTCTTTCTCGGGGTTGACCCACCACAGGTCGAGATAGCCCAGCGTGAACGGGGGCAGGTTTTCAGGGTATTCATACATATCGTAGTAAGCTGTCCAATAGTCCGCCACATACCCATCGGGGATGACAAAGAACTCATAACGCAGCGCGCGGTCGAGCGCCATAAGCGCCGCGTCCTGTTCTGCCTGATTTGTGGTGTCGAACGACGCCTCGATCACGGCATCCACCAGCGGGCTGGCAAGGCCAGCCGGGTTGAACAGGCTGAACGCCGCCTCTTTCGAGCCGTACATCTGGCTGAGACCGCCGCCCGTCGACAGGAACGAACCATACCGGCTCGAATACACCATGTCGTAATCACGCTCGCGCCGACGCAGGGTGAACTGTGCCGGGTCAACCTTTTCTGCGGTCGCATCGACGCCGATGGATTGCAGGTTTTGCACATAGGTCTCGATCATCGTGGCGGTCGATGTGGGAATGCTCGAGGCATAGGGAATATTCACCTTCAGCGTCTGCCCCTCGGCATTCCGACGCAGATTGCCCTGGCCCACGGGCCATCCGGCCTCATCCAGCAGCTTGGAGGCCTTGCGCAGATTGCGCCGGTCATTCAGGCGGGCCGGGTTGGATTCGTGTGTCACCAGTGCGGGTTCGCTCAAAACCTCGTCCGGGACGATGTCACCGAGCGATTCCAGAAACGCCAGTTCCGCACCTTCCGGCGCGCCGGTTGCTTCGATATGCGTGCCCTGCACAAACGAGTTGCGGGGCGTGTTCAATCCGAACATCAGGGATTCATTGGCCCACTCAAAGTTAAACGCCAGCGCCAGCGCCTTGCGCACATTCTTGTCGGCGAATTGCGGCTTGCCCAGATTGAAGACAAACCCCGACGGGGTCGGAGGGCTGCCATCGGCGATCTCATCGCGCACCACGGACCCTTCGCTGAGTTTCGGGAAATCATAGCCCGACGCCCAGAGCTTGGGATCACTCTCGATCCGCATGGTGTATTCACCGGCTTTGAACCCTTCGAACGCAGCGGTCTGGTCGGCAAAATACTCGACCCGGATGGTGTCATAGTTGTTGCGGCCAACGTTGAAAGGCAGATCCTGGCCCCAATAGTCGTCCCGACGCTTGTAGACGATGCGGCGATTGATATCGTAGCTGTCCAGCTTGTAGGGACCGGAGCCGACAGCGACCTCGAGCCTTGGTTCATCCAAACGGCGGCTTTCATCCGCCTCAAACCACGCTTTTGAGAACACCGTCGTCGACCCGACTGTCTCAATCAGGCCGCGCCGCGTCACATCCGGGCTGAAGGTGAACTTTACGGTGTGATCGTCCAGCGCCTCGGCCCCGGTGACCATGCGACCCACCGCCTGCGCGTACGAGGGCAGGCCCTGTTCGATGAACAGACGGTGGCTGAACACCACATCCTCGGCGGTCACGGGCGTGCCGTCCCAGAATGTCGCCTCGGGGCGCATGTGGAAGATCACGTAATTGCGGCCTTCGTCATATTCCATGCTTTCCGCCAGAACCCCGTAATACTGGCCCACACTGTCGGCGGTCGACTCGATCAACGAGTCATATTGCAGGGTGGTCAGCGCGCCCGGGCGGCCCTTTCGCGAGTAGGGGTTCAGAGAATCAAACGTCCCCGACCCCGCCAGCGACAACTCTCCGCCCTTGGGGGCATCGGGGTTGACGTAGTTGAGATGCGGATAGTCGGCCGGATAATCCAGATTGCCAAAATAGGAATAGCCATGGCTGCGCGTGACGCCATCCTCGGCGGCCGAGGCAAAGCTGCCCGCTGACAGGACAACTGCCGCTGAAATCCCCAATGCTGCAGCCCATGAGTGAATTTCGGGCGGGCGCAGGGCGGTCAGAAGGGATTTCATCGTTGCACATCCTCTGGGTCGTTGACGTCTTTAATCTTCGTGCGCGCCAGCTAAAAGGCCAACACTTACTGTTGCAAGTTTAGAATGCGTGAACGCTTTGTGAAGTTCTTGTCAGACAAAAAATAAAGCCGCTGCACGAGAGCAGCGGCTTTGAAACCTGCAATTCTGATCGAAAGATCAGTTGCCGATGGTCTGCAGATACGCAATCAGGTCGGCGCGTTCCTGCGGTTTTTTCAGGCCCGCAAAGCTCATGGATGTGCCCGAGATATAGGCGCTGGGGCGGGTCAGGAACGCGTCCAGAGCCTCAGGCGTCCAGTTGCCGCCATGCGCCTGCATCGAGGCCGAATAGCCTGTGAAACCCTTGGCCGACGCAACCGGGCGGTCGACGATACCATACAGGTAGGGACCCGTGCCGTTCGCGCCGTCTTCCAGCTTGTGGCAGGCGGTGCATTTGCGGAACACCCGCGCGCCCTTTTCCGGGTCGGCTGCGGCCAGCATGTCTTCGAATACAATCTCTTCCCCGTCGGCGCTTTCGCCCGAGCTTTCGGTTTCGATGATATAGGAAGCCTCGGCATGATGGCTATCGGTGCTATAGAGGACGTCTGCCCCCCATTTCGCCAGAAGCAGCACCAGGAAGGTGCCGAACAGGCCTGCGGCGGCCTTGGTAACTGTCATCGTGTCGAACATTTTGATCGCGAGTCCATTTCAGCTGTCTGCGGGGTGTCTAAGGCTTCCCCTGACAAGAGGCAAGGTATAGACACCGCGACGAAACGCCCAATTCGCGAACTTGTTGCACGGAATCGACCAAATGACCAAACGTATCGCATTTCAGGGAGAGCCCGGCGCCTATAGCCACGAGGCTTGTCGCAATGCCCGCCCCGATATGGACGCCCTGCCCTGCCGTACTTTCGAAGATGTGATCGAATCAGTGCGCTCGGGCGAGGCCGAACTGGCGATGCTGCCGGTTGAGAACACCACCTATGGCCGGGTCGCGGATATCCACCGCCTGCTGCCCCATAGCGGGCTGCATATCATCGACGAGGCCTTTGTGCGGGTGCATATCAATCTGCTGGCTGTGCCGGGTGCAAAGCTTGAGGACATCACCGAGGCGCATTCCCATCTGGTTCTGCTGCCGCAATGCGCGGGTTTTCTGAAGCAGCACGATATCCGGGGCCGCGTCAGCCCCGACAACGCCCGCGCCGCGCGCGAGGTGGCCGAGGCCGGTGACATCCACTCGGCCGCGCTGGCCAGCGAGTTGGCCGGTGAGATTTACGGGCTGAACGTGCTGGCCCGCCACATCGAGGATCAGGGCGACAACACCACCCGTTTTCTGGTCATGTCGCGTGAGGCAAATCTGTCGCGCCGGGGCGATCACGGGATGATCACCAGCTTTGTCTTTCAGGTCCGCAACATCCCCGCCGCGCTGTATAAGGCGATGGGCGGATTTGCCACCAACGGTGTCAACATGACCAAGCTGGAAAGCTATATGGTCGACGGCTCGTTCACCGCGACGCAGTTTTACGCGGACATCGTGGGCCACCCCGATGACCGCAATGTGCAGCTGGCGATGGACGAATTGGAGCACTTCACCACCAATGTCGAACTGCTGGGCGTTTACCCCGCAGCGCAGCCGCGCGGGTGAAGGCGGGCTATTCAGGTCCCGAAAACTCTGAACACCGTCGCCCCGAGCGCCATAGGTCGAGGATTGTCGCCACGTTTGCGTCCGCGCTCTCGGTCGCGTCGACCTCAAGATCGTATACTCTTCCAAGATGTATGGAGCGTTCATCCCGGGCGGCACTGCCCACTTGGCGGTCACCACGGGCAAGTTCCCGTTGCGCCAACACGTCCTCAGGGCAACGGACAGCAACGAACAGAACGTCGTGACCCGTGAAACCTTGCTTCAGGGCCTCAATCCATCCCGATGTATCGAGAATATGTTCAACGATCAGGTTGTTGCCTGCATTCGCATAGGCCGCAAGGGACGCGTGAAAGCCATCAAATATCGCCGACCGGCTTTCGGCCCAATCGAAATGGCCCTGCCGAAATCGCTGCATCGGCAATACGCCCGAATCCCGCAGATGGTCGATCGAGACGTGCCAGAAGGGGACCTCGGCCCTGTTCTGCAACTCTTGGGCGATTGTCGACTTACCGCTGCTTGAGGCACCGTGCAGGAAGATGATCTGCGCCATGTCTGTTCTTCCCCCTGCAGCACCGGTTAGGTGACGCTATCCGAGGTCGAAGGACTTTGAAATGGCCTCTTCGCTCTGCCTATAGTCGCGAAATCCCATCGCCTCATAATAGGCCAGACCCTCGGCATTGCCCGCTCCGATGGTGGCGTCGATGGCCGGCAGGCCAGCGGCCTTTGCTGCCGTCAGAGTGACGCCGAACAGCGCCCGTCCAACGCCGCGGCGCGCGGCCGTTGGGGCAATATGAGTCCCGATGATGCCCCATCCGGTTGCCACGCCATAAGGATTGCCCGCGGTCGCCAGTTTGAGCGACTGAAACCCCAGAACCTCACCCGTCGCCGCAACCGCGACCGAGCATCGGATCTGATGGGGACCATTGATGTAGTGAGACAGCGCGAACGCGGCATCGCTTGGCCTCGTGCGTTTGCCCGCGTGGGTCAGAGCCTGCAGCAACGCGGACATTCCCGCCGCGTCACTGTCCCGAGCCTCTCGAATAGTGATCTGAGCCATTCGGCTTACCCCTTAGGCCCCGTGCAGGTGGCGTTCTTCCAGCTCGCGCGCAAAGTCGCTGAGGCGAGTCTGGAACTGGCGGCGAAATCTGGACTGGCCCAGTTTCAGCGATTGCAGCAACAACCGCGCGGGCAGCGTTTTTGCGCCCAGCGACGTCGCGATGCTCAGCCGCGTGCGGCGCTGGGACAGGGCGAGTAATTCGATTACCGTATCGCCATTCATGCCCTTGCTGCTCGCCTCGAACCGCATCAGCGATGGCGTCTCGCATTCGGCCAGCAAAACCGAGATCTGGCGCGGTTTGCCCCGGATGTTCAGCTCGGTCTCCCACGTCGTCCCGGCCTGCGGGGCCCCGTATCCGGCGGTGCGTCGCACCTCGATCCCGCGGCGCATGGCCATCCGTTCGAAACGTTCGAAATCCGCAACCATGGCGAATACCGTGTCGATCGGAACCTCGATATCTTCCTGCGCTGAAAACTGCATCTCGTTTCTTTTCCACACCCGGGGTCGGGGTCAGTTTCTCGTTAGTCCAATGTGTCTGCAAGCCAGTGCTGCAGCAAGAAATGCGCAATCGCGCCTTTTCGGGCTGGCAGCAGCCTGGGGTGATCCCCGGCAAAGACCTGCATCATCTCGGTCCGGCTGACCCAGATCGCATCCTCGATCTCGACCGGATCGATCACGATCTCGGGCGACAAGGCGTCACCGGCGCAGCCAAGCATCAGCGAGGCCGGAAACGGCCAGGGCTGGCTGGCCAGATAGCGCACCGCGCCCACCGGCACGCCCGCTTCTTCCATCACCTCGCGCCGCACGGCCGCCTCAAGCGTTTCGCCGGGTTCGACAAAACCGGCCAGCAGCGAATACATCCCCTCGGGCCAGCCGGGCGAGCGGCCCATCAGCACCGAGTTGCCATGTGTGATTAACATGATCACCACCGGATCGGTTCGGGGGAAATGCTGCCCCCCACACGCCGCGCAACTGCGTTGCCATCCACCCTGAGACATCTCGCTGGCCGCACCGCAGCGGGCGCAGAACCGGTGTGTTTCGTGCCATCCGATCACCGCCTTGGCGGTCGCTGCCAGTTCCGCATCGCGTGGGCTGAGGCGGGTCATGATTCGGCGCAGCTCGGCAAAGACATAGCCGTCCGGCAGGTCCGGGTGCTGCTGTTCGCTGCGATCCACAAAGGCCCCAACATCAGCCAGATCCAGCCCCTCGGCGGCCCAGCCCGAGATATCCATGGCAAAAAGCGGCGTCTCATCGTCCGACAGGCCCAGCAAAACCGGCTGTTCTATCACGCCGCCCGGCCCATGTTGCAGAACCTTGTGATCCATCGGGATCAGGGCCAACTTGTCCAACCCCTCGCCCTGCACCAGCAGCTTATCGCGCCACAGCAACAGGCAACGCGCCGCCGGATCGTCATAGGTCTGCGCCAGTTTCCCCGCATCGCCGCGCAGCAATCCCGCCCGGTTCAGCCCCGAGCCGCCAAATGTGACCTGTTCCGCGCGCTTCATGCCTGTTGTCCTCAAGTACCGGGCAAAGGGCTGCCATGTCTTTGCACCCGGCGCAACGGGTATTCACCGGCGAACTTATTTTCGCCTGCCGCCGAAAGACCGCAACATTGCCCCGGAATTTGCACTAAGTCATCCTCATGGTGAATATCGAGTTACCTTGACAGCCAGAAGTAGAAATTTTGAAATCCAGTCCATCGTCGCGCCCACAACAAGGGGGCCGTTCCGGCGCATCCCTGCGAATATTGGCGACCTCTGACCTGCATATGCATCTGACGGCGTTCGATTATTACGCCGATAGCGCGGCCACCGGGATTGGCCTGACCCGTACCGCCAGCCTGATCCGCGCCGCGCGGGAAGAGGCCCGGCGAGAGGGTGCCTTGGTTCTGCTGTTCGACAATGGCGACGCGTTGCAGGGCGCGCCGTTTGGCGATTGGGCGGCAGAAACCGCGCCGGATGCACACCCGCTGCCGCAGGTCTTCAACGCCCTCGGCTATGACGCGGTCGGTCTGGGCAATCATGACTTTGGATTCGGGCTGGAGTTTGTCGATGGCATCGCCGCCCAGATCCGGTGCCCCGTGATCTGCAGCAACATGCGCAGCAAGCGGGCGACGCAGGGCTGGGTTCCACACACGATTCTGCAGCGGGTCGTCAACATCGACGGGGCAGAGATCCCGCTGCGCATCGGCGTCCTGTCGGTCCTGCCGCCTCAGACAGCTCGGTGGGAAGCGCATATGCTGCAGGATCAGGTCGAGGTGACAGATATCCTGACCGCAGCGCAACAGACCGCATCCGACCTTCGGCGCGAAGGCTGCGATCTTGTCGTGGCACTTGCGCATTCCGGGCTGGATCGGGTCGAGGCTGAACCGGACATGGAAAATGCCGTCATCCCGCTGGCCGCGCTGGACGGGATTGACGTGATCGTGGCCGGGCATACACATCTGACCTTGCCCGGCAAAGCGCATGGCGGCTTGACCCATGTGGATCACCAACAGGGGCAGGTACACGGCAAGCCGGTTGTAATGCCGGGATGGGCCGGGTCGCATCTGGGCATTGTTGATCTGGTCTTGGAACAGCGTGACGGGCACGGCTGGCACGTCGTCGAAAGCCGGGTCGAGGCGGTGCCGGTCAGAACCCCCACGACGCTGACCCCGGAGAATGCCGAGATCAAACAGCTCTTTGCAGCAGGGCATGAGGAGACGCGCAAACGCGTCTCAAGACCGGTGGGGTCAGTTCGCAAATCGCTGCACAGCTATTTCTCGTATTGCGTCCCGGATCGGGGACTGGCGTTGCTGGCGGCGGCGCAGGCTGCGGCGCTGCGCCCTCTGCTGCGTGGGAGTCAATGGGACAGCCTACCGGTCCTTTCAGCCACATCCCCGGCCAAGTTCGGCGGGCGCGCCGGCCCCGGATATTACACCGAAGTTCCCGCCGGCCCGGTCTCGATCCGCCATGTGGCCGACCTGCATGTCTTTCCCAATGAACTGCGGGCGGCGGTGGTGACCGGCGCGCAGCTTGAGGATTGGCTTGAGATGTCCGCTGGGGTGTTCAACCAGCTCTCGCCGCGCAGGCCGGGGGATTTGATCGACCATCGCCGGGCGGGATACAATTTCGACGTCCTGCATGGCGCAACTTGGCAAATCGACCTCACCCAACCGGCCCGGTTCAATGCAGGCGGAACCCTGACAGACCCGGCCCATTCGCGTATTCGCGCCTTGCAGGTGAACGGCAAGCCGGTGCGCCCGGATCAGCGCTTTGTCGTCGCCACCAACAATTACCGCCTCAGCGGCGGGGGTCATTTCCCGTTTGTCTCTGCGGCTGAGGTGATCACGCTGCCTGCGCCGCGCATTCACGACGTTCTGTGCGCCTATCTGGCGGGCGCGCTGGCCTCCGATCCGTTGGAGCGGGCACCGCGACCGTTCTCCTTTGTCCCGGCAAACGGGGTTGAGGCGATTCTGGCCACCGGCCCCGGCGCGCGCGCCTATCTGGATGAGCTGGCCGAATACGCACCCCGCACCCTGCCCCTGAACGACGACGGGTTTCTGCCCGTTCACCTGACGCTCTGACGGGTTGCCAAGGCCACGCGGCACGCCTATATGGGGGGCGAGAGGTTGGCGCGGGCGAGCGCCTCGCCAACCTGGTCAGGTCCGGAAGGAAGCAGCCACAACGAGTCCCGCTTGGGTCGATGTCCAGCCTCTCACTTGAACCAACCCATAGCCGCAGGAGGGCTTTATGATTGTAGTAAAAACCCTTCGGGCAGCCCGGTTCTGATCCACAGCGATCTTCTGACTGCCTGAACACATGACCAGCGGGTGCGCGATTGCCATCCGATGGGCAAGCTGTTTCTGATCACAGGCAGAGCAATGTATCTTTCCTTATCGGACCTCGGATGGTCCTCTCATTTCGCCGCGCAACACGCGGCTGACCCTTCATGCCAACCTTTTCGCATCGCCGCCGTCCACCGGGACCGGCTGATCGGCCTCAGCCCCGATGGCGAATCCCCATTGCTGAGCCCGGACAACCCCACCGGGAACTACGCGGTCGGAGATTGGGTGCTGGCAGACGACAACAACCGCGTCCGGCATCTGCTCGAGCGGCGCAGCCTGCTGCAACGCCGGGCGGCTGGCACCGGGGCGTCGGCGCAGTTGATCGCCGCCAATGTCGATGTGCTATTCATCATCAGTTCGTGCAACGCCGATTTCAGCCTGCCCCGGCTGGAGCGTTATCTGGCGCTGGCCCATCAAGCCGGAAGCTATCCGGTGATCGTGCTGACAAAGGCCGACATATCGGATGCGCCCGAGACCTATGTGCAGCAGGTGCAAGCCATCGACCCGTTTCTGACGGTGCTTGCGATCAATGCGCTGGACCCGACTGAGATCGAACAGGTTCTGGCGTGGTGTCCAAAGGGCCAGACCGGCGCGCTGTTGGGCTCATCCGGCGTTGGCAAGACGACGCTGGCCAACGCTATGACCGGTCAGGCACAGGCTACCGCAGGCATTCGCGAGGATGATGCGCGGGGTCGGCACACCACCACCGCCCGCGCGCTGCACCACATGCGCAATGGTGGATGGCTGATCGACACACCCGGCATGCGCGCCTTGCGGTTGCTGGACGCGCAGGAAGGCGTGGACGAGGTGTTCTCGGACCTCATAGAGCTTAGCCAGAACTGCCGATTCTCGGATTGCCAGCATGAGGCCGAGCCCGGCTGTGCCGTGCAGGGCGCGATCCACGACGGCACGCATGATCCCTCACGACTGGAGCGGTGGCGCAAGCTGCGGCGCGAGGATCAGCGCAACTCGGAAACCATCGCGCAGTCCCGCGCGCGCGACAAAGCGTTCGGCAAGATGGTGCGCGGTGTCATGCAAGAGAAGAAATCGCGCAAGCGGTTGTGACCGGCAGGCCTCGTCTGATCAGGCGATCAGGCGGGGCCAGACGGCAGCGTTGCGCCGGGCAAACACGCCGATATGGCCGACCTTGGACAACCCGAACTCCTGCGGTGACAGCAGATGACGGCGCGCCTCCGGGCCATAGAGATCGGCCAGCCGCCAGACCGCCTCGGGTGGGACCATTTGATCGTCTTCGAATGCAAACAGATCAACCGGTCCGCCTATGGTGGACCATCGCGCGGCAGGCAGGGTCTCTCCGATTTCGGGCAGATAGCTGTCGGACGCGGTGCACCATTTGCGCCATTGCCAATAAACCCCAGCGGGCAGATTTTCACCAAAGCCCAGCGCCTTACCCGGCAGATAGCCCAGCGCACGCGCCGCTAGCGGCGCGTGACCGTACCAAAACAATGCAGCCAGGGCACGATAGGGCCACGGGTGATCCGATAGCGTCACCAGCCCGGAACAGACACAGATCATCCGGTCAATACGGTCGATATCAGGTTGCACCGGCCCCAGCATCGCACCCAGCGAATGGCCAACGCTCCAGAGTTTTGCCTGAGGAAACCGCCGCCGCATCTCAGTGCGCGCGGCCGGAATATCGATCAAAGCCCAATCCGCCATCGTCACTGTTGACGTTCTTTGTGGGCCGGTCAGGGACTGGCCAAAATCGCGATAATCATAGGTCAGGCAAGCCATGCCGTGCTCGGCCACCAGCCAGCGCGCAAAATGCTGATAATAGTCACGCGGTACACCGGTCGCATTGTTGATCACAACGACCGTTTCCGGCTCTGACGCGGGCCGGTAGAGCCGCGCCGACAGCATCGCAGGGCCGGAGGGGAACCGGAAATCTTCCGCCATTACGGTCTGCTGCGCATCCAACATTGGGTCCTCTGGCACAATCTGAACCGATCAGTTCATTTAGTCGCCACAGAGTCAAGATTGACGTCGCGAGACCATTGGTGGGCCGCGCCCGCCAATTCGCTTGACTCGGTGCCCGCCCAACCGCTAGCGATGCGGTGATGGTTCCCGTGCCTTTGACCAAGGCCGGGATGAAAAGGGAACACGGTGCGGCCCTGCCCGGCGACAACCGGAACGGACCAAATCCGCGACTGCCCCCGCAACTGTAAGCGGTGAGCAATGCCGAAATGCCACTGGCCGAAAGGCTGGGAAGGTCGGCAAAGCGATGACCCGCAAGTCAGGAGACCTGCCATCGGAACCGAAACTGAATCTCGGGCGGGGTGTCCGGGCAGGTCCTGACAGCATCGCGCCGTCCCGCCTGTATCATGCCCCCGCCCCGCGCGCGGAGGGCGCATCATATGATCTGGAAGACCAACACGCACGAATTCTCGGCAACAGTATGCCAGCGCACCGGAAAACCCTGCCCGGCATTGGCCCGCATGGCGCGGGCACTGACGCAGGCCGTGTCAACCGCCCGCCCGGTGACCAACCCCGAATTTCAGGTCGAAGGCAGCAGCGAACTGACCCATTGCCTCGAAGGCTGTACCGCCCGCTTTCGCGCCTGCCCCGATCAAGTGCGCGTGTTCTGCGGCGGCGATCCCGAGGCCGAAACCGATATGCTTGAGGACTATGCGGACATGATGTTCGGCACCTCTTTCACAACGCTGCCCTCTGGGCTGCTTACGAACCCGCCCTGCGCGATGCTGGAAGCGTCTGTTCTAGCCCCGCGTCGTCAGGCCGAACCGCAACAAATGGCCTGCGCCTGATCTATCGCTGTAACGGGACCCGGGCCGGGGCAACGGCCCAGGTCATCTGCCCCTCGGTCTCGACAGCGCAGGGGCGCAATGCCCGCAGGCGCTCCAGCGCCTTTTCGGGCCGCTCGCCGGATTCGACCATCAGCCGCAGTACAACCATGCCCGACCGGCCACAGCCGCCCCGGCAATGCACCAGAACTCGGCCTCCGCCGGACAGGGCCTGCCGCGCGGCAGCGCTGACCTGAGGCCACAGGTCCTCGACCGCCTCGGGTGGGGCGCCGAAATCCTCGATCGGCAGATGCACCCAACGGCTGGCGCGGCTCTGGATATCCGCTCCGAAATCGCGCGCACCGTCCTGAATCATTTCAACCTCGGTGGTCATCGACAGAACAAGCCCCGGCTTCCAGCCTGCGATCACACCCAGATCGCCCTCATAATCCCCGCCGCGGCCCGGCATCGACGTCAGGGCCAACGTGCCCCCGCCAACCCGCAACGCATAAATCACCAGTTGCGACATGAAATCCCCCTTAAAACACACCCCACAAAAAACGAGCCGCTCAAATCTATCCGGCCAGTCTATCCAGCCTGGCGCGCTTTCCAAAATGAAAATCATCGGGGCGGGCGGTGGACGCGGACAGCGGGGGCCTCTACGCTGCGGCAGAACTCGAATCCGCGAAAGCAGACATGACCGACACGCCCAGCCCCGCCTATCAGGTTCTCGCCCGAAAATACCGCCCGGAAACCTTTGCCGATCTGGTCGGCCAGGACGCCATGGTGCGCACCCTGAAAAACGCGTTCGAGGCCGACCGGATCGCGCAGGCTTTCATCATGACCGGCATTCGCGGCACCGGCAAAACCACCACCGCGCGCATCATCGCCAAGGGCATGAACTGCATCGGTCCCGACGGCGAAGGCAAACCGACCACCGAGCCTTGTGGCCAGTGCGAACATTGCGTGGCCATCATGGAAGGCCGCCATGTCGATGTGATGGAGATGGACGCCGCCAGCCGCACCGGCGTGAATGATATCCGCGAGATCATCGACAGCGTCCGCTATCGCGCGGCCTCGGCCCGCTACAAGATCTACATCATCGACGAGGTGCACATGCTCTCGACCAGCGCCTTCAACGCGCTGCTCAAGACGCTTGAGGAACCGCCCGAGCATGTGAAATTCATCTTTGCCACCACCGAGATTCGCAAGGTCCCTGTGACGGTTCTGTCACGCTGCCAGCGCTTCGACCTGCGCCGGATCGAGCCCGAGGACATGATCGGCCTGCTGCGCAAAATCGCCGATGCCGAAGGCGCACAGATCGCCGAGGATGCTCTGGCGCTGATTACCCGCGCGGCGGAGGGATCCGCGCGTGATGCGACCTCATTGCTGGATCAGGCGATATCCCACGGCGCGGGCGAGACCAACGCCGATCAGGTGCGCGCGATGCTGGGTCTGGCTGACCGGGGTCGCGTACTGGACCTGATCGACATGATCCTGCGCGGCGATGCGGCAGGCGCCCTGACCGAACTCAGCGCTCAATACGCCGAAGGGGCCGATCCGCTGGCCGTCCTGCGCGATCTGGCCGAGATCACCCATTGGGTGTCGGTGGTGAAAATCACGCCCGACGCCGCCGAAGACCCGACCGTTTCCCCCGACGAACGCGCCCGGGGCCAGCAAATGGCCGAGGCGCTGCCGATGCGCGTCCTGACCCGCATGTGGCAGATGCTGCTGAAAGCGCTTGAGGAGGTTTCGGCCGCCCCCAACGCCATGATGGCCGCCGAAATGGCCGTGATCCGGCTGACCCATGTGGCTGACCTGCCAAGCCCCGAAGAGCTGATCAAACGGCTGCAGGATACCCCTCCGCCG
Source organism: Ruegeria sp. CJ3 (assembly GCF_056536725.1). Classification (NCBI taxonomy): domain Bacteria; kingdom Pseudomonadati; phylum Pseudomonadota; class Alphaproteobacteria; order Rhodobacterales; family Roseobacteraceae; genus Ruegeria; species Ruegeria sp. CJ3. The sequence continues at coordinate 56,213 of NZ_JBQFQE010000003.1, forward strand.
CCTAATGGCGGACCCGGCGGCGGAATGCCGACACCATCGCATGCCGCGCAAGCCCCGATGGCCACCGCCTATGCTCCGCCCGCGCGCGGCGGGGCAGGCGCCCCGACCACCGCATTGGCCCAGGATGTGCAGACGGCTCTGGCCCGCTACCCCAGCTTTGAGCATGTGGTCGAACTCATCCGCGCGAACCGGGATGTGAAGCTGCTGGTCGAGGTTGAAAACAGTGTCCGACTAGTTTCATACCAGCCGGGGCGGATTGAGTTCACCCCAACGAATTCCGCGCCAACGGACCTTGCCGCACGGCTGGGTACAGCGTTGCAACGCTGGACCGGAAACCGCTGGGCCGTCTCGATCGTGGCCAACGGAGAGGCCGCAACCATCGCCGAACTGCGCGATGCCGCCGATCTGGCGATCAAGGCTGAGGCCGAGCAACACCCATTGGTTCAGGCTGTCCTGATGCATTTCCCCAAAGCCCGGATCAAAAGCATAGAAACCCCCGAACAACGCGCCGCCAAAGTCGAAACTGAAGCCCTGCCCGAGGTCGAAGACGAATGGGATCCGTTCGAGGAAGACTGACGCGGCTCAGATTCCCGGACCGCTCCCGCGCCCGCCACGGTCCATCGGCTGCGCCGATACCCCTGAGCGGCCTTGGGCCCGGCAGCGCGGGCTTTGCCCGCGCTGCCGGGCCCAACCGGAGAAAAGGTCTTGCCAAAGACCTTGACGACGGGCGGGAGCCCCCTCGGCCCTTGTGTCGCAGAGATGTCGCCCGTATTTAGGCTTCAAACTGACTTACAGGAGAATTCCGATGCTCAAAGGACTCGGCGGTCTGGGCGATATGGCCAAGATGATGAAATCCGCACAAGACTTGCAGACCAAGATGACCGAAATGCAGGACGAACTGAACACCCTGTTGGTCGTCGGTGAATCCGGCGCAGGCCTCGTCAAAGCCACCGCCACCGCCAAAGGCGAGCTCAAAGGTCTCGATATCGATCCGTCCATCTTCAACGGCGACGACAAGGAAGTGGTCGAGGACCTGATCCTGGCCGCCATCAAGGACGCGCAGACCAAGGCCGCCGAACGCTCGCAGGAAGAGATGGCAAAACTGACCGAAAGCATGGGCCTGCCCGCAGACATCAAGCTGCCGTTCTGATCTTCATCTTTTCGAAAATACTCCCGCCGGAGGCTCCCTCCGACGCCACGCAGGACAGGCCGTGAGTTCCAACAGCGACATCGACAACCTGATCGACCTGATGGCCAAGCTGCCCGGTCTCGGCCCCCGCTCGGCCCGCCGAGCGGTGCTGCACCTGATCCGCAAACGCGCCCTGCTGCTGACGCCCCTGTCGGACGCCATGCAGCAGGTCGCCATCACCGCCCGCGAATGCCTGAACTGCGGAAATGTGGGCACCACCGATATCTGTGACATCTGCAACACCGAGGCCCGCGCAACCGGTGAGCTGTGCGTGGTTGAAGACGTCGCCGATCTCTGGGCGATGGAACGCGCGGGTGTCTTCAAAGGCCGCTACCACGTTCTGGGCGGCACGCTCTCGGCGCTGGACGGCATCGGCCCGGACGAACTGCGCATTCCCCGCCTCAAGGACCGGGTCACAGCCGAAGGGATCACCGAAATCATCCTCGCCCTGAACGCCACCGTCGACGGCCAGACCACCGCCCATTACATCGCCGACCAGCTGGAGGGTCAGGTCCGCCTGACCTCATTGGCGCAGGGCGTGCCGATTGGGGGAGAGCTGGACTATTTGGATGACGGGACGATTACGGCGGCGCTCAGGGCGCGGAAGGAGCTTTGAAACCTGTCGTGCGACTTGCTACGGTTCCAGCTTTTCAAAGACGATTTAAGCTCAGGTAGTTTGGAGAAATGAATGGCTTACAATGTTTGGGGCACTGTGAACCCGCCTTGGTATGTGAACATTGAATTCGATGGGGAAAAGCCACGCAATGCTCGCAAGCTGGGACTAGAGAGCGCGACTCGTTACAATCCTGCCTCTGGACCATTGCCGACCAGTGGCTACACTGAAAAGCCGCGTAAGCGTATTCCGGACTATATTGATCGTTGGGGTCTCCAATTTGTTTCCGAGAATTTCCGGCAGGTTGTTGAGGAACTGGAACCGGGCCTGCATGAGTTTTTCCCATTCCAATTGCGTAACGGAAAACGTGGTGATCCGGCACCACAGCAATACTATGTCATGAATATCATGACCCAGTGTGATTGTCTTGACTACGAACAGGGCGGTGTCAGTGTGGATCGTTGGGAAGATGGGGCGATCGCATTTTTCTCCCCTGAAAAAATATCCCATGAAGGAATGGTGCTAAAGAGCGATGTCATAGCCGGTAAACACCTTTGGCGGGCGAAGTATCTGGGTGGCAGTTTCTTCATCTCTGAGGACTTCATGGGGCTCTACAGGAAACGGAAGCTTCAATATCTGGAGCGTGCCCCCGCCGAAGAACGGTAGCAGTACAACACGACGGCCCAACCAGATACCCCTCCCAGATTCACCGTTTCGGTCGGCTCCGCTTCCGGGTAGCATCATTGCCAAATCGGACTTCCAAGGACATCGCTCATGACCCGCCTCCTCGCCCTCACCGTCGCCGCATTCACCGCCAACGCCTCTCTCGCCCAAGACCTCATCGACAAGGGCTTTGTCCAAGGTTGGAACATCATGATGGACCCTGCGCTTGGCGACGGGTGTCTGATCCAGACGGTGTATCAGGACCTCTCGGTGGTGCGCTTAGGCTATGACGCGCTGGACAATCGCGGGTATTTCACCGTCTACAACAAGGCCTGGGGCGACATCGAACCGGGGCAGAGCTATCCGATCCGGTTCGAACTGGACGGTAAGAGCTTTGATGCCACCGCTATCGGGTTCAAACAAGATCGAGTACCCGGCGCGACCGTGTTCTTCACTGACCGCAATTTCGTCAACGCGATTGCCCAGAACAAGACCATGACGGTTTACAACCCAGACGGCCAGACCGTCATGGCAATTGATCTGAAAGGCACCGCCAAGGCGCTGGACTATGCGCGCGATTGCCAGAACAGAACGTTGTGACGAGGCGAGAAGCTTCGCCAACCTCCTTGAGCTAGAGGCCAGGCAAAGCGCCCGGACCCGGCGGCGGTGGCTTGTAGTAGGACCTGAGCCTGCTCAGAACGAGTGTTGCAAATTCGTAAACGAAGGCCGCGTCCGGGGATGATTGCATCGAAACAAGTTCCAAATCGGGGCGCCCTGATCCAGAATGACTTTGCTTCCGGTCGTTCTTTTGCTCTGTAGAAGCCTATCAAAGTGGATTCTTAGCCGCCCGCCATTCATAACTCAGGTCTATTCATGAAGTATTTCATTTTTCATAGTTTGATGAAGCTCAAGGAACCCTTCTCTGCGGCCGCACGTCGACGTCGGCGTCGGATTTTCATAGAGCGTATGAATATCAAGGGCGGAGAGCGGATTATCGACCTTGGGGGCACGGCCGAGTTCTGGGCGGATTTCCCATTGCCTCTGGATCTCACCATCATCAACCTGCCGGATTCGATGTCGCCAGAACCAGAGTACTCGACACACAAAGTCACCTTGCTGCCAGGCGACGCCTGCGATGTCGATTTCGCCAAGGATATGTCGTTTGATATCGCCTTCTCGAACAGCGTGATCGAACACGTCGGCGATAGCGAAAACCGCCGGCGCATGGCGTCCGAGGTCAAAAGGCTTGCGCCCAGTTACTGGGTGCAGACCCCTTCGATCTGGTTCCCGATCGAAGCGCATTGCAACATGCCGTTTTGGTGGTTCTATCCGAAATGGATCAAAAACAAGCTTATCGCAGGCTGGCAGAAGAAATTGCCTGCCTGGACGGAGATGGTCGTTGGCACAACTGTCCTGATGCGGTCCGAGATCAGAAATCTGTTCCCGAACGGTCAGATCTGGACCGAATGGAAGCTTGGCTTTCCCAAGAGCTATGTGGCCTATAAGCCGCCCGAAAACAGTTGACCCGTCGACAGTTTCGGGCGGCATCTCGCCGTGGCCCGCTAGGTACCCACTTGGCCGAGCCATTTGCTCAGCCATGGTGGCGGCTGGCGATGAGGATTGCTCAAACCAGAACGTTCTAGCGAATCGGATCAAGCAGGGCGTCCGTTGCCCTGCAATCCCGGATCACGTCCCGACCGCAGGGCACCGGATCGAGGTCGCGGGACAGGCACAGGCGGATTTCTTCAATGTAACCTTGTTTGCAGGTCACGGTGATCATGTCCGGCTCTAGCGTCGGGTTGGCTTGCAAAAACGCCTCTTCCACCACAGCGGCGGGCAGTTTGACCGAAGCCTCCAGCTTGCGAAAGACCGAAGGGCGCGCAATGCGATCATAGGCTTGCCGCGACAGGGTGAAGTAGTCCGGGGCAGAAAGCCCCGAGCAGGTTCCGTGTTTCTTCCACTGATGCCATGCAAGCCCTGAACTGCCCTGAATATCTTCCATTTCCCGCGTCATCGCGCGCGACGGCGGGGCCTCGGGGGTGCGGCAATAGGACGGCCAGCCCTGATGAAACTGCGGCCACAACCCGTGCAGAATCCAACCGTGGTCATGCCGCGCATCACACTGGTCTGACCCGCGCGCATCGCCTTCGCGGGCGCACCAGTTGGGCGACCAGCTGAGCGACAGAACGTAGTAGTCGAACACGCCCGCCTTCTCGCCCTCGGCCATCGCAGTCACGGCGCTCAGCACCCACAATACTACCCAGCGCATTCGCCTCTTCCCTTCTTTCGGTGACGCGACTATATAGGCCCCAAGTTCCCCGACAACGGAAACCTGCCCCACAACCTCGGGGCCGCCGAATTCCGGCGACGGGACAGATGTATTCAAAGGAGATGGGCTGATGGCAAAACCCCTGATGGCCAAGGCAACCGCCGTATGGCTGGTGGACAACACCACGATCAGCTTCAAGCAGATCGCGGATTTCGTAGGCATGCACGAACTGGAAGTGCAGGGCATCGCGGATGGCGATGTGGCCGCTGGTGTGAAAGGCTTTGACCCCATCGCCAACAACCAGCTAACGCAAGAAGAAATCGACACCGCGCAGAGCAACCCGCTCCATAAGCTGAAGTTGAAATTCAACCCGGCAGCCTCGGGCGAGGAAAAACGCCGCGGCCCGCGTTATACGCCCCTGTCCAAGCGGCAGGACCGTCCGAACTCGATTCTGTGGCTGGTTAAGTTCCACCCCGAACTGAGCGACGGTCAGATCGCCAAGCTGGTGGGCACCACCAAGCCCACGATCCAGTCGATCCGCGAGCGCACGCACTGGAACATCTCGAACATGCAGCCGATCGACCCGGTTGCCCTGGGCCTGTGCAAACAGTCCGAGCTGGACGCCATCGTCCAGAAGGCCGCTGCGAAGAAAGCCGCCGAAGGCGGCGTCATGAGCGATGATGAGCGCCGCAAGCTGGTTTCGACCGAACAATCGCTGGATATGGATGCCGCGCCCAAGATTCCGACCGCGATCGAGGGGCTGGAAACATTCTCGCTGTCTGATGACGGCGACGACAAGGACGAGGATGAACCGATCGTCGACGCTGACAGCTTCTTCAACCTGCCCAAGGGCGGCAGCGACGAAGACGAGGAAGACGATCTGCGCCCCTGACCTGATCTTGGCCCCGACTGAACCCAGCCGGGGCCTTTTCGATTGTGAAATGCCATGCTGAATGTTCTGTCCGCGCTCTTTGGCCCGCACCGCGCTGTGTCGATCTATGTCTTCCTCAAGACCAAAGGTCTGGCGATTGCCGGCGCACTGTTGATGGTCCTGATCATCTCGGGGCTTGTGTTTCTTGGTGACGATGGTGACCACGAGCACCATTCGTTCATAACCGTACCCGTGCTGTCCGCCACGCCGATCAACGGTGATCTGAAGAATGGGGTGATTGCCTCGGTCCGCCTGCCAGATGGCTCAGCCGCGTCGGTGACATCGACAGAGGCCCCCGTTGCGCAAACCGTCGGCACCAGCGCCTGCATCGAAAAACGCGTCTATGTGGAAAGCGGTGAGCCGCGCTACCGGTTCAAACTGCCTCGCTACTGCGAGGCAAGCTGACAAGCAAAACCGCCCGGTGGTCGCACCGGGCGGTTTTTCCTTCAGATCATCTGAAACAGAATGCCTGAGACGATGGCTCCGCTGATGCCCAGCCCCAGATAAGTGGCAAAGACGCGTGGCTTAACCAGCGACCAGACCGCTGCCATCGCAGGGATCGAACTGACGGCCCCGGCCACCATGAACGCCATCGCAGCGCCTGCGGTCATCCCCTGCTCCATCAACCCCGCCAGCAGCGGCGGCGCTACATAGGAGTTCAGGTAGGCAGGCATCCCGACCAGCGCGGCGGTGACAATGGGCAGTACACCTTCCCCCCCGACAACGCGAGCGATCAGGTCGGCAGGGACGTAGCTGACCAGCAGCGCCTCGAGCACGTAAGCCAGCGCCAGCCATTTCAGCAGAAACAGGCCGTTATGGACGAACTCCGACCGGAAGCGGACCCGGCGCTCGGGCTCCTGCCAGAATTTCCACACTGGTTTGTCGTCCTTTTTCGGACCGCAGCCGCAGCAACCCGCGGGTTTGTATTCGCGCAAGGGCTGGGCGAACGCGCCGCCGCGCATCAGGGCGCGGACCGCAAAGCCTCCGAACAGGCCCAGCGCTACCGCAGCGACGGCCTTGCCGATGGCAAAGGGCCAACCCAACGCGCCTGCGGTGATCAAAAGGGTCGGCGGGTCGATCAGAGGCGAGCTGAGCCAGAAGGCCATGACGGCCGACAAGGGCGCACCCAGCGCCAGAAGCCCGGCGATAAACGGGATCACCTCGCAGGAACAGAAAGGAGCCAGCCCGCCGAACAGCGCGGCGAGAAAGATCATCCGCGTCTCGCGCCCCTCAAACGCGCGGGCCACCATAACCTCGGCCCCTGTGGCTTTGAGGTAAGACAACAGCAGCACCGCGAACAGGATGTATTGCCCTGTATGCGCGAGCGCCTTGCCCGCAAATGTCACGACCTCAACCCAGTTGCCCGGATCAAGCAGCGCGACAGCGATCAATAGGGCGACAATCAGCGCCCAGGGCGTCTTGATCAGGTCAACCAGGTTCCGCCCCAGTGGCTTGGGATTCTGTGTCAGTTCAGCCATCGTTCGCGGCCTTTCCCACTTCGTCTGCACAGCATTCGCTGAGGATGAACTGCGCAAGGTTCCTAAGTTCATCGAAACACGCCCGGTTAATGGTGCTGCGCCCGATCTTTTCCTGTTCCACAACGCCACCGGCGGCCAAAAACCTCAGGTGATGCGCAAGAGTCGACGGCGCGATGCCCGTGCGGTTTTGTATTTCTCCAACCGTCAGCCCGGTCTGACCGGCGCGGACCAGCGTCTTGAGGACTTTCAGCCGGGCCTCGGACCCCATGGCCGAAAACCCGGCAGCAACTGATTCCCACATTTGCCATCTCCATTAAACTAGATTTATAGTTATTTAATTCTTTTGGAACCACAAGTCAATCACCCGTGGATAAGTCCAGATTGCCCCCGCCTTAAGTCCAATCTATAAGCAATCCATGGGCATCTCGGTCGACACCTTCTTTCTGGAGCGCAACGGACAGGGTACGCTGCAGGCGCAGATCCAACAGATGATCGCCGAGGGCATCCTGTCGGGTCGCTTTCATACCGGCGAGAAACTGCCCTCGTCCCGAAAATTGGCAGCACATCTGGGGGTCAGCCGGATCACGGTCACGCTGGCCTATACTGAGTTGCTGGCCAATGACTATCTCACAGCAAAGGGACGCTCGGGCTACTACGTGTCGGACAACGCCCCCGTGCCCCCAACCTATACCCCACAAAGACGCGAGAGCGAGACGGTGGACTGGGACGTAGCACTGGCGCGCCGGTTTTCGGGTGGAGATATTCTGCCGAAACCCAGCGATTGGCGCGACTACCGCCATCCATTCATCTACGGTCAGGCTGACCGGACTCTGTTTGACCATGCGAATTGGCGCCTCTGTGCTGTACGCGCGTTAGGCCATAAAGACTTCGACACATTGACCGGCGATTATGTGGATCGCGACGACCCACTGCTGATAGAATTCATCGCCCGCCACACCCTGCCCCGGCGCGGAATCGCCGCCCGGCCCGAAGAGATACTCATTACCTTGGGCGCGCAGAACGCCCTGTGGCTGGCTTCGCGCGTCCTGCTCAACCGGGACCGCAAGGCAGCCATCGAAGACCCCTGCTATTACGCCCTGCGCGATCTTCTGATCCATTCCGAATGCAAGCTGGCCCCGCTGCGCGTAGATCGCGACGGCTTGCCGCCCAATGCGATCCCCGATGACACCGATGTCATCTTCACCACTCCCAGCCATCAATGCCCGACCACAGCTACGATGCCCATCGACCGCCGCCACGCCCTGTTGCGCCGCGCGCGTGAGTTGAACGCGATGATCGTGGAAGACGACTATGAATTCGAGATGTCCTTTCTGGGCGCGCCCTCGCCCGCGCTGCGGTCGCTGGATACGGACGGGCGGGTGATCTATGTGGGCAGCTTCTCGAAATCTCTGTTTCCGGGACTGCGGCTGGGCTACATGGTCGGGTCCGAAAGCTTCATCCGCGAGGCCCGTGCCCTACGGTCGCTAGTCCTGCGCCACCCGCCCGGCCATGTGCAGCGCACAGCGGCTTATTTCCTGTCTCTGGGGCACTACGATGCGCAGATCAGGCGCATGTCCAAGGCCCTTCAGTACAGGCGCGAGGCCATTGATGAGGCGATCCGTCAGTCTGGTCTGACGGTCGCGGGGCGCGGAATGCTGGGCGGGTCGTCGATCTGGATGCAGGCCCCCGCGCATGTGGACACCACGCGGCTTGCGCATCATCTGCAGGACAAAAGCGTACATATCGAACCCGGAGAGCCTTTCTTTTTCGGCCCGCAGCGACCAAAGACCTACTATCGCCTCGGTTATTCCTCGATCCCGCCCGACCGGATCGGGCCGGGGATCGCGAAAATCGCCGAGGCGATTGCGCAGGCGTGACGCCACTGGACCTATCCCGCCTGCAGTTCTGGCCCTATCGCCATAGACACCCTTGGGTCAAAACCAACCGGAAAATAGGGGCGACAGACCCCGTTCCAGCCATCCTTGATCGGAGAACATGCAGATGAAAATGACCACCGAAGAAGCCTTCGTCAAAACGCTGCAAATGCACGGGATCGAACATGCGTTCGGCATTATCGGGTCGGCCTTCATGCCGATCTCGGACATTTTCCCCAAGGCCGGGATCACCTTCTGGGACTGCGCGCATGAGGGCTCGGGCGGGATGATGGCAGATGGCTATACCCGCGCCACCGGCAAGATGTCGATGATGATCGCGCAGAACGGCCCCGGTATCTCGAACTTCGTGACCGCCGTGAAGACCGCTTACTGGAACCATACGCCGCTGTTGCTGGTGACGCCGCAGGCAGCGAACAAGACCGTGGGTCAGGGTGGGTTTCAGGAAATCGAGCAGATGAATATGTTCGCCGACTGCGTCTGCTATCAGGAAGAGGTCCGCGACCCCTCGCGCATGGCCGAAGTGCTCAGCCGCGTGATCCAGAACGCCAAACGCTACAGCGCGCCCGCGCAGATCAACGTGCCGCGTGATTACTTCACGCAGGTGGTGGATATCGAACTGCCCCGGATCGTCGATTTCGAACTGCCCTCGGGCGGAGAAGCCGCACTGGATGAGGCTGCCGAGCTGCTGTCGAACGCGCGTTTCCCGGTGATCCTCAACGGCGCGGGCGTGGTTCTGTCAGGCGCGATCCCGTCAACCGTTGCGCTGGCCGAGCGTCTGGATGCGCCGGTCTGCTGCGGCTATCAGCACAATGACGCCTTCCCCGGCTCGCATCCGCTTCATGCGGGTCCGTTGGGCTATAACGGCTCGAAAGCCGGGATGCAGCTGATCGCGCAGGCGGATGTGGTGCTGGCCTTGGGCACGCGCCTGAACCCGTTCTCGACCCTGCCGGGTTACGGCATCGACTATTGGCCCACCAACGCCAAGATCATTCAGGTTGACGTCAAACCCGAGCGGATTGGCCTCACCAAGCCCGTCACCGTCGGCATCGTGGGCGATGCCAAAAAGGTTGCCGACACCTTGCTGGAAAGGCTCTCAGGCACCGCTGGTGACGAAGGCCGTCAGGCCCGCAAAGACCTGATCGCCACCACCAAATCCGCATGGGCGCAGGAGCTGTCCTCGATGGATCACGAGAACGACGATCCCGGCACCACATGGAACGAGCGCGCCCGCTCGGCCAAGCCCGACTGGCTGAGCCCTCGCAAGGCGTGGCGCGCCATTCAGGCCGCGTTGCCGAAAGAGGCCATCATTTCCTCGGATATCGGCAATAACTGCGCCATCGGCAACGCTTATCCGTCGTTCGAAGAGGGCCGCAAATATCTGGCCCCCGGCCTGTTTGGCCCTTGCGGTTACGGCCTGCCTTCGGTGATCGGTGCCAAGATCGGCTGTCCGGATACGCCGGTTGTTGGGTTCTCGGGTGATGGCGCGTTCGGCATCGCGGTGACAGAACTCACCGCAATCGGCCGCGAGGAATGGCCCGCCATCACGCAGGTGGTGTTCCGCAACTATCAGTGGGGTGCTGAGAAACGGAACTCGACCCTGTGGTACGACGACAACTTTGTCGGCACCGAGCTGGATACTCAGGTTTCCTACGCCGGCATCGCGCAAGCTTGTGGCCTGAAAGGCGTGGTCGCGCGCACGATGGACGAGTTGACGGCGGCTCTGGCGCAGGCAGTCGAGGATCAGAAGAACGGTATCACCACCCTGATCGAAGCCATGATCAATCAGGAACTGGGCGAACCTTTCCGCCGCGATGCGATGAAAAAGCCGGTCGAAGTGGCAGGCATCGACGCAGCAGACATGCGTCAGCAATAACATCATGACGTGGCCGGGTCCCGGCGGCCCGGCCCTCATATATTAGTTTCGAAAAAGCCGGAAACCCATCTGAACAGTAACGAAACGCTTGAGCCCGGCACTAAAGTTCTCACAATGGCCCGCAGGTTCAGGTCCCAAGGCGACCGGCCACAGGGAGAGAGTTAACGTGACGCATCAGCCCAAGATCGACCTGTCGCCCAAGGTTTCAGATGAGGTGCGCAAGACCACCTGCTATATGTGCGCCTGCCGCTGCGGCATCAACGTGCATATGAAAGACGGCAAGGTCGCCTATATCGAAGGCAACCGCGATCATCCTGTGAACAAGGGCGTTCTATGCGCCAAAGGCTCCGCCGGGATCATGCAGGTCAACGCGCCTTCGCGCCTGCGTAAGCCGCTGCGCCGGGTGGGTCCGCGCGGGTCCGGCGAATTCCGCGAGATCGAATGGGATGAGGCGATCAGCACCGCCGTCGGCTGGCTGAACGAGCTGCACGAAACCGCACCGCACAAGCTGGCCTTCTTCACCGGGCGCGACCAGAGCCAAAGCTTTACATCCTTTTGGGCGCAGAATTTCGGCACCCCGAACTATGCAGCCCATGGCGGCTTCTGTTCCGTCAACATGGCAGCGGGCGGTATCTACACGATGGGCGGTGCGTTCTGGGAATTCGGCCAGCCCGATTGGGACCACACCAAACTATTCGTGCTGTTCGGCGTGGCCGAGGATCATGACAGCAACCCGATCAAGATGGGTATCGGCAAGATCAAGGCGCGCGGCGCGCGGGTTATCGGCGTGAACCCGATCCGCTCGGGTTATAACGCGGTGGCCGATGATTGGGTGGGCATCACGCCCGGCACCGATGGTCTGTTCATTCTGTCGCTGATCCATGTGCTGATGAAAGCGGGCAAGATCGACCTCGACTACCTCAGCCGCTACACCAACGCACCAGTTCTGCTGAACGCCGCCGAAGGCCCCGAGAAGGGCCTGTTCCTGCGCGACGCAGACGGCAAACCGCTGGTCATCGACCGCGTCACTGGTGAACCAACGGCTTTCGACAAGCCCGGTGTGCGCCCGGACCTGTCGGCCACATATGACAAAGACGGCGTGACGCACCGTCCCGTCTTTCACCTGATCGCCGAGAAATACCTATCCGACGACCACGCCCCGGAAAACGTCGCCGAACGTTGCGGTATCCCAGCCCAGAAAATCCGCGCCATCGCCGCCGAAATCGCCCGTGTCGCCTTTGATGAGGCCATCGAGCTGGACCACGAATGGACCGACTTCCGGGGCGAGAAACACAGCAAAATGACAGGCCGCCCGGTCAGCTTCCACGCCATGCGCGGCATCTCGGCCCATGCCAACGGCTTCCAGACTTGCCGCGCGCTGCATGTGCTGCAAATCCTGCTGGGCACGGTTGAGGTCCCCGGCGGATTTCGCTTCAAACCGCCCTACCCGAAACCGGTCGAAGCACACCCGACACCCCACGGCGACCGCCGCCCGGGCCGCCCGCTGGAAGGCCCCCATCTGGGCTTCCCGCGCGGCCCCGAGGACCTTCTGCTGGACGAGCACGGCAATGCCCAACGCATCGACAAGGCCTTCACATGGGAAAACCCGATGTCCGCCCACGGGCTGATGCATATGGTGATCTCAAACGCTGCCGCCGGTGATCCCTACAAGATCGACACGCTGTTTATGTATATGGCGAATATGTCGTGGAATTCGTCCATGAATACCAAGGGCGTGATGGAGATGCTGTCGGCCCGCAACGAAGACGGCAAATACGTCATCCCAAGGATCATCTATTCCGACGCCTATTCCTCGGAAATGGTGGCCTATGCCGACCTTATCCTGCCCGACACCACCTATCTGGAACGCCACGACTGCATCTCGCTGCTGGATCGCCCGATCTGCGAGGCCGACGCCGCCGCCGACGCCATCCGCTGGCCGGTGGTCGAACCCGACCGCGACGTGCGCGGCTTTCAGTCGGTGCTGATCCAGCTTGCCAACCGCATGAGCCTGCCGGGCTTCACCAACGAAGACGGCACTCCCAAGTGGAAAGACTATGCCGACTACATCGTCAACCACCAGCGCAAACCGGGGATCGGTCCGCTGGCGGGGTTCCGGGGCGAAAACGGCGACAAGGAAGGCCGTGGTGTGGTCAACCCCAATCAGTTGGACCGCTATATCGAGAACGGCGGCTTCTACGTCGCGCATATCCCTGAGGGCGCGGATTACTACAAACCGTGGAACACAGCCTATCAGGACTGGGCCGTAGGCATGGGGATTTATGACAGTCCACAGCCCTACCTGTTCCAGCTCTATTCCGAGCCGATGCGCAAGTTTCAACTGGCCGCTGAAGGTCACGGCAACCACCAGCCGCCCGACCACCTGCGCAAAAGGCTCAAAGGCACGATGGACCCGCTGCCCATCTGGTATGAGACGGACCAGCAGGGCAACGAGGGCTTCACCATCAACGCCCTGACCCAGCGCCCGATGGCGATGTATCACAGCTGGGGCACCCAGAACGCCTGGCTTAGGCAATTGCATGGACGCAACCCGCTTTACGTCCCCACCAAACTGATGCGCGAACACAATCTGCAAGACGGAGATTGGGCCAAAGTCACCTCCCCTCATGGTGAAATAACTGTCCCGGTCATGGAAATGGCCGCGCTGAATGAAAACACCGTCTGGACCTGGAACGCCATCGGCAAACGCAAAGGTGCCTGGGCGCTGCAGGAAGACGCGCCCGAGGCCACCAAAGGCTTCCTGCTGAACCATCTGATCCACGAGTTGCTGCCGCCTAAGGGAGACGGCATGCGATGGGCCAATTCCGATCCGATCACGGGTCAGGCCGCCTGGTTCGACTTGAAGGTCAAAATCGAAAAGTCCGCCCCCCCAAGCGACGCGGAAAGCCAACCCGAGTTTAACCCAATCAAATCTCCCGTCGGCACTGGCCCAAGAAACCTCGCTTGGAAGGTGGGCGAATGATCCACTCTTCATCTGGCCATAAATATCCCGGGGAGCGCGAGGGGCTGGCCCCTCGCTCCTGCCCTCACCACACCGACGAAGGCTCACTGGCATGACCCAGCTCCCCACATCCACAGACCGCAAGATGGGCTTGGTGATCGACCTCGACACCTGCGTCGGCTGCCACGCCTGCGTGATCTCGTGCAAAGGGTGGAATACCGAAAACTACGGTGCGCCGCTGTCGGATCAGGATGCGTACGGAGCCGACCCTTCGGGCACCTTCCTGAACCGCGTTCATTCCTACGAAGTGCAGCCCGCCGACGGCCCCGCCCAACTGATCCACTTCCCCAAATCCTGCCTGCATTGCGAGGACGCCCCCTGCGTCACCGTCTGCCCGACCGGGGCCAGCTACAAACGAGTCGAGGACGGAATCGTGCTGGTCAACGAAAGCGACTGCATCGGCTGCGGTCTCTGCGCTTGGTCCTGCCCCTATGGCGCGCGCGAGATGGACATGGCCGAAGGCGTGATGAAGAAATGCACCCTCTGCGTAGATCGCATCTATAACGAGAACCTGCCCGAAGTGGATCGTGTCCCGACCTGCGTCCGCACCTGCCCCGCCGGCGCGCGGCATTTCGGCGATCTGGGCGACCCGGACAGCGATGTCAGCAAGCTGGTTGCCGAACGCGACGGCATGGACCTGATGCCTGAGATGGGCACCAAACCGGTCAACAAATACCTGCCGCCCCGGGCAAAGGACACGGTGGACGAACAGATCAACATACTGGCCCCGCTGCTGGCCCCTGTGGCGGAAGACCCCAAGGGCTTTCTCGGATGGCTCGACAAGACGTTGGAGAAGTTCTGATGCATCCGGCCCCTTCCGTTATCCTCTTCACCACATTGTCGGGGCTGGGCTTCGGGATGCTGTTCTTCCTTGGCCTCGGGATGCCGAATGTTTCCGGCTGGGTGGCTTTGGTGTTCTTTGCCATCGCCTACGCGCTGTCTGTTGGTGGATTGCTGGCCTCGACCTTTCACCTCGGCCATCCGGAGCGGGCTTGGAAGGCCTTTACGCAATGGAAAACCAGCTGGCTCAGCCGCGAGGGTTGGTGCGCAGTGCTCGCTCTGATCGTCATGGGGATCTATGCGTTGGGCGTGGTCTTTCTGGACCAACGGTTTGGTCTTCTGGGGTGGGTTGGGGCGTTACTGTCTCTGGCCACGGTGTTTACGACATCGATGATCTACACCCAACTCAGGACCGTTCCGCGCTGGAACATGAAGCTGACGCCTATCCTCTTTCTAAGCTTCAGCTTGGCCGGAGGTGCCCTTCTGGCCGGTCAGACCCGTGTCGCCGTGCCCATGTTGCTGATCGCGGCGCTGGTTCAGCTTCTCTACTGGCGCCAGGGAGACAAGGCTTTCGCGGCGGCGGGCACCGATCTGGGCACCGCGACAGGTTTGAGTGAACGCGGTTCTCTCCGCGCGTTTGAACCACCCCATACCGGGACCAACTATCTGTTGCGAGAATTCGTCCATGTGGTCGGACGCAGACATGCGGCAAAGCTGCGGGGAATTTCGTTTCTCCTTGCGTTTGGTCTGCCGGTCCTTTTGCTGCTGGTCCCCTTCAGCCATCTTTTTGCTGCCCTCGCCGTCCTGTCGCATATCGCAGGCGTCGCAACCTCGCGCTGGTTGTTCTTCGCGCAGGCAGAACACGTTGTCGGGTTGTATTACGGCAAACGATGAATGGGGGCTCTGCCCCCGGCGCGGCAAGCCGCACCTCCCCCGGGATATTTGGGGCCAGATGAAGTTTGGAACCCCAGGAAGAGAAGCCGCGCGCCGGGGCGGGGTGCCGCCCGGTTGCAGGTGGATCAGATCAGGCCCGCATGGGTCATGGCCGCATCGATGGCAGCTTTGGTACTGGCATCCAGTTCGGTCAGGGGCGACCGGACCTCGGGGCTGCACAGGCCCAGCTTGCTAAGGGCATATTTGGCGCCAACGAGACCGGGTTCGATGAAGATCGCCTCGTGCAGGGGCATCAGGCGGTCCTGATAGGTCAGAGCTTTGGCGTAATCGCCCGCAAGCGTTGCCTGCTGGAATTCGGCACAGAGTTTCGGGGCCACGTTTGCCGTGACCGAGATGCAGCCGACGCCGCCATGGGCGTTGAATCCCAATGCCGTCGCATCCTCGCCGGACAACTGGCAGAAGTCCGAGCCGCAGCTGGCGCGTTGCTGGCTGACGCGGGCCAGATCGCCTGTGGCGTCCTTGACTCCGACGACGCGTGGCAGTTGGGCCAACTCGCCCATCGTCGCGGGCGTCATGTCGATCACCGAGCGGCTGGGGATATTGTAGATGATGATCGGAATATCGGCGCTGTCGTGCAGCGCGCGGTAGTGGGCCAGCAGGCCCTTTTGCGTCGGCTTGTTGTAATAGGGCGTCACAACCAGCGCCGCATCAGCGCCGATCTTTGCAGCGAACTGGACGAACCGGACCGCCTCGACCGTGTTGTTGGACCCGGCCCCAGCGATCACCGGGACGCGGCCTGCGGCAGCCTTCACGACTTCGGCAACGACCGTTTCGTGTTCATCATGGGTCAGCGTCGGGCTTTCGCCGGTTGTACCGACGGGCACCAGGCCGGTCGAGCCTTCGCTGATCTGCCACTCGACCAGATGTTTGAGCGTCTCCAGGTCCAACGCGCCGTTGCTGAACGGGGTGACCAGGGCGGGCATCGAGCCTTTGAACATGGAACGCTCCTTAAGGTGCAGTTAGCAGTTTTTGCGTCACGGGCCATCACAATCATAGCGATCCGAGTTGATCCCGGCGGCGCAAGGTTTATCCTGAATGGCTCTATCCTTGGTTGGTTGGGAAATGCAAGGCATGACACGCGTACTGGCGCTTTTGGTGGTGGTGATTTTGGGCTCGGTCGGGCAGGTGCGGGCCGACGCGGCGGGCGACCTGCGTGCCGGTCTGTATGAGATGCGCAAGGGGGATTGGAATGCGGCCCTAAGCACCTCGGGCGCGCGCGGGTCGGTGTCTCGGGACATCATCGTCTGGCACTGGTTGCGCGAGGGCTTCGGCAGCTCGGGGGATGTGCTGGTTTTCCTTGAACGTCGCCCCGATTGGCCCGGCCTGGCCTGGCTGCGCCGCAAGAGCGAGCCGTCCTTTACCAATGCCGATGCGGACCGGGTGCTGAAATTCTATGCCGGGATGCCGCCACAAACCGCCGAAGGGTCGCTGAACTATGCCGTCGCGCTGATGAGCAAGGGGCGCCATGGCGAGGCCGAGGCCGATATCGTGACCGCGTGGCGGACCATGCCGATGGGTTCAGGACTGCAGAAGGATTATCTGGAGAACTTCGACAAGCTGCTGAAGCCGCATCACGCGGCGCGCATGGACCGGATGTTGTGGGATGGCCATCTGGTCAGCGCCGGCCAGATGTTGCCCCTGATCAGCGCCGATCAGCGCAAGCTGGCCGAGGCCCGGATCGCTCTGCAAAAACGTCAGAACGGGGTGGATGGCAAGGTGGCGGCGGTGCCGAAATCTCTGGCCGATGCGCCCGGGCTGGCCTTTGACCGGTTTGTCTGGCGTGATCGGAAAGAGCTGGACGACAGCGCCATCGATCTGATGCTGGCCCGGTCGACCGGGCCTGACGCGCTGGGTGAGCCGGACAAGTGGGCCGAGGGGCGGCGCAGGCTAGCGCGGCTTGAGATGCGAACCGGCAGCGCCGAGCGCGCCTATGCCATCGCCGCCAATCATCACATGACCCCGGATATGGGCTATGGCTATGCCGATCTCGAATGGCTGGCCGGGTTCCTTGCCCTACGCAGGCTGGATGATCCGGCGACGGCGGTGCGCCATTTCCAGAACTTCTCGGGCGCGGTGCAATCCCCCATTTCCAAAGGGCGCGGCGGGTATTGGCTGGGGCGAGCTTATGCGGCACTGGGAGATGCAGACAAAGCATATGAAGCATATGCAGTTGGGGCGGATCATCAGACCTCGTTCTATGGTTTGCTGGCAGCCGAGCGCATTGGCCGACCGTTTGACCCAGAATTGGCGAACCCGCGCCGCGCCGCGCACTGGAAACAGGCCGCGTTCGCGGACTCCAGCGTGCTCGAGGCCGGGTTGCTTCTGTTGCAGGCGGGTGAGGGCAATCTGTCGGAGCGCTTCCTGACCCATTTGGTCGAAAGCCTCGATCAGACGCAGGCCAATCAGTTGGGCGATTTGGTGCTGGAACTGAATGAGCCGCATCTGGCCGTCATGATAGCCAAACGCGCGGCGACAACCGGGGTTGTCCTGCCAGCCGCCTACTATCCCGTGCATCCAGTCGCCGATATCGGCCTGCCGATGGCAAAAGAGATGACCTTGGCCATTGCCCGGCGCGAAAGCGAATTCGATCCGGTGGTGATCAGCGGCGCGGGCGCACGGGGGCTAATGCAGGTGATGCCCGCGACGGCGCAGTTGGTGGCCAAGGATCTTGGTATTCTCAGCGGACACAAGACCGGGCGGCTGACCTCGGACTGGCGGTACAACGCCAAGCTGGGGGCGAATTACCTGTCCAGCCTGGCCGAGGATTTCAACGGCAACGTCGTCATGATGGCGGCTGGCTACAACGCCGGACCCCGTCGCCCGATTTCATGGATGGAGCGTTATGGCGACCCCCGCCGGGGTGAGGTGGATGTGATCGACTGGATCGAGACCATCCCCTTCAAGGAAACCCGCAACTATGTCATGCGCGTCGCCGAGAGCCTCCCGGTCTATCGTGCGCGGCTGGGCCAACCGCCTCTTCCGGTGCCGTTTTCACAGGAGTTGACCGGCTCAACCCTTGCGTCTTTCGCGCCATAGGGTGAACAGGCCCGCCGCGATCACCAGCCCTGCGCCCAGCACAACTGCGGGGCGCAAGGTCTCGTGGAAGACGGTGATGCCCAGAATAGCGCTCCACATCAGGTGGAAATAGGCGAAAGGCTGTACGGCGCTGGCCTCGGCCATTTCATAACATTTGATCAGCAGCCAATGCCCCAGCGCACCTGAAATGCACAGCAGCCCCATCCATAGCCAGTCGCTGCGAGCCATCGGTTCCCAGAACCATATGCCAATAGCGGTCATAGCGACGGCCCCTGCCACGCCGGTCCAGAAAAAGCTGGTGGCGGTGCTGTCGCGCCGCGCGGCGTATCGGGTCAGCAGGCCGTAAACCGCGAACATCAGCGCCGAGATCAGCGGGATCACCGCCCAAGGGTTGAACACGCCTGCTCCGGGTTGGAGGATGATCAGAACGCCGACACAACCGACACCGATCGCAGCCCAGCGCCGCCAGCCGACTTTTTCGCCCAGCACCGGGCCGCTGAGGGCTGCGATCAGCAGCGGGTAGCAGATGAACACCGCTTGACTTTCGATCAGCCCGAGGATCGTGAAACTGTAAACAGCGACGCAGATTTCTCCGGCCAGCAGCAGGCCCCGGAAAATCTGCAGCCGAAGCTGACTGGTCTGCGCTGCAGCCCTCAGGCCTCCGGGTGATCTGGCTGCTAGTGCAATCACGAAGGCGGCAAAGAACCAGTACCGGATCATCACCACCATGTAGGTGTTATAAGCCCCCGCCAGATGGCGCGAGATACCATCCTGCAACGCAAACACGATGGTTGCGCCGATCATCAGCGCAATACCCGCGTTTACGTTGTTCTGCTGGCTCATGGCTTCACCGCCCGGGTCATGTGCCGCTTGCGGCCAAAGCCGGGGCTGCGGGTAACGTCGAACCCGGCGTCGGCCAAGCCCCGGCGTACGAACCCGGCTGCGGTGTAGGTTGCCGCCGTGCCGCCCGGCGCCGTGTGGTCAGCCACCTGCTGCATCAGTTCCGCACCCCATAGTTCGGGGTTCTTGGCGGGTGAGAAGCCATCCAGAAACCATGCGTCCGCCGTATGATCCCAGCCCGGCAGGGTTTGACGGGCATCCCCGACAATGACCTCAAGATGCAACGTATCCAACGTGCAGCTCTGGCCCGTCCAGACCGCCAGAAAGCGATCCGCCCATGGCGACAGTTCGGGAAACGCCGCCAGCGCGCGGGCCATATCGTCTGGGGCCATCGGGAAGGCCTCGAAACTGGTGAACCGCAGCGGTGAGGTCTGCCCTGCACCCTCCCACGCGGACCAGACGGTCAGCATGTTCAGGCCGGTGCCGAAACCCAGCTCGGCGATGTGAAATCCGGGTGCAAAGCGCGCAGGCAGGTCGTTGCCTGCAAGGAACACATGGCGCGTCTCTTCCAACCCGTTCTGCAACGAGTAATAGGGATCGTCGAAACGATCCGAGACAGGAATCTGATCCTCGGTCCACGTCAGTTCGGCACGCTGGTCTGCCATCGGGTTATCCTGTAGCTAGGCGGCGCGACACTGAACAAGGAAAAGGGGATTGGCAATGGTCGATGTGACGGTGCGCGGCGCAGGCATCTTTGGCCTGTCCATCGCATGGACCTGCGCCCGACGCGGGGCCAAGGTTCAGGTGGTCGACCCCTTCGGCCCCGGCGCAGGCTCCAGCGGAGGGCTGGTGGGGGCGCTTGCGCCGCATGTGCCCGAGAACTGGAACGCCAAGAAGGCCTTTCAGTTCGACAGCCTGATCATGGCCGAACCGTTCTGGCAACAGGTGGAGGCGACGGGTGGCGTTTCCCCCGGCTATGCGCGGCTGGGTCGGTTGCAGCCCGTCGGCGACCAGCGCAGCCTTGACCTCGCCCATACGCGGGCAACCACGGCCGAGATGCTATGGCAAGGGCGCGCCCGTTGGACCGTGCGCCCGGTGGACGAGCTCGGCGCTTGGTGCCCGCCCAGCCCCACTGGCTTTATCATCCACGACACGTTGAGCGCACGAATGCACCCCCGGCGCGCCTGTGCTGCTTTGGTTGCAGCGCTCGGGGTGATGGGGGTCGAGGTGACAACACAGGCCCCCGACAAGGGTCAGGTCATTCACGCCACGGGCTTGGCCGGTCTGGATGAGCTCAGCCGCGCCTTCGGCAAAACCGTTGGCAATGGCGTCAAAGGACAGGCCGCCTTGCTGCGGTTTGATGCCGGAGAGGTGCCGCAGCTATTCGCGGATGCGGTTCATATCGTGCCGCACGCGGATGGCACGCTGGCGATCGGATCGACGTCCGAACGGGGCTATGATGACCCCACCAGCACCGATGCAGCACTGGACGATGTGCTGGACCGCGCCACCCGCGCGCTGCCCCTGCTGCACGGGGCCGAGGTGATCGAGCGATGGGCCAGTGTGCGCCCCCGCAGCAAAAGCCGCGCCCCGATGCTGGGTGCGCATCCTTTGCACCAAGGCCAGTTCATCGCCAACGGAGGCTTCAAGATCGGCTTCGGCATGGCCCCGAAGGTGGCCGAGGTCATGGCCGATCTGATGCTGGACGGCAAAGACGCGATCCCCGACGATTTCCGGCCCGAGGCGTCGTTGTGACCTTCGAAGTCCCGCCGCAGCGCCTGTTCCCGGACAGTCCGAAACTGTCGGAGGTGCTGGTGCTAATCCGCGAAAGCTTTGCTTATATGGAAGGTCGCATTGATCCGCCCTCATCCATGCACCGACTGACCGAGGATACGCTGCGGGATCAGGCGCGAGAGGGTGAGGTCTGGGTCATCGGTACGCGCCCGGATGCCGTTGTGTTTCTGACGCCAAAGCCCGGGCGTTTGTATCTGAGTAAACTGGCCGTCGACCGAAGCCAGCGGGAGCGGGGTTTGGCCCGGCGGCTGGTTACGCTTGCTGAGACCCGCGCAAAGGCGCTGGGTTTAGAGGTGTTGGAACTGCAAACCCGCGTCGAGCTTGTCGAGAACCACGCTGCCTTTGCCCGCATGGGGTTTGTCAAAACTGGTGAGGTGGCCCATCCGGGGTACGACCGCACCACCTCAATCACGATGCAAAAGCGCCTAGGTTAGCGCCTCGGCCCGCATACATTCGCGTCCGTCGGGCCCGCGCGTCCACAGCGTTTGCCCGTTCCGACAGAGGGTCGCAGTTTCAAAGTGCATCAGCGGGGCCGTGGCGCGGAAGGAAAACGCGGTCAGCTGGCCCATCAACTCGGTCGCATAAAGCATCAGAAGCTGCGCCAGCAAAGGCCCATGCACGACCAGCCCGGCATAGCCCTCAACCTCGCGCGCGTAATCCAGATCATAATGGATGCGATGCCCGTTGAAGGTCAGCGCGGAATAGCGAAACAGCAGGGTGGTATCAAAGCTGACCTCGCGGCGGTCGGTCTCATCCGAACGGGCCTGCGGGGGCTGCGGAGGATGGACCCGGGGCGACGGGTCCTCGCGATAGACCAGATCCTGCCATTCGGTCAGGCACAATTGGCCCTGCTGCCAGACCTCGTGGCGCAGAGTGACAAAGCCCAGCGGACCGCTGCGGCCGGTCTTCTGCGCAGCCCTTTCCCGGAGCGACCGCCGTTCGGCTTCAACGCCCGCGATCAGAGGTCGGTGGAATTGCAATCGACCTCCGGCCCACATCCGCCGCGGCAGACCCATATCCGGGATCAACCCAAGGCCAACCTTCGGATGCCCGTCCCGCCCAAGATCAGACGGCGGCAAGGGTGACCAGAAATACAGGTGATGGAAAAACGGTGGCAGGGCCGCGCCCGCCTCAACCGAGGGCGCGTGCCCCAACGCGACCTGCAACGCTCGGGCGCGGGCGGGATCCATCGGGTCTCCGACGACCTCGGCCCCTATCGCATCTTCGTAGGTCAAACCCCCGCCTCGGCCCGCAGCTTCTGCATCAGGGCGTGCAGAGTGTGTTCATAGCGGTCATTGGTCAGACGTCCCTCGGCATCAAACTCGTTAGAGCTGTCGGCCAGATGAATTTCGGGCCCCTGCAGGATGCGCGGCTGGAACGGCACCATGAAGGAGCGCAGGATCATCTGCGCGCGTTCGCCCCCGGCGCGGCCCGCGGCGGCGGACATTACGGCCACCGGCTTGTCCATCCACGGCTTGTCCTTGGTTCGGCTGACCCAGTCCAGCGCGTTTTTCAGAACGCCTGACGGCCCCTTGTTGTATTCCGGGGTCGAGATGATCACCGCATCCGCCTGCGCGATCTGATCCGCCAGCACCTGTACGGCCTCGGGGATACCCTCGCCGGTTTCCAGATCACCGTCATAAAGCGGCAGGTTCAGATCGGCCTCGATAAATGTGCCGGGCGCGAACAGGCGCGCCGCTTCGCTCAATAGTTTGCGGTTGGTCGCGCCCTGCCGCAGCGAGCCGGAGAGGCCAAGAAGGATGGGATCAGACATGGGGAAACTCCGTTGCCGTGTTTCCCCAATAGTTAGCCAAAGATCGTTCCGGACCAAAGCCCCGGTGACGCGCAGTCACTGTGCGCACCGCAGGGTGCCCGGCCAGATTAGGTGCGCCCGCTGGGAATGATCTCGATATCGACGCGGCGGTTGCGGGCCTTGCCCTCGGGCGTCAGGTTCGAGGCGGCGGGGCGGCTTTCGCCCAGACCAATCGTGGTGATCCGGCCGCTGTTCACGCCATTGGCCTGCAGGATATCCGCCACCGAACGGGCGCGCCGTTCCGAGAGGCCCTGATTGTAGGATGCCTCGCCATCGCTGTCGGTATGGCCGATGACCTGCACGTTCGAGTTGGGATAGCGCACAAGGTTCTGCCCCACGCGTACAAGATCAGCCCGCAGCGCCGGATTCACGGTCGAGCTGTCGGTGGCAAAGGTGATGTCGTTGGGCACGGTCACGATCAGACGGTCGCCCGCATTGGTGATGGTGATGCCGTCATTGGCCAGTTGCTGCCGCAGTTCGGCAGCCTGCCGGTCCAGTTGATTGCCGATGACACCGCCACCGGCGGCCCCGATGGCCCCACCGGCCAACGCACCCAGAAGCGGATCAGAGTCGTTGGCAATCGCGCCAACCCCGGCCCCGATCAAACCGCCCAGAATCGCACCTTGCTTGGCGTTCTGATTAGGATCAGAGGGCAAGTTCAGCGTACCGGGGTCCGTACAGGCCCCCAAAACCAAAGCCGAGCTCAGCCCGGCGGCAACAACAAACTTGGAAATCGTCATAAGTTCAACCTTCTGCTCTGGCATCCGTTTTGGTTGGTGCCACGTTCTTTGCCCCATTATATCGCGCCGCTTGGGCCCAGGCTCAAGCAACAATCGGGTGAATTGGCAGTTACGCGCCGTTCAGTGGGCCTGTCCAGGCGCGTCCCAGCGGTTCTGTTCCTGCCAGATCGCACGCAGCGGCTCACCCTGCCCACAGAAGTGATCCTCGGTCAGCTCACAAGCCCAGATGCGGTCTGTGCGGAAATGGCGAAAACCATTGCGCAGCTCGCACCACGCCGCCAGCATAGTGCATTCGATGTGATAGATCAGGGCGACGGGCCGTACAGTACGTTCAGTCCGCTCGCCTTGGGAATTGACATAGGTGATACGAATTTTGCGCTCGGACCGGATCGCTTCACGGTAATTCACGACCGGCACGCAGCCCTTGGCTGGATCATCCAACGGTGCACCCCACGGCGCGACCTGCAGCCAATCAGCGGGCGCGCGCAAGGCCTCGATCTTGCGGCACACCCGGTCGGCGGCCTGCTGTAACGTGCTGTCACCGGTCCGCGCCAGCATCGACAGGCCAACCCACAGCGCCTCGACCTCTTCGGCGTCAAAGTTCAGCGGCGGCAGGTCATACCCCCGCCGCATCAGATACCCGACCCCCGCCTCGCCCTCGATCGGCGTGCGCTGAGCCTGAAGCGCGGCGATGTCGCGATAGACCGTCCTGACGGACACCTCCAGCTTGTCTGCCAACGTCTCAGCCGTCACAGGCGCGGGGGCGGCGCGTAAAATCTGAATGATTTCAAACAGGCGGGTGGAACGGCGCATCTGGGTCTCCGGCATTTCTGCTGACACCCTAGCACATCCCCCTGACAAGGTGGTGTCAGGAGTGATCGGCAATTCTGGGCTCAACCGAAAGGAGGCCCATCATGCCAAGCCGAGACCATCACGTTCTGATGACCCTGAAACTGGACCGCTGGGCACAAGACCACCATCTGCGCGGGTTCGAGATCGAGCGCGAGATCATGGCCGCCCGACAACCCTGCGCCCCAAAACGGCGCGCCCGGCGGTTCTCGCTGGGCAATCTGAAGGTGTTTTGGACCCGAACCGCCTAGAAATCCGCCTTGGCGCGGAATTTCATTGAAACGCCCCCTTCGGGGTTCTTCAGACGCAGTTCTTCCGAATGCAGCATCAGGCGCGGAAAGTCCCGCGCCGCGCCCTCGGCATAAAACGGGTCACCCAGAATAGGATGGCCCAGCGCCAGCATATGCACGCGCAACTGATGCGAGCGCCCGGTTTTGGGAAACAGTCGTACACGCGTCGTCTCACCCTCGTACTTCACCACACGCCATTCGGTGACGGCTGGTTTGCCCGTCTCATGGCACACCATCTGCCGCGGGCGATTGGGCCAGTCGACGATCAGCGGCAGATCAACCGTGCCCGTCTTGTCCTTCGGCCGCCCCCAGACACGGGCAACGTAGGTTTTGCGGGTCTGACGGTTCTCGAACTGCAAACCCAAATGCCGCTGAGCGTGAGGCGTCTGAGCAAAGACCATGACGCCCGATGTATCCCGATCCAGCCGATGCACCAGTAGAGCCTGCGGAAATGCCGCCTGCACCCGGGTTAGCAGACAATCGGCCAGATGCGCCCCCCGCCCCGGCACCGACAACAGCCCCGAGGGTTTGTTCACCACGATCAGCTGTGTGTCTTCATGCAGAACGTCCAGAGGCGTCTGCGGGGGATCATAGGTCTCGCTCATGCGCGCCTGCCTATCGCAGCCCGCAACCTCCCGCAACGTCGTCCTTGCCTGATGCGGCCGGGTTCAGCAACTGTTGCCCCAACAGACAGGAGGACACATGCATCCCACGATCCAACGTATGCAAGAGGTTGTCGCCAAAGGCGATGAAAGCCTGATCCAAGACCTGCTGGCCGAAGACGTGCGGTTCTCGCCCCCGACCTATTACAGCACTTGGACCGGGCGTGCACCGGTTGCGGCGGTTCTGGGCCATGTGGGTCAGGTGTTCTCGGATTTCCGCTATCGACGTGTGATGGGTGAGGGCAACGACTGGGCATTGGAATTCCAATGCAAGGTGGGTGAGCTGGATGCGGTGGGCGTCGATCTGATCACGCTGGACGAAGACGGTCAGATCCAGGACTTCGAGGTGGTCATGCGCCCTTATAAGACCATCGGAGCGCTGCGCGAGGCCATGATGGCCCGCGTCATGAACGATGCCCGGCTCCTGCAGTTCAAGGACGCGCTGAGCTGACCATGCCAATCGCTGCCGATCAACTTGTTCGCGTCCCCCTGCTGCCCGTACTGGCCCTGCAAGGCCTTTCTGTGCGCCGCAACGCGCGTTTCCTCCCCGAACCCATTGGCCCCCGCGAGGGGCGTGAAGGCCGTGGTCCCCGCCTGCGCCTGCTGATCGCCGGAGACAGCTCTGCCGCCGGGGTCGGGGCAGGCACGCAGCACCAAGCCCTGTCGGGTCATTTGGCCCGCCGGTTGGCAAAACACTATTCCGTCGAATGGCGGCTAGAGGCCACCACCGGGCACACGACGCGAGATACGCTTGATCGGCTTCAAAAACTGGATATGGAGTTTGATGCTGTCGTCACAGCACTCGGCGTGAATGACGTCACCCGCGCGGTCTCGGCCCGGCAATTCGCGACGCAGCAGGCAGAGCTGCTGACCCTACTGACCGATAGCTTCGGCGCGCGCAAAGTGATCGCGACCGCAGTGCCCCAGATGAACCGCTTCCCCGCCCTGCCCCAGCCCTTATCGTGGGTGCTGGGCCAACAGGCCAAGCGGCTGGATCAAGGATTACAGCAGGTTGCAAGCCGCTTCCCGCAAGCACGTCATCTGACGCTGGATTTGCCGGATGACCCGGCGCTCGCTGCCCCGGATGGCTATCACCCCAGTCCCAAAACCTACGCGCTCTGGGCAGACGAGGCCGCGCGTCTGATCCTTCAGGCCTGAGACCGGATCTGCCGGATCATCGGGATCGAATAGACCACCAGCCCAGCCCAGATCAGGGGGAAGGCAATCATTCTTGCGCTGTCGATCTTCTCACCGAACAAGGTTACGGCGGTGATGAATATCATCGTCGGAGCGATGTATTGCAGGATGCCCATCGTTGACAGCCGCACCAGCTTGGCCCCGTTTGCATAGACCAACAGGGGCACCGCAGTCACGATCCCCGCGCCTGCCAGCAACATGGTATCGGACATTGCGACACCGAAATGCCCCGAGCCAGTTGCCCCCAGCCACGTCACATAGGTCAACGCGGGAACCAGCAGGATCAAAACCTCCAGCAAGAAACCCTGATTGGGCCCGATCGGTAGCGAGCGTTTGAAGAAGGCATAAAACCCCCAACTCACCATCAACCCCAGCGCAGCCCACGGCAGGCTGCCTGCCTGCACCACCAACACCAGCACGCCCAACGCAGCTAGACCAACGGCCAGCATCTGCGTTTTGGTTAAAGGTTCGCGCAACAAAACCGCGCCCAATGCAATGCTGAACAGCGGGTTGATGTAGTATCCTAGGGCTGCATCCAAAGCGTTGCCTGAAGAAATCGCCCAAACGTAAATCGCCCAATTTACCGAGATCAGCGCCGCAGTCAGCGCCGCCATCCCCAACATCTGCGGATTGCGCAACGCTGCCTTTAGATCGGCTGTCCGCCCCAGAGCAATCAGCAACAGCCCCGCCACCGGAACCGACCAAATGACGCGATGCGCCACGATCTCGACAGGGCCGATATGCGCCACGGCTTTCATGTAAAGCGGAAGGAACCCCCACAGCACATAGGCCGTCACAGCAAGAGCCAACCCCTTGGGTGAATCCATATTCCGATCAGCAATGTCGCGCGCAGTCATGGGCTTCTCCAAGGGCAACGCCCCTGTCTAAGGCAATGTTGCGCACTGACAAACCTCTTATTCTGTGACATCCGCCATCACGATCCCTGATACATCAACAACCAGCGTACACATGACGATCAGCCGACTCTTTGCGAGGCTCTGCCTCGCGCTCCGGGATATTTTTGGCCAGATGAAGAGTGGATCCCCTGCTTCATCTGGCTCTAAATATCCCGGGGGAGACGCGGCTTGCCGCGGCGGGGGCAGAGCCCCCATCCTCTGTTCTCAGATCTTAACCCGTTCGGATTTCGGATCATACATCGGCTTCAGCGAGGTCTCGGCGCGCACTTTGACGCCACACACATCAATCTCGTAGGCGGACGCCAAAACACTGGCCGCCGTTTCACCAGCGCACGGGACATAGCCCATGCCGATCGCACCACCCAGCGTGTGCCCATAGTTGCCGGAACTGAGATAGCCGACATATTCCCCGTCCCGCACGATCGGCTCGTTGTGATACAGCAGCGGCTCGGGGTCGGTCAGTCGGAACTGCACCAGACGGCTCTGGGGGCCGCTGTCTTTGCGCGCGATCACCGCGTCGCGTCCGATGAAATCACACCCCTTGTCGGGCTTGACCGCAAAACCCAACCCGGCATCGATCACGTGGTCTTCGCAGGTGATGTCATGGCCGAAATGACGAAAGCCCTTTTCGATCCGGCAACTGTCCATCATGTGCATCCCGCACAGTTTCAGCCCCATATCCTGCCCTGCTGTGTGCAGCGTTTCGAACACGTGGCCCGCCATGTCGGTTGAGACATAGATCTCCCACCCCAGCTCTCCCACATAGGTCACACGATGGGCGCGGGCCAGCCCCATGCCGATCTCGATTTCCTGCGCGGTGCCGAACGGATTCACCGCATTCGAGAAATCGTTGGGCGATACTTTCTGCAGCAACGTCCTCGCGTTCGGCCCCATGACGGCCAGAACGCCTTCGGCCGCTGTCACATCGGTGAGGACAACGCGGAAATCACCCACGTGGCGCTGCATCCAGGTTTGGTCCGCCAGACGTGTCGCGGCGGGGGTGACGACCAGATAGGCGATCTCGGATAGGCGGGTGACGGTTACGTCGGCCTCGATCCCGCCTGCGCGGTTGAGGAACTGGGTATAGACGATCTTGCCCACCGGCACGGCGAAATCCCCGCCGCCGACATAGTTCAGGAAGGCCTGCGCATCCGGCCCCTCGACCCGGATTTTACCGAATGAGGACATATCGTACATGCCCACATTTTCCCGCACCGCGCGGTGTTCCGCCGCCGTGTTTTCGAACCAGTTCTGGCGTTTCCAGCTATAGCGGTATTCGCGCGCCTGCCCCGGTTCGGCGAACCAGTTGGCGCGTTCCCAGCCTGCCAGTTCGCCAAAAACCGCACCTTGTTCCTGCAGGTGATGGTGGAACGGCGTCCGGCGCACACCGCGGGCGGTGGCTTTCTGACGATATGGGTAGTGGTCGGCGTAGAGCAGGCCCAATGTCTCTTTCGACCGTTCAAACAAGTACTGCCTGTTGCCCTGAAACGGCTGCATCCGCGCGATGTCCACATCGCCCAGATCGAACGGCTTCTCGCCTGCATCCATCCATTCGGCCAACGCCATGCCCGCCCCTCCGGCGGATTGGATGCCGATCGAGTTGAAACCGGCTGCGGTCCAGACATTGTCCATCTCGGGCGCGAGGCCAAGGTGATAGGCATCGTCGGGCGTAAAGCTTTCGGGGCCGTTGAAGAAGGTATGAATCCCCGCCTCGGCCAGCATCGGCATTCGGTTGCAGGCGGCTTCGAGGATCGGCTCAAAGTGGTCGAAATCCTCGGGCAGTTGGTCAAACTCGAAACTGTCGGGGATACCGTTCATCGCCCAGGGCTTGGCGTTGGGTTCAAACGCGCCCAGCAGAATTTTACCCGCATCCTCTTTGTAATAGGCGCATTCGTCGGGCACCCGCAACACTGGCATTTGGCCCAGCCCATCAATGCCTTCGGTCACGATATAAAAATGCTCGCAGGCGTGCAGAGGGACATTTACGCCCGCCATCCGACCGACCTCGTGCCCCCACATGCCAGCGCAGTTCACCACCATGTCACAGTCGATATGGCCACGGGCGCTGCCATCGTCCGAGACCCAGTCCACCCCCGTCACACGGCGGCCCGATCTGGCGATGCCCGAGACCTTGACCCGTTCGCGCACGACCGCACCACGCTGGCGGGCGCCCTTGGCCAAGGCCAGCGCGATATTAGCCGGATCGCCCTGCCCGTCCGTTGGCAACCAGACACCGCCCGTCACACCCTCAAGATTGATATGCGCGTAGCGCTCTTTTACCTCGGCAGGTGACAGTTCCTCGACCGGCACACCGAAAGCACGGGCCATCGCGGCGTTTCTATTAAGCTCTTCCAGACGCTCGCTGGTCAGCGCGACCGAAATCGATCCGACCTGGCGCAGCCCGGTGGCCACTCCGGTCTCTTCTTCCAGTCCCAGATACAGCTCGGCCGAGTAGCGCGCCAGCTTTGTCATATTGGATGAGGCGCGCAATTGCCCGATCAAACCGGCGGCGTGCCACGTCGTGCCGCTGGTCAGCTGCTTACGCTCCAGCAGCACCACATCGGTCCAGCCTTTCTTGGTCAGGTGATAGGCGACCGAGCAGCCGATCACGCCGCCGCCGATGATGACCACGCGGGCTTTGGAGGGAAGGTCAACCATTCTGATATCTCCGATGTTTCATGATGTGCGCTCAGACGATCCGATGTCCGGCGGCCCGCAGCTTTTGGGCGAGGGTTTCGATATGCTCGGGGCCGACCTCGCAGCAGCCACCGACGATTGTTGCCCCGTGTTCGACCCAGCGCATAGCGTGGCTTGCATAGGCGTCGGGGGTCAGGTCATGGCGTTGCTGCAGCGCGTCGACCGTCGGGGCATCCCGCAGGAAACCGACGGAGATGCCGGTGAAGCCGTTGGCATAGGCCCCATACGGCAGACCAAAGTCGGCGATGACGTCTAGCGCCGCAGGAATCGCCTCGGGGCGCGAGCAGTTGATGAGCACCGCGCCGGGCGCAAACCGCGCGATCAGCGGCGCAACGTCGCCCACGGCCTCGCCCGAGCGCAATCGGGTGCCATCGTCGTCCATCACCGACAGGGCCAGCCAGACCGGCTTGCCGCAGTCTTGGGTGCCGCGCAGCGCGCCTTCGGCTTCTTGCAGGGATGAGACCGTTTCGATCAAGAACAGGTCGACGCGGTCGGCCATCATGCCGACCAGTTCGGCAAATTTCGCGGCGGCCTCCTCGGGGTCGGGGTTCAGGTCTGGGCGGTACGAGGCTAGAAGCGGCCCAAGCGCACCGGCGATGCGGCCCGTCGTTCCCGCCCGCGCCCGCTCGGCCTGCGTCAAGGCGGCGTCGATCAGTGGGTTCAGCTGATCTTCGATCCCTTCGCGGACCAGACGAGAGCGGTGCACGGCGTAGGTGTTGGTCGTGGCCACGGTGGCGCCGGCCCGGAAGTAGTCGGCATGCACCTGCCGCACCAGATCGGGCCGATCCATCATCACCCGTGTTGACCACAGCGCAGTCGGTCGCTGATCGCTGCGTTTGACCAGTTCCTGCCCGACCGAGCCGTCCAGAAGTGTGATATCCGCCATCAGGTCGTCTCCTCAGGGTATCAGGACCAGTTTTCCGGGCAGGGTTTTCGACTGAAACACCTCTTGCGCGCGGGCGATGCCGCGCAGCGGAAAGGTGCTGGAAATCAGAGGTCTGATCCGGCCTTCGTTTATCAGGGTGACAAGGCAACCGAAGACCTCGGGCGGCTGATGGGTGCAGCCGTGAATCGTGATGTCGCGCAGGTAGATGTCGCGCAGATCGGCGCTGACGATCGGTCCTGCGATGGCCCCCGACACGGCGTATTGCCCGCCCGATTTGAGTGCCCGGATCAGGTCGGGCCATGCCGGGCCGCCCACTACATCAATCACCGCGTCGAAGGTGTCTGGTGGCAGCGGGGCGTCCCGATCATAGGTTGCGACCGCACCCTGCGCTTTCACCACGTCAGCCTTGGCCGCCCCCGTGACGCCGCAGACCGCTGCGCCGCGCAGGATGGCCAGCTGGACCGCGGCCAGACCCACGCCGCCCGACGCGCCTGTGATCAGAACCTTGTGTCCTGCGGTCACGCCCGCGCGGGTCAGCAGGTTCTCGGCGGTGCCAAAGGCGCAGGGGATGGCGGCGATTTCCTCATCCGACAGCGGTGAGGCCGTCACGTCATACAGATCATCCGCATCCAGCAGGCAGTATTGCGCAAAGGCCCCGTCAATCTCGGACCCCAAGGCGATAAACCCGCGCGGATTGCCGGGATATGGGCGCGGCAGGTTGATCGGACAGGTCACGCGCTGGCCCGGCGCGAAACCGGTTTCGGGCCCGGCTGTTTCGACAATCCCGCACAGATCGCCGCCCTGAATACGCGGAAACACCAACGCACCACCCCAGCCACCCGCTGTCACATCCTGATCGACCGCGTCGGTCGCACCGGTCACGTCCGGGGAATACCAGCCAATGCGTGTGTTGATGTCGGTGTTGTTAACACCCGCAGCCGCCACGCGCACCAGAACTTGACCGGGGCCGGGTTGCGGCACCGGGATATCCTCGCGCCATTCCAGCGCATCCGGCCCCCCGTGGCAGGTCAGATAGACGCCGTGCATAACGCGCCCAGCAGCCATGGCTCAGGCCCGCAGCCGCTCGTTGGCCGGATCCCAAAGGGGTTGATCCTCTTGCACCGTGGCGGGGTATTTCTGGCCGTAGATCTCGACCTCAAGCGCGGTGCCCGGCTGGGCCAGTTCCGCCCTGATCATGCCCAGCGCGATGGACTTGCCCACGCGATAGCCCCACGCGCCCGAGGTCGTCTCGCCCACGATCTCGCCATTTTGCCAGATGCAGGACATATAGGGCGCGTCGCAATCGCCCGCATCCACGGTCAGGGTGACGAAGGATTTCTTCACGCCCCGCTGCTTTTCGCCCAAGATCGCCGCCTTGCCGGGGAAATCCTGCGGTTTGTCCAGTTTGACGAAACGTTCCAGCCCGCCCTCCAGCAGAGAGTAATCGGTCGACAGGTCGCCCTTCCACGCGCGATAGCCCTTTTCGATGCGCAGCGAGTTGAGGGCATACATGCCAAACGGTTTCGCCCCAGCGTCGAGGATCGCGTCATAGACCGCAGGCATGTCGTCGTTCAGGGCGTGAACTTCCCACCCCAGCTCTCCTGCAAAGGACACGCGGATCAGGTGGGCGGGTCGCCCGGCGACGGTGGCGGACTGATGGGTCAGCCACCCCGACGAGAGGTCCGCATCCGTCAGGCCAGACAGGATGTCGCGCGATTTCGGGCCGGTGACGATCAGCGTGTCGCGGGTGGTGGTGACGTCCTGAACGCTGACACTGGCGGGCATGGCAGCCCGCAGGATGTCACGGTCATGCCATTGGGCTGTCGCGGCGGTGATCATGACGAATTCGTCCTCGCCCAGACGTAGGCAGGACATCTCGGTCAGGATGCGGCCCCGGTCGTCCGAGATATAGACCAGATTGATCCGGCCCACCTTGGGCAGACCACCCGTAACCAACCCGCGCAGCGCCTCGGCGGCCCCTGCGCCCTGCACCATGAAGCGCGAAAATCCCGGCAGGTCGAGCACGCCACACGCGTCACGCACGGCCTCACATTCTTCCCTGATCCGCTGCTCCCACGGGCCGGACCGGCCCCATGTGTGCGTTGCATCCAGCGCGGTATCATCGCCCGGCTGCGCAAACCAGTTGGCACGTTCCCAACCGTTATAGACACCCATCACACCACCCAGCGCCCTGACTTTGTCATGCACCGGAGACAGCTTCTTATCCCGCGCAGCAGGCCATTCGTGGTGGGGGAAGTGCATGGCGTATTCGTTGCCATAGACCTCCATGCCCTTCTGGTTGCAGTAATCCTGATCGGTGTAGTCGGTGTAACGGCGCGGATCGACGGCCCACATATCCCATTCGGTCGCGCCATCAACGATCCATTCGGCCAGCACCTTGCCCGCGCCACCGCCCTGCGCAATGCCGAAGGTGAAAGTGTGGGCCTCGAACGCATTCCTCACACCCGGCATCGGGCCGATCAGAGGCAGCCCGTCCGGCGCGTAAGGGATCGGCCCGTTGATCACACGGCCAACGCCCGAGGTCGCCATCAGCGGCACACGCTCCATCGCGTCGGTGACAATATCCTCGATGCGGTCCAGATCGTCGTTCCACAGTTGGAAACTGAAATCGTCGGGCATCGGGTCATCTTCGGTCATCCAATGACCCCTGCAGTTGGGCTCATAGGGGCCAAGGTTGAAGCCGTTCTTCTCCTGCCGCAGGTAATAGGACACATCCACGTCGCGCAGCAGAGGCAGCTTGCCACCGTTTTCCTT
Source organism: Ruegeria sp. CJ3 (assembly GCF_056536725.1). Taxonomy (NCBI): domain Bacteria; kingdom Pseudomonadati; phylum Pseudomonadota; class Alphaproteobacteria; order Rhodobacterales; family Roseobacteraceae; genus Ruegeria; species Ruegeria sp. CJ3. Next base: position 90,376 of record NZ_JBQFQE010000003.1, read on the forward strand.
GCTCCACGCTTCGACCTCGGGGATCTCATCGGTCAGCAGGTATTGATGACTCATCACCATCGCAGGCACGGTGCGTCCGCCATAGGGCTTGAACCATTCGCCGACGCGCTGCGCATAATATCCGGCCGCGTTGACCACATAATCACAGGCGATGTCGCCCTTTTCCGTATGGACCGTCCATGTGCCATCGTCGTGCTGCGTCACACCCGTCGCCGGGCAGAAGCGGATGATCTTCTGCCCCAGATCGCGCGCGCCCTTGGCCAGCGCCTGTGTCAACTGCGCCGGGTCGATGTCGCCATCGGTCGGATCATACAGCACGCCCTCAAGGTCGTGGGTTTCCAAAAACGGATAGCGCTCTTTGGCCTCGTCCGGCGTCCACATCTTCATCGCGATGCCCTGATAGCGGCCCATGGAGCAGGCGTGCTGAAACTCCTGCGTCCGCTCGGCACTATGGGCCAGACGGATCGACCCCGAGACATGGTAGTTCATCGGATAGTCGACCTCATCCGCCAGCCGCGCATACAGCTCGGTCGAATAGCGCTGCATGTTCATGATCGCCCATGAGGTCGAAAAGGTCGGCACATTCCCCGCCGCGTGCCATGTGGACCCGGCGGTCAGTTCGTTCTTTTCCAGCAGAACGCAGTCGGTCCAGCCCTTCTTGGCCAGATGATACAGGGACGAACAGCCCACAACGCCGCCGCCGATTATGACCACACGGGCCTTGGTTGGAAAGTCACTCATGCGTCTGATCCCCCGTCAATCTGCCCGCTGGGGCAGGTCGTCCTTGATGTCGTAGTAATCGCCCTTGTCGGCCACAAAGATATGCTGGGCCAGCTTCAGCCCCGTGGGTTCGTCCAGCGACCCGGCCGAGACGGCAATCGTGTCCTCATCATTATGCTGCCAAAACAGGAACGAACCGCAGGCGTTGCAAAAGCCGCGCCGGGCAATGTCCGACGCACGGAACCAGCTCAGCGTCTCGCTGGCGGTGAAGCTCAGGTTGTCCTGATGCGTGACGGACGAGGCCCAGAGGTGCCCCGACTGCCTGCGGCACTGGCCACAGTGGCAGGCGGCGGGCTGGGTCAGGTCTCCGTCGATCTCATAGGCGACCGAGCCGCACAGGCAGGAACCGGTATGCATGTCTTACCCCCGAGTTGCGGGCGCGGTGCTGGTGCCCAGCAACACGCCGTAGATGATGAAACAGGCCGCCATGACGCGGCGGACCCAGATGTTGAACACAGCGCCCAGCGCTGCCTTGCCCATCAGCGCCCCCAGCAGCGTAAAGCCCGAATAGCTGAGCGTGGTGATGGCCAGTGCGGTCGGCATGATCACGGTCATCTGCTGCCAGATCGGCACGTCCGGCTGAACGAATTGCGAAAAGGCGGCCAGATATCCCGCGACGCTTTTGGGATTGATCGTGGCAACGGCCAGCGCGTGCAGATAAACATGCCGCGCCGGGCGTTCCGAGGCCGGTGCGGGTTTGCTGGCATTCATCCAGCCGCGGACACCCATCCAGATCAGAAACCCGGCCCCAATTAATTTGGCGATGAAGAACCCGGTGGGCGAGGCTGCAATCAGCGCCGTGATGCCCAGCGCCGACAGGATCAGGAAGGCGCTTGCCTGCGTCAGGATCGCAAGAACGCCCAGCATCGCTTTGGGCAATGGCAAGCTCATGCCGTTCGAGATGCAGTTGACCGCATTCGGCCCCGGGGTGGTCACAAACACCACCCAGAACACGGCGAACAGGGTCCAGGCCTCGATGCTCATCAATACACCGGTGGGGCGATGACCCAGACGGCCACGGCTGGCGCGTCATAGGGGTTGGCCCAGTGATGGGTTTCATGCCGGATACGAAAGCTGTCGCCGGGGCCAACGGTAAAGGACCTGTCACCGATCGTCAGGTCCAGCTTGCCGGACAGCATATAACCCAGCTCTTGCGTGGGGCGCTTGGTTGGCGTTTTCAGACGAGACCCGGGCTGAAACGTCGAATGCACCACCTCGAAATCATCCGTCAGATCGGGCGAGAGCAATTCCTCAATCAGCCCTTCATCGCCCGAGCCCATCGGGCGCCGCGACCCGGCGCGCACCACGTAGCCCTGCTCGGCGGCGGGCGCAGCGGAATGGCCGAACAGCATCGACATCGGCACACCCAGACAGTCCGAGATCTGCTTCAGGTCCGAAATCGAGGGGTCAGACAGGTCGCGTTCGACCTGGCTGAGCCAGCCCACAGACCGGTCGAGCCGGGCCGCGATTTCCGACAGCGTCAGCCCGCGCGCCTTGCGCAGGGCGCGGATATCGGCACCGAGGGTGGCGCTGTAGGGGGCTTGGCTGTTCACATCGACTCTCGTGAAAATTTTGTCTTATTTTTCACGATGACGCGAATCGGTGAAATCTCCAAGGATTTTTTCACTTGGGCGAGTAATTCATCTTGGATATGCAGATGGCATGTGGATTGCGGTGATCTATCTCTGGGCACTCAACGCCCTGACTTTGCTTGTCTTTGGTTGGGACAAGCTGCGTGCGCGCCGCCGAAAGCGGCGCATCCCGGAACGGCGGCTGTTATGGCTGGCCGCCCTTGGCGGTAGTCCCGGCGCAGTACTGGGGCGCTGGATTTTCAATCACAAGACCCGCAAACGCAGATTTGGGATCTGGCTGTTTGCTATCACAGGCGCGCAGATCGGCGGGTGCGTCTTGCTGATGACACAAGGGCCGGTTCTCTGGCAGTAACAAACGGAACCGATTGCGCGGGACCTCGCGAACACCACAGCCAGCTTACTGCACCGCCGCCTAACCGCCAAAGACCTGCGTCAGAATCTCATCCAACCGGCGGGCATCCTGCTCTGTGAATGCATCGGGCTGATCGCTGTCGATATCGAAGACCGCGATCACGTGTCCCGTGGCATCCCGCACCGGCAGCACCAGTTCCGACCGGGTTGATGTGGCGCAGGCGATGTGCCCCGGAAAGGCCTCTACGTCTGGCACCAGTTGCACCTGCCCCGTGCGCGCCGCGGCCCCGCAGACGCCCCGGTCGAAGGGAATGACCAGACAACCATGTCCGCCCTGATACGGCCCGATCTTGAGCAGCCCCGGTTCCGTCACCCGATAAAAGCCCGTCCAGTCAAAGCGATCATCGGCGTGGTGCACCTCGCAGGTGACGGTAGCCATAAGCGCAATCGGGTCGGTCTCGCCTTCAGTCAGGGCGGCGATGGTTTTGGCGAGCGTGTCGTAGTCTACGGTCATGGCAGTGCTTTTTGGTTTGCAGGGGTCGGGGGGCGCCGCCCCCTCTTGAGCCGCTGGCTCAATTCACCCCCGGAGTATTTGGAAAAAGATGAAGGGTCAAATGCGTTCGATGGCGATGGCGGTGCCTTCGCCGCCGCCGATGCAGATGGCCGCTACCCCGCGTTTGAGGTTTCGTTTTTCCAGTGCGTTCAGCAACGTCACCATGATCCGCGCGCCTGAGGCCCCGATGGGGTGGCCCAGCGCGCAGGCCCCGCCATTGACGTTGACCTTGTCGCGGGGCAGGCCCATTTCGTGCATGAAGGCCATGGGTACGACCGCAAAGGCCTCGTTGACCTCCCACAGGTCGACATCGTCTGCTGTCCAGCCGATGCGGGCCAGCAGTTTCTGCGCTGCCGGGACCGGGGCAGTGGTAAACAGGCCCGGGGCCTGCGCGTGGCTGGCATGGCCCAGGATGCGGGCGCGGACGGTAAGACCCTGTGCCTCGGCCGCATCGGCAGAGGCCAGAACCAGAGCCGCCGCCCCGTCCGAGATCGACGAGGAATTGGCCGCAGTCACGGTTCCATCCTTGCGGAAGGCCGGTTTCAGCGTGGGGATCTTGTCGGGTCGCGCGGATTTGGGTTGCTCGTCTGCGTCCAGAATAACCTCGCCCTTGCGAGTCCGGACTGTGACCGGCGTGATCTCGTGATCAAAGGCGGCCCCGTCCTGCGCGGCTAGAGCGTTTGACAGCGACTGCAGCGCGTATTCGTCCTGCGCTTCACGCGTGAACTGGTAAGCCTCGGCGCAATCCTCGGCGAAGGTGCCCATCAAGCGGCCTTTGTCATAGGCGTCCTCGAGCCCATCCAGAAACATATGGTCGATGACCTGCCCATGACCAATCCGCGCGCCGCCGCGCATTTTCGGCAGCAGGTAGGGGGCGTTTGTCATGCTCTCCATCCCGCCCGCGATCATCGTTTCGGCATGGCCCAGCGCGATCTGGTCGAAGCCGATCATCGCCGCCTTCATCCCCGAACCGCACATTTTGTTGAGCGTGGTGGCGGGCACCTCTTCGCCCAGACCGGCAGCAAAACCGGCCTGACGGGCGGGGGCCTGCCCCTGCCCCGCGGGCAGAACGCAGCCCATCAGCACCTCGTCAACGGTCTGCAGCCCGGCCCCCTGCATGGCGGCACGAATCGCGGCACCGCCAAGCTGAGCCGCCTCGACACCGTCGAACATGCCCTGAAACCCACCCATCGGCGTGCGGGCGGCCCCTGCGATCACAACTTCTTTCATCTGACGGCTCCTTGTATTTCTCTACCCTTGGATACCGAATGGTAAGAATTGCCGTCTAGCGTATTTCTACGACTTTGTTTCAATGCAGGGAACGATTGAGCATGGGGCTGAGCAGCAGCACGACGGGGGATACGCAGGTGATCTCGGTTCATTGCGACCGGATCGACGCGGCAATGGCGATACAGTTCAAGGACGACATGCGTGCCGAAACCCAGACCGATGCGCCGCGGGTCGTACTGGACCTGACCTCGGTCGAGTTCATCGATTCCAGCGGCCTGGGGGCCATCGTGGCCTCGATGAAACAGCTGGGGGACGGGCGGCGTCTAGATTTGGCGGGGTTGCATCCGATCGTGGAAAAAGTGTTCCGACTGACGCGGATGGATACTGTCTTTCGCCTGTTTGCTTCGCTGGACGATGCCATTGCCGATACGGGCCATTAACTGGCAGGAGTGAACCCGCGTGGCCCCGAAGAAAGAACATGATTGTCTGGAGCTGAGCTTTCCTGCAACCGCAGCAAGCGCCAGCGCCGGTATCGTCGCGCTGAGCGACCGGCTCGCGGCGCAGGGCCTGCCGGTTGAGAAATCCGATGACGTCAAGATCGCGCTGGCCGAAGCGATCAATAATGTGGTGGAACACGCGTATGCCGGAACCGCCGCCGCCAACATCCGGATCGATTGCCACCTGTGTCAGAGCAAATTGGTCATCCGAATCCGCGACACCGGGCGACCAATGCCCGACCTGCGCGCACCCGAAGGGGTGCCGGCACCGCTGAGCGCAGACCCGCAGGACCTGCCAGAGGGTGGGTTTGGCTGGTTTCTGATCCGTCAGTTGGTCAGTGACATTCAGTATGAGCGGCAAGACGGCTGCAACCTTTTGTGCCTGCGGTTCGATTTTTCGGAATCTTCGCACCAGGCATTAAATGGTCACAATAACGCCCAGATCGAACCATTGTCGCGCCGCAAATGAAGGTCAGAAAGAAAGGGTAGCTCAGATAGCTTCCCTCGGCGCCTTACGTCACAGCCCCCACCCAGTGAACGGCGCCGAGGACCTCCCCCCCTGAAAACATTGGACAATCCCTTGCGGCGGCTTACTGTCTGCCTGTTCATGACAAAGGGGAATGCCATGCGCGACTTGCACAGACCGGGCCGGTCCGAAGTTCTTGCAACCGAGGGCATGTGCGCAACGTCACATCCGCTGGCGGCCAAGACGGCGCTGGATATTCTGCAAAGAGGCGGCAACGCGATGGACGCCGCCATCGCCGGGGCGGTATTGCTCGGAATTTGTGAGCCGCAGATGACCGGCCTGGGCGGTGATTGCTTCGTTTTGTACAATCGTGCAGGGAACGATGATATCCGCGCCCTGAATGGGTCAGGTCGTGCAGCGGCAGGTGCCGATGCGCAAATCCTACGGGACAGGGGTCTTGAGGCGATGCCTCTGAATAGCCCAGATGCGGTAACGTTGCCCGGCGCGGTCGATGCCTTTTGCCGGCTGGCCCAAACCGAGGGGCGGCTGGGGCTTGATGCGCTGCTGCAACCGGCCATTCACTATGCCGATGCCGGCGTACCGGTTGCGCCCCGCGTCGCACTCGACTGGAAAAACGGGGCGGGCACGCTGCAGGGCGCGGGCCGCGACCATTATCTGGCCGACGGCAAGCCGCTTCAGATCGGTCAGGTGTTTCGATCCCCCGGACAAGCCGAGGTGCTGCGCCGCATCGCCCGCCACGGGCGCGAGGCCTTCTATTCTGGCGAGATTGCCGAAGACATGCTGACCGCGCTGACCCGCCTTGGCGGTGTGCATGAGATGCAGGATTTCGAGGCCGTTCAGAGTGACGAGACAACACCGATCAGCGGCGATTATAAGGGCATCGAACTGATCGAACATCCGCCAAACGGACAAGGGGCCACCGCGATCCTTCTGCTGAACATTCTGAAGCATTTCGATCTGTCCCAAATGGACCCATACGGAGCGGAACGCGCCCATATCGAGGCCGAGGCCACCAAACTTGCTTATGACGCGCGCGACCGGTTCATCGCCGACCCCGACCACACCCACCGGATGGAGCATTTTCTGGCCCCCGAAACGGCAGCAAGACTTGCAGCGCTGATCAGTCGGGACCGCGCCCTGCCCGCCGCCGCGCCGCTGACCGAAAACGTGCATAAGGACACCGTCTATATCACCGTGGTCGACCGGGATCGCATGGCCGTGTCGCTGATCTATTCGATCTATCACGGGTTCGGCTCGGGGATCGCATCCGACAAGTTCGGCATCCTGCTGCAAAACCGCGGCGCGGGGTTCACGCTGGAGCCCGGGCATCCGAATGAACTGGGCGGTGGCAAGCGGCCGATGCACACGATCATCCCGGGCATGTTGCGGCGAAACGGTCGGTTGTGGATGCCCTTTGGCGTGATGGGCGGAGCCTATCAACCGACCGGGCACACACGACTGGTTTCAAACCTGCTGGACTTCGACATGGGCCTGCAGGCGGCGGTCGATGCGCCGCGTGCCTTCGCCGATAACGGGGTCCTGAAATTGGAGCGCGGCTATTCCGATGCGGTTAAGCAACAATTGACCGATCTTGGCCACACCATTGAGATACCGGAAACACCCCTGGGTGGAGCGCAGGCCATCCGAATCTCCGACACCGGGGTTCTGGAAGGGGCAAGCGATCCGCGTAAAGATGGGTGCGCCCTTGGGTATTGAATGCCGCGACCACGCGGCACAAATCAGTTCAGCTGGAAATGCAGCGGATAGGATCCGTCCTGAAACGGTCCGAACATATTGGGAATATCGGGATGGTCGACGGGTTCACCAGACTGGTCCTCGACCAGATTTTGTTCTGAAACATAAGCAACATAGAAGGATTGATCGTTCTCCGCCAGCAGGTGGTAGAACGGCTGATCCTTCAGCGGTCGACTGTCTTCGGGGATGGCCTGATACCATTCCTCAGAGTTCGAAAATTCCGGATCAACATCAAAAATCACCCCTCGAAAAGGATGTCGTCGGTGTCGAACCACCTGTCCCAGACGGTACTTGGCTTGTGTCTTTAACATTGTTTCAGCCCCCAAAGAGGTTAGTACATCTTTTCGGGCAAAAAAGCCAATCATTGAGCTGAAATTCGGGGAAACAGTCTGTGAACCTTCTACTGACAGTGTTCGAAATCGTAGCTCCGGTGTTCCTCTTGGCTGGCATCGGCTACGCTTGGGTGAAGCTGGGTTTCGAATACCGGCTGGAGTTCGTCACCCGCCTTGCAGTGACGCTGGCGGTGCCCAGCCTGATCTTCGTGGCGTTGATGCAAACCGACATTCCAGGCGGAGATTTGACGCTGTTTACACTTGCAGCCATTGCGGCGCATGTGGCCCTGGCCGCCGTGTTCTGGATCTTTGTGCGCATCACCGGGCTGGAGCAGCGCACCTATCTGGCCCCACTTATCTTCGGGAATACCGGCAATCTTGGCCTGCCGTTGTGCCTCTTTGCCTTTGGGCAGGCCGGGCTGGGCTATGCAGTGATTTTTCTGGCCGTGACGGCCCTGTTTTCGTTCACCTTCGGCATCTATCTGGTCGCCGGACGTGGGGCCTTTGGCAAGGTCCTGCGCGAGCCGATGGTCTGGGCCACCCTGTTGGGGGCTTTGTTCCTGTGGCAAGGGTGGCAGACACCCCTGTTCCTGACCAATACGCTGGACCTGCTGGGGCAGATGGCAATCCCGATGATGCTGATCACGGTGGGTGTGGCCATCGCCCGGCTGACCACACAGAAGCTGCAACAAGCGATCTGGCTGTCACTGCTAAAACTGGCGGTCTGTTTCGGGTTGGGCTGGGCCCTTGCCATCGGGTTCGGGCTTGGACCCGTAGCGTTTGGCGTAATGGTCGTGCAAATCTGTTCGCCTGTCGCCGTCACCTCATACCTGCTGGCTGAACGGTTCGACGCAGATGCCGACGCGGTTGCGGGCATGGTCATGGTCTCGACCGTGCTGTCGGTGGCCGCTTTGCCTCTAATTCTTGCTATTATTCTGTAACGATTGTGATTTCCTCAGAGCTCAATCTGCGTTAGAATAAAGAAAAAAGGCACGAGGCACATGAGCAGAATTCTTTTCGTACTCTTCGGGGTGCTGCTTTTGGCATCCTGTGGGGGCGGGTCGAAGCAACCGCCCAGCAGATTGAATGACGCGTGCAGCATTGCGCGCGAAAAACCCGACTATATCAAGGCCTTCAAAAGTACGGAACGCAAATGGGGTGTCCCCGTTCACGTTCAGATGGCCACGATCTATCAGGAAAGCCGCTATCGCCACGATGCGCGTACCCCGCATAAATACGTGCTGGGCGTAATTCCGATGGGCCGTCAGAGCAGCGCCTATGGTTATGGTCAGGCGCTTGATGGCACATGGGAAGAGTATCAGCGCGAAACCGGCAAACGCCGCGCCAAGCGGGATCGAATCCGCGATGCCTCGGATTTCATCGGCTGGTACATGAACAAAAGTTACGAACGTAACGGTATTCACCCTGCAGACACGCGCAACCAGTATCTGGCCTATCACGAAGGCCATACCGGGTTCGCGCGCGGCAGCTACAACAGCAAATCATGGCTGCTGAACGTGGCAAATGATGTGGACTCGCGCGCGCAGCTTTATCAGGCGCAACTGGCCAATTGTCGTTACTGATCTTGTCGGGTCAGCGATTGGCTGACCCGATCCGGGTTCTGCTGGAGAACACGTTCTGATCGAGGTTGCCGCCCTCGGTCAGTGGGCCCAGCAGCACGGTCGTCTGACTGCCCGCATTGTCGTGGATCACCCATTTGCGCAGCTCAACCGGGTCGGCGGTAAACATCAGTTCGATCCGCCCGTTTTCCGGGTTCTTCGGGTCCTGCGCCGTCACTACAGTCGCGGTGCCGTCAAAATCATGGCCCACCACCATATTGGCCTGCGACAGGTTCACATTCCGCGCCAGCACCAGCGACAGAGGAGTGCGCCGCAGCGGGTACTGCTCGGGCGGTTGGTTGGATTTTGGATCAAAAATCTGGACGGTTCCGGCCCGCGCCAGCACCACCGCATCATTGGGCGGATCGTATTCAAACCGCATCTTGCCCGGTCGCTGCAGCCACAGCTTTCCAGTACTCAGAGAGCCATCGTCATTCACCTGGGTGAACGTGGTCTGAACCGTTTTCAACTGGTTCAGATAGTTGGATATCTGTGACAGTGGCAGCTTGTCAGCCGCCCATGCGGCGGGTGCGGCCAGTGTCAGAGCAAGGGCAAAAGCAATCTGTTTCATGAGACCCAGATAAGCGTTCTGCCCTTGTTATTAAATATCCTATTGCTCAGGGACGAGGATTTCGCGTTTGCCGACATGATTTGCCCCGGAAACAACGCCTTCCTCTTCCATCTGCTCAACAAGCCGCGCAGCTTTGTTATAGCCGATGGCAAGTTTCCGCTGGATATACGAGGTCGAACATTTGCGATCCTTGATCACAATCGCCACCGCCTGATCGTACAGAGCATCCTCGCCATTGGTATTGCCACCCGTGTTCAGGCCCAGAACAGCGTCGATATTATCGGCCTTTTCCTCAGCCGGGCCATCGACAACACCGCTCATGTAATCCGGCGGGCCGAACTGTTTCAGGTGGTTGACGATTTCCTCGACCTCTTCGTCCGAAACGAAGGGCCCGTGGCAACGGGTGATCTTGGCACCGCCCGCCATATACAGCATGTCGCCCTGCCCCAGCAGTTGCTCGGCGCCCATCTCGCCCAGAATGGTCCGGCTGTCGACTTTCGAAGTCACCTGGAACGAAATCCGGGTCGGGAAGTTTGCCTTGATCGTACCGGTGATCACATCGACCGAGGGGCGCTGCGTGGCCATGATCAGGTGAATACCCGAAGCCCGCGCCATCTGTGCCAGACGCTGGATACAGGCCTCGATTTCCTTGCCCGCGACCATCATCAGGTCGGCCATTTCGTCGACAATGACGACGATATAGGGCATCGCTTCGGGTGCGAATTCCTCGGTCTCGAACATCGGTTCACCGGTTTCGTCATCAAAGCCGGTCTGGACCGTGCGGCTGAACATCTCGCCCTTGGCCAGCGCGTCTTTCACGCGACCATTGTAGCCCGCGATGTTGCGCACGCCCATTTTGGACATCTTGCGGTAGCGATCTTCCATCTCGCCCACGACCCATTTCAAGGCCACGACCGCCTTTTTCGGGTCGGTCACAACGGGTGAGAGTAGATGCGGGATGCCGTCATAGACGGACAGTTCCAGCATCTTGGGGTCGATCATGATCAGGCGGCACTCATCGGGCGTCAACTTATAGAGCAGCGACAAGATCATCGTGTTGATCGCCACCGATTTACCGGAACCAGTCGTACCGGCGATCAGCAGGTGGGGCATTTTCGCGAGGTTCGCCACAACGGACTCACCGCCGATATCCTTGCCCAGCGCCAGCGGCAGCGCATGGTTGCCGTCACCAAAGTCACGGCTGGCAAGGATTTCGCGCAGCACCACCATCTCACGGTTTTCGTTCGGTAGTTCGATCCCGATGACCGAACGGCCCGGCAGGGTCGAAACCCGCGCCGACAGCGCTGACATGGACCGTGCAATGTCGTCGGCCAGACCAATCACACGGCTGGCCTTCAGACCCGGCGCGGGCTCCAGTTCATACATGGTGACCACCGGGCCGGGGCGCACGCTGACGATCTCGCCCTTCACACCATAGTCATCCAGCACGTTTTCCAACATCCTGGCGTTTTCTTCCAAAGCCTCATCGCTCAGATGATGACGCTGAATGCTGGCCGGGTTGGACAGCAGGCCCAGCGGGGGCAGTTCAAAATCGGAGTGCTTATCCTCGAACGACAACGCGGGCTGCGCCTCGGCCTGTGCGCGGCGCGATGGAGGGGGTGCGCGGCGCACCGGCTGAGCAACAACCGGTTTGCGCGGCTCGGCAACAGGGATTTTCACGGCCTGAAGCGGCTGCGGGGTGGGCTCCTCAAACACAGCCTCGTCGTCATAGTCAGGCTCAGCATAATCAGGCTCTGTCACATAGTCCTGCTGCATCTGCCAATCCGCCTCTGGGCTCGCGGTCAGCGGCGGCTCGGACGGCAGCATCGACGAGGTCACGGGGGGCTCTGGCGGCAATTCATCTGCCGCGCCCGCGTTCAGGATCAACGGATCAGGCCCGCGTCCACGCCCCTTGGTCAGCGGTAGGTTCGGATCAGGCTCGGGGGCCATCTCTCCGGCGGCGACCTTGCGGTTGCGCACAGCGGCCGAGATTTTGGACCGGATGCGGTCCTCTTTGGGCATATCATAATAGCCCTCGACCGCGACGGGGTCGATCAGTTCCGGCTCGGGCATCGGTTCGGGACGGCGGATCAGCGAGGTCACACCTGCCAGAAAGCCCGGCTTGGCCTCGGGTTCGGGCACATCCAGTTCCGGGTCTTCGAAAACCGGATCGGCATAGGCCAGATCGTCCTCGAACTCGGCCTGTAGCGGCACATCGCGTTCGGCACGGCGTTCAGCCCATTGCGCACGACGATCCCGCGCCGCCTGCGCCGTGGCCGAAGCGCCCCGGCCCAAGGCATTCATCAACAGATCATAGGCCATGACGAGGCCCAGCAGGAAGGCGCGGAACCCCTTGCGCACATCCGCTTTGGTAAAGCCCAGCACAAACACGCCCAACGCCAGCATACCAATCGCCATCGCCAGCGACATCAGCTTGACCAGAAAATGCGACGAGATCGGCAGCAGCGTCAGCAAGGCGCCCATCACGGTGTCGCCAAACAGGCCACCCAACCCATAGCTATGCGTCGCACGCCATTCGGTTCCGGGCACCAATGTGGCGGCATAAACCGCCAGAACAGCAATCCAGATCGGAGCAAAAATCAGACGGGCAATGGCGCGGTCCTCGCCAAAATGACCGGCAAAGCGCACGCCCCATGTGACCAATACCAGCGCCACGCCGAAGCTGCCCCAGCCCACAATCATGAACAACGGCGCGGCAATTGAGGCACCCACACGTCCCATCCAGTTCTGTACGGCTGCGTCGGTTGACACCATCCAGTTCGGATCATCCGGCGTATAGGACCAGACCATCGCGGCAGCGGCGAGCCCCAACAGGATCAGGGCGATCCCGATGAGTTCCTTGCTGCGCCGTTCGATGGCGGCCTGCGTGGTGCTGTCCAGTAACGGATCACGGTTTCGCGCGTTCAATGATGCCATTTTGCCCTCGTACCTCACGAATAGATGCAGTCGCGTAGCGTGATCAGCCCGCGCTTCATCTCTGTTTTTGGGGCCACCATGGCGACCCGGATAAATTGCTCGCCCGGGTTTTGCCCCGGATCACCTTGAGAAAGATATGCCCCCGGAAGAACCCGAACCCCGGTCTCTTGCCAAAGCTTCAATGCCGTTTCTTCGCCGTTTTCGACCGGCAGCCACAGGAAGAAACCGGCCTCGGGGGGCATATAGCCCTGCACGCCTGCGAAAACCTCATCCGCGATGGCGTATTTTTCCTGATAGAGCGCGCGGTTTTCCTGCACATGCGCCTCATCCGCCCAAACCTTGGCGGCGGCGGCCTGCAACGGGGCAGGCAGCGGCGCACCCGCATAGCTGCGCAGCAGTTTGACCCGGCTGATCGTCTCGGGTCCGCCTGCGATCAGGCCCGACCGCAGCCCGGCCAGATTGGAACGCTTGGACAAAGAGTTGAACAGTGTCACGCGCTCGGGGTCCGCACCCAGTTCCTGCGCAACTGTCAGCGCGCCGACCGAGGCCGTATCGCGATAGATCTCGGAATAGCATTCATCCGCAAAGATGCGGAAATCGTATTTCTCGGCCAATTGGATCAGTTCAGCCCAGTAATCGCGCGAGGCGACCGCCCCCTGCGGGTTCGCGGGCGAACAGATATAGGCAACGGCGGTGCGGTTCAGCACATCTTCGGGCAGGCCCGCATAATCCGGCAGATGGCCGGTTGCAGCGGTTGCAGGCACAAAATAGGGCTGTGCCTGCACCGAGATCGAGGCGACCATATAGACCTGATAGAACGGGTTCGGGCACAGGATGATCGGCTGCTGGCCGTTCTTCTGCTCGGGGCAGAGCGCCATGGCGGCATTGTAAAGCCCCTCGCGCGTGCCGTTCAGCGCCATCACATTGGTATCAGCATCCATCGACACGCCATAGCGGCGGTTGACCCAGTCCGCGATTGCACCGCGCAGTGCGGGCGAGCCCTCGTTCGGAGGATAGCCCTGAAACCCGGCGGCATTTTCCATGATCACATCGATCACCCAAGGCGGGAAATCGTGCTTGGGCTCGCCAATGGTCATGTGAACGACATCACCGCCCGGCTGATGATGATCCAACAGGGCGCGCAGACGCGGGAATGCATATTCCGGTAGGTTCGAAAACCGCTCGGGGAAATTCATGATACTGCCTCAATATCGGGGTCATTTTTCGCCCCGTTTGTTGGCAGATTACAGATCGTGCCCTGCTTCGTCCAGACAAAGAGGTTCCGAATCAGGGGATTGTGGCATTCAGGTCAAAGCGGCCTCCGCCGCCGATCCCACCCGCAACAGCGCCTCTTCCGACCCCGGATAGCCCAGCATCATCAGCCCGCAGCCGGGTGTGCCTGTTGGCAGCGTTAGCGCCGCAAGCCCCATCAGGTTGCCGATCCGCGTGTTGCGCAAGGACAAGAGATTCTCGGTGATATAGTAGTCATGATCGTTCATCAGCCGGTCCAGATTGGGCGGCAGGATCGGGGCCGTCGGCGCAAGAACCGCGTCAAACCCTGCGGTCGCAGCGTCCCATGCCTGCCGGCAAGCGGTCAGTTTCGACCATGCGGCCACGTAATCGGGGCCTGAGAACCCTTTGCCCATGCGGAACCGTTCGAGGATTTCGGGATACATCGCCTCGGGGTTCGCTTCGATCACGTCGCGCCACAACCCATAGGCCTCGGTGGTATAAAGTACGCCCGACAGGCCCATCGCATCGTTCAGTTCGGGCACCTCAAGTGGGACAATCTCGGCCCCGGCCTCTTTCAGGCGCGCCAGCGCGCCGTCATAGGCTTTGGCCGGAGCCTCGCGCAGATCGTCCTTGGCCACGTTCTGCAAATCGGCAAAGCGGCGGCCTTGCAGCGAAGCCCCGCGCAGATCAGCCGGGGCCGTGCCTTCCAGTGCAGCCAGCATATGCGCGGCGTCCTCGACCGATCGCGCCAAGGGTCCGACCGTATCAAATTTGAGGCACAACGGCACGACGCCCTCAAGGCTGACGCGCCCCGCCGTGGTTTTCAGGCCCACCAGATCGTTCCACGCCGACGGAATCCGCACCGACCCGCCGGTGTCGGACCCGATACCGCAGGCCGCAAGACCCCACGCGACCGAGGCCCCGGCGCCTGAGGACGATCCCCCCGGCACCGCGTCTTCGTCATTCACACAAGGCGGCGTCGCCGTGATGGGGTTCAGGCCCAGACCAGAGAACGCCAGCTCGCTCATATGGGTCTTGCCCAGACAGACCGTGCCCATGGCGGTTGCGTTGCGCAGGACCTGTGCATCCGCCTCGGGCACACGCCCTTTCAGCAGGGCCGAGCCCGCTTCGGTTCCGACACCCGCGGTATCAAACAGGTCTTTCCAGCTGATCGGAACGCCATCCAGCAAGGACCGGCGCAAGCCAAGCTTGGCGCGCTCTTGCGCGGCTTGGGCCTCGGCACGGGCGCGATCATGGGTGACGCGGGCATAGATGCGATCCCTGTGCGGGTGGGCGTCGATGGCGCTTAGATAGGTTTCGGTCAACTCGACCGGATCGATCTGACCCATTCCGATGCCACGGCCCAGATCACATGCCGTCATGGTCAGCCAGTCTTGCATCCTGCCCCCTCCCGTTTCAGTCCGTGATCGGACGGTAGCGACAGGACCGCACATGGACAATCCCGAAAGGGCGGGCATATTGCAGCGCATGGAACACAGATCCGACATCCTGATCGTTGGCGGCGGCCTGAACGGCCCGGCCCTTGCACTGGCGCTGGCCCAAACCGGGCATTCGATCACCGTGATTGACGCACTGGCCGAAAAGGTGCGCAAGAACGCAGCCTTTGACGGGCGCGCCTATGCTTTGGCGCTGGCCTCGCAACGCTTGCTGGACGCCATTGGCGTTTGGGAAAAGGTCGAGGACCACGCGCAGCCGATGTTGGAAATCAAGGTCACCGATGGCCATGCCGGTGCGGGTCCTTCGCCGTTTTTCATGCATTTCGATCATGCCGAGATCGAAGAAGGCCCGATGGGCTATATGGTCGAGGATCGCCACCTGCGGCGCGCCTTTCTGGAGGCGATGGCCGAGCAGGACGAGATCACTGAGATCAGCGGCAAAACGGTGGTGTTTCAGGACATTTCGCCCACCGGGGCAACGCTGACGCTAGACGGCGGGTCTACCCTGTCCGGCAGCCTTCTGGTCGGCTGCGACGGCCGCCGCAGCGGCACTGCGGCGCGGGCCGGGATCAAGCGGACCGGTTGGGACTATGGCCAGACCGCTCTGGTTTGCGCCATTGAACACGCGCTGCCCCATCATGGCATCGCCCATCAATTCTTCATGCCCCCCGGCCCGCTGGCAATACTGCCGCTAACCGGCAACCGCAGTTCCATCGTCTGGAGCGAACGCACGGAAACGGCGGGCCAGATCAACGCCCTGTCCGAGGTCGATTACCTTCAGGTCCTGCGCCCACGCTTTGGCGATTTTCTTGGCGATATCCGCCTGCAGGGTGACCGGTTCACCTATCCGCTGAACCTGACCATCGCCAACTCCTTCATCGCGGATCGTCTGGCCCTAGTCGGAGACGCCGCCCACGGTATGCACCCAATTGCCGGTCAAGGCCTGAATGCGGGCCTGCGCGATGTGGGGGCCTTGGCCGAGGTGCTGACCCTTGCAGGCCGACGTGGCGAGGATATCGGCTCGACCCTCGTGCTGGAGCGTTATCAGGAATGGCGCCGGTTCGATACAGCCTCGCTTGCGATGGCGACGGATGTGTTTAACAAGTTGTTTTCGAACGACAATCCGCTGCTGCGCATGGGCCGAGATATCGGTATGGGCATCGTCGGATCGCTGCCCGGACTGCGACGCGGTTTCGTGCGCGAGGCCGCAGGTCTGACCGGAGACCTGCCGAAACTGCTGCAGGGTCGTCCGATTTAGTCCAGCTCTCGCGCCTCATCCACCAGCATCACCGGGATGCCATTACGGATGGGAAAGGCCAGACCGGCGGCTTTGGACACCAGTTCCTGCCGCTCGGCGTCATAATGCAAGGTCGTGTGGGTCTGCGGGCAAATCAACGCCTCAAGCATATGACGGTCAAAAGCGTGTTCAGGTGCGCTCATTGTAGATGTTCCTCATTCGATCCGCCGCGCATGGCGAATTCAATCAATGTCACCAAGGTCTCGCGCCGTGTGCGCAGGCAGGGGGCTTCCAGCAGGGCCTGTTTTTCCTCGGGGTCGAATTCCAGCATCATCGACAGGGAATTCACCAGCAGTTCATCATCAGCGTCCTTCATCGTCTCCCAGTCGGTCGACAACTGGCGGGATGAGAAGAACCGTTCAAGCAACCGCAGGAACCGGGTGCGGTCGAACTTGTCATCTTCTTCGGCCTTGCCCAGATCACGATCAAACCCGCCCCAAGATACTGACGCGCGGCGATAGGGGGTGAAGCTGTCAAGCTCAGTCTTAACCCGGAACCGCGAGATTCCGGTCAGCGTGATCAAATACCGACCATCCTCGGTTTCCGAAAACTGCGTCACCCGCCCGGCACAGCCGATCTGATGCAGCCGCGTCTCATCACCCTGACAGGTGTTCGGCTGCACCATCCCGATCAGCCGTTCAGGCGTTTTCAGCGCGTCATCCAGCATCTGCAGATAGCGCGGCTCGAATATATGCAGCGGCAGACGAGAGCGCGGTAACAACAGCGCTCCGGGCAGAGGAAACACGGACACGGTTTCCGGCAGATCAGCGGGGTGCATCATATAGTCGAGTGTAGCCCTGATCAGACTTTAGGCAAATATCATCGAGCTGAGCTTGCGCCGCCCGTTCAGCACAATCGGATCATTGGGCTTGAGCGCGTCGAAGATTGTGAACAGCTGTGCCTTTGCCGCACCCTCGTTCCATTCACGATCCCGGCGGAACAGTTCCAGCAATTGGGCGACCGCCTCTTCAACGTCACCGTTGGCGTGCAGGGCCTGTGCCAGATCGAACCGGGCCTGATGATTATCGGGCTCGGCCTCAACCGCTGCGGTCAGTTCACCCACGGGCCCCGCGTCGGCGGCCTGTTTGGCCAGTTCCAGTTGCGCATGGGCCGCTTCAACCTCGGGCGAGGTCGAAATCTCGGCCGGTGCGCCGTTTAGGATCGCTTCGGCCTGATCCAGATCACCCAGCGCGATATGCGCGCGCACCAGCCCGCCATAGGCAGCGGCATGGTTGGGGTCTTCGCCCAGAATCGCCGCGAAGGTCTGCGCCGCGTCCACAGCCGCGCCTTCGGTCAGCATATCCTCGGCGGCCTGAACTGCGTCGTCCAATTGACCGCCGGGGCTTTCACCACCTGCGGCCTCGATCACACGGTCGATGAACGCCTTGATCTCGGACCCCGGCAACGCGCCCTGAAACCCATCGACCGGCTGGCCCTTGTGGAACGCATAGACGGTTGGGATGGACTGGATGCGCAGCTGACCTGCGATCATCTGCGCCTCATCCACGTTGATCTTGACCATCTTGACCGCGCCTTTGGCGGCGGTCACAGCCTCTTCCAGCGCCGGACCCAGCGTTTTGCAGGGGCCGCACCAAGGGGCCCAGAAATCGACGATGATCGGCATCTCTTGCGAGCCTTCGACCACATCGGCCATGAAGGTGGCCTCGGTCCCGTCCTTGATCAGATCGGTGGTGTCAGAGCTGGCTGCGCCGTTCAGAAGGTCCATGGCATTATCTCTCTGGTTCATATTTGCGCCCTATATGCAGCCCCGCAGGTCAGAAACCAAGGGCAGAGTCGGGCGATTTTGCATCAATCAGACGTCGAATGTCGCAAAAACCGGCGCGTGATCGCTGGGTTTCTCCCACCCGCGCGCATCGCGCAGAACCCGGCTGGAATGCCCCGCGTTCGAGATATCGGGCGTCGCCCAAACATGATCCAGCCTGCGGCCCTTATCCGCCGCATCCCAGTCGCGCGC
Organism: Ruegeria sp. CJ3; assembly: GCF_056536725.1. Lineage (NCBI taxonomy): Bacteria > Pseudomonadati > Pseudomonadota > Alphaproteobacteria > Rhodobacterales > Roseobacteraceae > Ruegeria > Ruegeria sp. CJ3. Next base: position 109,042 of record NZ_JBQFQE010000003.1, read on the forward strand.
GCGGTAAGACCACCAGCTATAGAGCTGACCTTCGGGAATATCCTGCCGGGTGATATCGACCCAACCGCCCGCATCCTGCGTCTCGGCCAGTGTTTCGACCTCAACGGGGGTATGCGACACGACCTTGAGCAGTTGCTTGTGCGACCACACATCATCCTCGCGCGGAGCGATGTTCAGATCGCCGACCAGAATCGACTTTTCCGGCTTCTCCGCGTGGAACCAGTCACGCATATCGGTCAGGTAATCCAGTTTCTGGCCAAACTTCTCGTTCACCTCGCGGTCCGGCACATCACCCCCGGCAGGAACGTAAAAATTGTGGATCGTCACACCATTTTCCAGCCGCCCCGCGATATGACGCGCATGGCCGAGACCGGCGAAATCCTTGTCGCCCACTTCCTCGATCGGCAACCGGGACAGGATGGCCACACCGTTATAGCCCTTCTGCCCCCGCGCGATCATGTGCTTATAGCCAAGCGCGGCGAACCCCTCGGTCGGAATCTTCTCGACCGGTGATTTGCACTCTTGCAGGCACAGCACATCCGGGGCTTCTTCCTGCAGCAATTTCAGCACGATAGGCTCGCGCAGGCGGACCGAGTTGATGTTCCATGTGGCAAGGGTGAAGGGCATGTGGGGATTCCTCTGTCGCGGGTTGGCGCGAGGTTAGCGCGGGACGGATGGGGGTGCCATCGAAAAGCACCCTGTTCCGGTCAGAGCCGCGCTACCCCCGATTTCAGTACCGCCTGAGCATCATTGAATATCTCATCCACGATCTCGGCAGCCGGCATGACCTTGCGCACCAACGAGACCCCTTGACCCGACCAAAGTGACATCGCCTCGACATCGCCATCGGTCCCGGGCAAGGGCGTATAGCTTTGATACCGCAGCACGGCCTCTCCGTCGGGTCGGTGGCCGATCACCTGCTCTTCGTCCGGACGGTGACCGGGGCCCGCAGACCCCGCGGCCTTCCACGTCCGAGAGGTCGAGTTTTGCAGCGCGCGATGCGGCGCTTGAGGCCATTTCACGTCATAGAGATCATAATACCATTCCGTCTGCGCCTCGGTCGCGGTCAGGATGCGCGTGCGATAGTCGTCGTGGATGGTGGCCTCGGCACTGGCCAGAAACCGGGTTCCGATCCAGACGGCAGACGCCCCTAACATCAAGGCAGCCGCCATGCCGCGCCCATCCGCAATTCCACCTGCCGCGACGACAGGGATCGAAACGGCATCGACCACGGCCGGAATCAACGCCATGGTCGAAACCTGCCCCCAGACATGGCCGCCGGCCTCCCACCCCTGCGCGACGATAATGTCCGCGCCTGCGTCCTGCGCGACCCGGGCCTCGTCGGCGGTCCCGATGCTGGCCATAACAACCAGTCCGGCCCGTTTGGCCTTTGTGATGGCAGATGGCTCCAGGCCCCAAAACAGGGACACTGCATGAACCTGCTTGTCGATACAGACCTGAAGCTGATCGTCGTATGGAAAGGCCAGGTTCAGGTTGACGGCAAAGTTTCGGTCCGTCAGCGCGCGGGTCTGATCAATTCCCGCCACGACCTGTTCGGAGGGTTTGCCCCAAAGGGGAATGACCCCGTAACCGCCCGCATTGCAGACCGCCGCAACAAGCGCGGGGCCCGCAGCCCCACCCATCGGGGCCGAAAGGATGGGTTTCTCAATATTCAGTAAGGTGCAGATATCGCCTGCCATTTTCTGATCCTCCCCAAGTTCAGGATCGCATTGGCGCTGGTTCCCGTGGACAAGTCAAGCCGCCCGGCGCGCGCCGTAAATCTTGACAGGAAGCCCCTAGCGGCGTTCAGAAAATGAAAAAAGCCGGGCCATAAAGGCCCGGCAGTCCAACAGGGAGGTTCATGTCATCACCCGGACATGCACGGGTTGGGAGTAACCTAAAGATGTCTCAAGGGTATCACTTTGATCCAAGTCAATCCACCTCGGATCAAGACACCAATCGATATCCGCCGGATTCTGTGACCAAAAGGCGCGCATTCGACGGATCGGGCTCGATCTTCTGACGCAGGCGATAGATGTGGGTTTCCAGCGTGTGCGTGGTGACGCCCGCGTTATAGCCCCAGACCTCGTGCAGCAGCACATCGCGCGCGACCACGCCATCGGTCGAGCGGTAGAGGAACTTGAGGATGTTCGTCTCTTTCTCGGTCAGGCGGATTTTTCTGTCATCCTCGGTCATCAGCATCTTCATGGCCGGTTTGAACGTGTAGGGGCCCAGAACGAATACCGCATCCTCGGACTGTTCGTGCTGGCGCAACTGGGCCCGGATACGGGCCAGAAGAACCGGAAACTTGAACGGCTTGGGGACATAGTCATTGGCCCCCGCATCCAGACCCAGAATGGTATCGGCATCGCTGTCATGGCCAGTCAGCATCAGGATCGGGCTTTTGACCCCCTGCTTGCGCATCAGGCGGCACAGTTCGCGCCCGTCAGTGTCGGGCAGGCCAACGTCCAGAATGACCAGATCATAAATCGCCTCACGCGCGCGCTCCATCGCAGAGGTCCCGTCTGACGCTTCGAACACATCAAAGTCCTCGGTCATCACGAGTTGCTCACTGAGCGCCTCGCGCAGATCCTCGTCATCATCCACCAGCAGGATTTTCTTGAGCTGTGCCATGTCCGGTCCTCCTAAGCCTTTTCCATCACTTGCGCGCGAATGATGCAATCAGCAAGATTTGCTGCAATCGTCTCACGCCCTCGTGTCCAGGCGATAGGAATTGTTTCACATTCCGTGATGATCAGAGTAGGAAAAGAGCCGGAACGTTACAGGGTAACATGCATGAGTCTCTTTCCCGACATCACCGAACTGCTGGCGCGTGCGCGGGCTGACCAGCGCATGGGCGTGCCTGTTGTGCTGACCGATGACAGCGGGTTCAGCGTTCTTGCGTTGGCCTCAGAGACACTGAGCCCGCAGCGCTTGGCTGATCTGCGGGGCTTGGGGGGCGAACCTGTCGTCGCCATCACTGTCCGACGGGCCGAGACATTGAAGGCGCGGGCTTATGACGGTGATCTGGCGCGGGTTCTGATCCCGGCGGATGTGGATCTGGGCTGGGTGCAGGCGGTGGCCGACCCTTCGGATGACCTGAACGCGCCGATGAAAGGCCCGCTGATGACCGAACGGCAGGGCAATGCAAACCTTCACCGCATCGCCATTGCGCTGACGAAATCGGCGCGCCTGCTGCCTGCCGCCATCGTCGTGCCGATCGAAGATGGCCGGTCTTTTGCCACCGCGCATGGCCTGACATGCATTGATCACACAAGCGCAACGCCCCATCTGGCCGATCGCAGCACCTTGCACCCCGTGGTCGCCGCGCGCCTGCCGATGGAAGTGTCCGAGGCAGGCCGCTTGCATGTCTTTCGCCCCGAAGACGGTGGCGAAGAGCACTATGCCGTCGAAATCGGCCGCCCCGACCGCGACAAACCCGTGCTGGCCCGGCTGCATTCGGCCTGTTTCACCGGCGACCTGATGGGCAGCCTGAAATGCGATTGCGGGCCACAATTGCGCGGCGCTCTGGCCCAGATGGGGGCTGAGGGATCGGGTGTGCTGCTTTACCTCAATCAAGAGGGGCGCGGGATCGGGCTAGCCAACAAGATGCGCGCCTATTTCCTGCAGGATCAGGGTTTCGACACCGTCGAGGCCAACCACCGGCTGGGGTTCGAGGATGATGAGCGGGATTTCCGGCTGGGTTCGGACATCCTGAAATCTCTGGGCTTCGGCTCGGTGCGGCTGCTGACCAACAACCCGGCCAAGATCGCGATGATGGAGCGGACCGGGATCGCCGTGACCGAACGCGTGCCGCTGAAGGTGGGCGAAACCGATCACAATCGCGGATATCTGGCAACCAAGGCGGCCAAATCCGGCCATCTGCTGTGACCCCCGGTGATCTGGTCCTGACACCGCTTGGCGTCCGGTTTCTGGGGCGTATTTTCCCCTGCGCCATTGGTAAGGGAGGTCGAAGCCCCCGGAAGCAGGAAGGCGACGGTGCGACGCCGGTCGGGACCCATCATATTGTCGGGATGCTCTATCGCGCGGATCGTATGGTCCGGCCAGCGTCGTGGGCCCGTCCCATAGGACCCGGTGATCTATGGTCTGATGATGTCCGGGATAGCGCGTACAACCATCTTGTCCGGGCACCTTATAAATACAGTCATGAAAAGCTGCGCCGCGCCGATCCGCTTTATGATCTGGTGCTGATCACCGATTGGAACTGGCCAGACGCGACCCCCGGGCGCGGTTCTGCGATCTTCCTGCATCAATGGCGGCGCCCACGTTATCCGACCGAAGGCTGCATCGCCTTTCGCCGCGATCACCTGAAATGGATTGCAAGCCACATCACGCCCGGCACACGCCTGGTTATTCCTCAGGTCTGACGCGCGCGCCGAAGATCGCCGACCCGACGCGAACATGGGTAGCCCCTAGCGCGATGGCGGTCTCGAAATCGCCGCTCATTCCCATCGACAGGCCGGTCAAACCGTTGCGCTCGGCGATCTTCGCCAGCAGGGCAAAATGCAGCGCCGGTTCTTCATCGACGGGCGGCAGGCACATCAACCCGCGCAGCGGCAAATCAAGGCCCCTGCATTCCGCAATGAAGTCATCCGTTTCAGCCGGAAGAATCCCGGCCTTCTGCACCTCTTCGCCAGTGTTGACCTGAACGAACAAATCCGGGCAACTGCCGGTTTCCTGCGCCAACCGGGCCAGCGTCCGCGCCAGTTTGGGACGGTCGACCGAGTGGATGGCATCACACAGCTCCATCGCCTGCCGCGCCTTGTTCGTCTGCAGCGGCCCGATCAGATGCAGATCGACATCGCCATACCGCTCCCGAAAGGTTGGCCACTTGCCGGCGGCCTCCTGCACCCGGTTTTCGCCGAAACACCGATGGCCCTGCTGCAAAACGGCTTCGACCCGGTCATCGGGTTGGACTTTGGACACCGCGATCAGCGAAACCGACCCCGCAGCGCGGCCCGCTTTGGCTTCGGCTTTGGCAATGCGGTCGGTGATTTCTTGCAGCGACATGGGGCCTCTCAACTATGGGATTCGCCGCAGGAAAACACCATGTCGGCACAAAAGAAAAGGGCAGGTCCAAAGACCTGCCCTTAAAACTTGGTGCTTCAGATCAACTTAGAAGTTGAAGTTGACACCGAAGTCTGCACGAACTTGGCCGTCTGCGTCGCCAACTTCAGTGTTGCCAACGCCGCCTTTCAGCGAAACGCCGCCGCCCAGGTCGTAGATGGCGCCGATGCCATACTGCTGGGTGTCGCCGTCAGCCGAACCGTCGCCGTAAGCGGCCAGAACGGTCAGAGCCGAGTTCACGTTGTAAGCAGCCGACAGACCCCATGCGGTGCCGTCAGTTTCTTCACCAGCGTCGTTCAGCGGAGTGTCGTCGTCGTCAGCAACAAACGCGGTCACGTTCCAGTCGCCAAAGTCAGCACCCAGGGTGAGGACCAGCAGGCTCGGATCGTCAGCACCAGAAGCAGCCGAATCGGTCTGACCGTAGGCCAGCGCTGCGGTGATGTTGTTGAAGGTGTAGGTCAGGCTCAGATCCCACGAGTCGGCGCCAGCCAGAGCTGCGTTGCCGTTCAGAGTGGAGTTCTGGTCATACGACGCACCAAATGCGAAGTCGCCAACTGCGTACTGGAAGAACACAGCGTTTGCGCCTGCGCCGGTCGACGAGAAGGCCAGGAATTCATAGTCAACACCGGAGTACTGACCGATGAAGAATTCCAGACCGGGCTCGTTACCGTAGTAGTTTGCCAGGTTGTCGATGGCACCCGATACGTTGCCCGCGTCAACACGCAGACCACCGTAGATGGCCGAGAAGCGTGCACCGCTCAGTGCAGCTGCGCCAGCTTCGCCGGTGCCGGCGTCTTCGTCAGCCTGCAGACGAACACGAGCCGAGAACTCAACGCCGCCATCGGTTTCTGCGGTGCCGTCGATGTTCAGACGGAAGCGCGAGATCAGGATGGTGTCGTCGATATTGTCGTTGGTTTCCGAACGATCTTCCAGGTAACCGATACCAAAACGGCCATAGCCGCTGAATTTGATGTCGGCTGCAGCAACGCTTGCAGTTGCCAGCAACGCGGTCGTTGCGAAGAGAACTTTTTTCATCTTGTTTCCCTCGGTTTCAAAGATTTTTCTACTCGACACATGCAAGGCACGCGTCTCAGCACGGACACCGTTTCGCTCTTTTTGCCCCCATTGCGCAAGCTTGGCATAAACGCCCTGCCGTCATTCGGCCCAAATTGGTGCAAGGATGCCACAGTCGGAAATCGGCCGGATCGCGGGGTCCGCTCACGCCCATATGTAAAGAATAGGCTTGTTGCTGCACGGGTCCTTGTCTAGGAGTATCATCCGACAGTGCAAAACAAGTGATACGGGGCTTTTCGACAATGCGCCTGCTTACGATTCCGGGTTTAATCATGGCGATGGCCGCCGTCTCGGCCTGCGGGGGAAAGCCGCCTCCGGGCAATGCCAGTATCCTGACTGCCGATGGCAGTTCATCCGAAGAACGGGAACTGAACGATCCGAATCGCTCGTCGATCTGGGATGTGTTCGGCCCCGACACATCGGAACAGGTCACGCAGGTGAATCGCTACCTGTGGTCGGCCTCTCTGGATGTGTTGAACTTTCTGCCCGTGCAAGAGGTCGATCCGTTTACCGGTGTTATCGTAACGGGTTACGGCACCCCGCCGGGCGGCGGACGCCAATATCGCGCCACTGTGCATATCAGCGACCCGGCGCTTGCCGCGCGGTCGCTTTCCGTCTCGCTGCAAACCAGCGGGGGCGGCGCGGTCAGTGCGGCAACCACCCGCGCGGTCGAGGATGCGATTCTGTCACGCGCCCGACAGCTGCGGATTGCGGACAACAAGCTCTAGCCACCCGCCGAAAATCACAATATTACCACGCCGGGCTTTGACCCGGCGTTTTCATTCACGAAGGACCGCACGATGTCGCGCTACTCGGCCACCGAAATCGAAGCAAAATGGCAAGAGGCCTGGGACAAGGCTGGAATCTTCGCCGCCAACCACAAGGCGGACAAGCCGAAATACTACGTGCTTGAGATGTTCCCGTACCCGTCCGGCCGCATCCACATGGGGCATGTGCGCAACTACACGATGGGCGATGTGATCGCGCGGCACAAGTTGGCGACGGGCCACAACGTGCTGCACCCGATGGGCTGGGACGCGTTCGGGATGCCTGCCGAGAACGCCGCGATGGCGATTGGCGGTCATCCCAAAGACTGGACCTATGGCAACATCGCCGACATGCGCGGGCAGATGAAACCGCTGGGCCTGTCCATCGACTGGTCGCGCGAATTCGCCACCTGTGACCCCGAGTATTACGGCCAGCAACAGGCTTTGTTTCTGGATATGCTCGAGGCCGGCTTGGTCTATCGCAAGAACGCCGTGGTGAATTGGGACCCTGTCGATATGACCGTTTTGGCCAATGAACAGGTGGAAAACGGGCGCGGCTGGCGCTCGGGCGCTTTGGTGGAACGCCGAGAACTGACGCAGTGGTTCTTCAAGATCTCAGATTATTCCGAGGAACTTCTGGACGCGCTGGATACTCTGGACAACTGGCCCGCAAAGGTCCGGCTGATGCAGGAAAACTGGATCGGCAAGTCGCGCGGGCTTCAGTTTTCCTTTGATCGCACGGATGGCGCAGACCCGATCACGGTATATACGACTCGCCCCGACACGCTGCTGGGTGCATCGTTTGTCGGTATCTCGCCGGATCACCCGATTGCCAAGCAGCTTGAGGCTGAAAATCCAGAAGTCGCTGAATTTGTTGCCGAATGCCGCAAGGGTGGCACCACCGAAGAGGCCATCGAAACGGCTGAAAAGCTGGGCTATGACACCGGTATCCGCGTCAAACACCCGCTGGACCCGAATTGGGAACTGCCGGTCTGGATCGCGAACTTCATCCTGATGGATTACGGCACCGGCGCAATCTTTGCCTGCCCTGCGCATGACCAGCGCGATTTGGATTTCTGCCGCAAATACGGCTTGCCCGTGGTGGACACCTTCTTTGCGCTCGACGATGACACGCCCGTCGACAAAATCGCTTTTGTTCCGCCGAAGACCGAGAAAGTTCGCTGGGTGAACCATTTCGCTGGCCTGACCGAAGCGACGGGTGAAGAAGCCATCAACGCCACCGTCGATTTCGCCGAAAAGGCCGGTTGGGGCGAAGGTGTCACCAAATATCGCCTGCGCGACTGGGGCCTGAGCCGCCAGCGCTATTGGGGTTGCCCGATTCCCGTTGTGCATTGCGATGCCTGCGGCGTGGTGCCTGAGAAGAAAGAAAACCTGCCGGTTCGCCTGCCCGATGATGTCACATTTGACAAACCCGGCAATCCGCTGGATCGCCACCCGACATGGCGTGATTGCGAATGCCCCTCCTGCGGCGCCGCAGCCAAGCGCGAGACCGACACGATGGACACGTTCGTCGATTCGTCATGGTATTTCGCCCGTTTCACCGCCCCGCGCGCCGATACGCCCACCGATCTGGCCGAGGCCGAATACTGGATGAATGTTGACCAGTATATCGGTGGGATTGAGCATGCGATTCTGCACCTGCTCTATTCCCGCTTCTTTGCACGGGCCATGCAGATCACCGGCCACCTGCCACAAAAAGCCATCGAACCGTTTGATGCGCTGTTCACGCAGGGCATGGTGACGCACGAGATTTACCAGACCCGCGACGCTAATGGCCGCCCGGTCTATCACCTGCCCGAGGACGTGACCGACGGCAAACTGGCCGACGGTACCGAGGTCGAAATCACCCCCTCGGCCAAGATGTCGAAATCCAAGAAAAACGTGGTGGACCCGGTCAGCATCATCTCGGCCTTCGGCGCAGATACAGCGCGCTGGTTCGTCTTGTCCGATTCGCCGCCTGAGCGCGACGTGGAATGGACCGCGTCCGGCGCGGAAGCTGCGTTCAAGCATCTCAGTCGCGTGCACCGCATCGCCTCAGAAATTGCAGAATCAAATGTTCCAGCCAATGCCGAGGACGAAACGCTGCTGCGCGAGATGCATAAGGCGATCCACGATGTCTCGGGTGGGGTTGAATCCTTTGGCTTCAACGCCTCAATCGCTAAACTCTATGCTTTCACCAACACTCTGGCGAAATCCAAGGCAGGCACCGGCGCCAAGCGTCAGGCAGCCAAAACGCTGGCCCAGCTGATGTCACCGATGACGCCGCATCTGTCCGAAGAGCTTTGGCAATTGCTCGGCGGCGAAGGTCTGGTGGCAACCGCACCATGGCCGGTAGCAGACGAAGCGATGCTGGTTGATGACACCGTCACCCTGCCCATCCAGATCAACGGCAAGCGCCGCGCGGAAATCAGCGTCGCCAAGGATATGGACAAGGCAGAGGTTGAAAAAGTCGCGCTCAGCACCGAAGCTGTGCAAAAGGCGCTGAACGGTGCCACACCGAAGAAAGTGATTGTCGTACCGGGCCGGATCGTGAATGTCGTCGTTTGATCGCAGAACCCTGTTGCTGATGCCGCTGGCGCTGGCCGCCTGCGGTTTTCAACCGGTCTATGCGCCCGGCGGATCGGGCGCGGCTCTGGACGGCAAAGTGGCGGTCTCGGCCCCGAAGGATGTCGACAGTTTCCTGCTGGTTCAGAACCTTGAACGCCGACTGGGTCGCAGCGCCACATCGGGCAGCGACTATGCGCTGGACGTACAGGTCTCGACCGTGACGCGGCGGGCGGCAATCACCACCACAAACGAAACCGACCGCTATACCATCGACGGACGCGCCACCTATGCGCTGAAATCCAACAGCACCGGGCAGGTTCTGTCGTCGGGCACGGTGACCGAGTTTGTGGGCTATTCGGCTGCCGGCTCGACCGTCTCGACGCTGGCGGATGAGCGGGACGCCAAAGAACGGCTGATGGTGATCCTGTCGGACCAAATCGTGACCCGCCTCTACGCCACCCCGGGACTGACTACATGAAGCTGAACCCGCGCGAGGCCGACGGCTATTTCGCCAAGCCGGACGCGAGCAAGACCGGTCTGCTGATCTACGGGGCCGACGCGATGCGCGTGGCGCTGAAACGGCAACAGGTTCTTGCGGCCCTGCTAGGCCCCGGCGCAGAGGAAGAGATGCGCCTGACCCGCATCCCCGGGGGAGACCTGCGCGGCGACCCGGCGCTGTTGCTGGACGCGGTCAAGGCTGTGGGCTTCTTCCCCGGGCCACGCGCCGTCTTTGTCGAAGACGCAACCGAAACCGCCGCCCCCGCGATCCTTGCCGCGCTGGAAGACTGGGCCGCGGGCGATGCGCAGATCATCGTCACGGCAGGGCAGCTCAAGCCCAGCTCGAAAATCCGCAAGGCGTTTGAGGGGCACGCGAACGGCTATGCGGTGGGTATCTATGACGATCCGCCTTCGCGGGCCGAGGTTGAACGGATCGTCTCGCAGGCCGGGTTGCAGAACATCCCACGCGATACGATGTCGGCGCTGAGCGAGTTGGCTTTGTCGCTCAGCCCCGGAGACTTCGCGCAAACGGTTGAAAAACTGGCGCTTTACAAGCGCGGGGATACGTCCGAACTGAGCCTTGAAGATATCGAAGCCTGCGCCCCGCGCTCGACCGAAGCCGCTTTGGATGACGTTCTGAACGTGGTTGCCGAGGGTCGCGCCGGTGAGATCGGGCCGCTGATCCGGCGGCTGCAGGCACAGGGCACCAATGGGGTGACGCTGTGTATCGGGGCGACGCGACATTTCCGGACGCTTTACGCCTGCGCCGCCGATCCCGGCGGTGCCGCGCAAGGCATCGGCAAGCTGCGCCCGCCGGTCTACGGCAAACGGCGCGACCGCATCCTGCGGCAGGCGCAGGGCTGGGGTGCGGCCAAATTGCAGACGGCGCTGACGGTGCTGACGGATACCGACCTGTCGCTGCGGTCCGCCGGTCAGACCGCGCCTGCGATGGCGTTGGTTGAACGCGCGATGATCCGTCTGGCGATGCTGGCACGCTCAGGCTGAGCGCGCGTCCAGCCAAGCCGCCGCCGACCGTCCGGCCCAACGCCCCGTGGCCAGGCAGGCAGTCAGCAGATAGCCTCCGGTCGGGGCGTCCCAGTCCAGCATCTCTCCGGCGCAGAACACTCCGGGCATTGCATTTAGCATCAGGCGATCGTTCATGGCAATGCGAGTAACGCCGCCTGCGGTCGAGATCGCCTCGTCCATTGGTCGCAGCCCTGCGTGTCGGATCGGCAGGTGTTTTAGCGTCGTGATCCAATCAGCTTGGGTCAGCGTCTGGCCGTTGGTCATCTCATGAAACAAGGCAATTTTCTGCGGCGGCAGGCGCAGAGTGTTCTTCAACCAATGCGACATGGTCGCCTTCGGCTTTTTCGCTGCCAGACGTGCTTGCAACGTCTCAACAGTGACATCCGGGACCAGATCGACGAACAACGCCGCGGCATCCCGCAGGGCGGGTGTCAGCGAATACACGCCGCCGCCTTCCAGGCCCTTGGCCGAAATCGTGGCCTCACCCCGGCCGGCCAGATCACCGGCCATCCAACGCAACGATTTCAGCGCGGCCCCGAAATGGGGCCGCATGTAGGGGCTCCAATCCACCGACAGCGCCGAATTCGACGGCGCAAAAGGGGCCAGATCGACGCCCTTTTCCTGCAGGGTGGGGGCCCATGCGCCATCCGACCCCAACCGCGCCCAGCTGGCCCCGCCCAGCGCCAATATCGTAGTGCCTGGATTAAGCGCCTGCGCGCCATCCGGCGTGTCAAACACCAGCGCGCCATCTTGCCAACCGACCCAGCGCCAGCGGGTGCGAATCCGCACTCCACCAGCCTCCAGCCGCGCCAACCACGCGCGCAGAAGGGGTGACGCCTTCATCGCTTTGGGAAACACACGGCCCGTCGAGCCGGTAAACATCTCCTGCCCCAGTTCCTGCGCCCAGGCGGTCACCGCCTGCGCATCAAACTCCCGGATCATGGGGTGCAACCATGCCCCAGCTTCACCATAGGCAGTCATCAACGTGTCAAAGGGTTCATCTTTGGTCAGGTTCAACCCCGATTTCCCCGCCATCAGGAACTTGCGCGCGACCGAGGGCTTTGCGTCGGCCACCAGCACCTGATGCCCGGCGCTGGCCAGTTGCTCAGCCGCCATCAGACCCGCCGGGCCTGCACCGATCACCACTGCTTGCGCCATTGCGCCCCTCTTGCCCTGCCCGCGCATAGGCGCGAAATTACACCTATGGCGAATCCTGATCCGATCTGCCCGCTCTGCGACCGCCCGATCCCCGAGGGCGGCGGCAGCCTGCACCATCTGATCCCAAAACTCAAAGGAGGCAAGGGCGGGCCGACCGTCCTGCTGCATCAGATCTGCCACAAAGAGGTGCACGCGACCCTGACCGAGGCCGAACTGGCCCGCAGTTTCAACACGGTCGAGGCCCTGCGCGGCCATCCGAGGCTTGAAAAATTCCTGAACTGGGTCCGCAAACGCCCGCCCGGGTTTCGGTCCAAGGTGCCCGGCAAACGGCGGGGGCGCTGATCAGGCAGGCAGCAATGGATCGCCGAAAGCGTCTTGCTGTTCGGCCTCCAGCCCCTCGATTTCGATCCCAAGATAGTCTGGAACCGGCGCGAATTGCGCCCCGGCGATGTGCTGGAACTCAAGCGTCGTATAGGGGCGTTTCCACAGCCATTCGCGGTTTTCCACGGCCCAAGGATCGGGGTTAGGCGGGGTCTCATCCGTGAAGGCGTAGAAATGCAGGTCGAACCCATAGGGCGCGACGTCCTGCATCGACAGCAAGCGCATCCCGAGTTCGCGGCACAAGGAATCCTCGGCGGTGATATCGCCGGTGCGCAGGGTGATCTGACCGATACATGCATCCGCAAACGGCGCATCGGCTTTTGCGGCGCCCGCGGGCCGATTGCCTTCGAAATCATGTTGCAGCAATTCGATTGAAAAGCCTTCGGGATCGCTCAGGTGGCACATATAGCCGATGTCCAGAAACTGACGCGGATCGCTGACCGCAACGCCCCTCTGGCGCAAGTGCGCGGCAGCCATATCCACGTCCGGCAGGGTGATCCCGATCTTCCAGTATCGTTGCCCGCGATCAGACGCATAGCCACCGCCGCCCGGGATCAACAGGAGTGCAGCCCCTTGCCCCGGATAGCTGAGGCGACGATTGGCCCCTTCGACCTGAACCGACATGCCAAGGGCATCGCGATAAAACGCAGCGAGGCGGTCCGGATCGACCACCCGCAGATGCAACGCCGCAATCCTCATGGGCAGAGCCTCGCGATCCCCGCAGCAATCGCGGGGTCGGCGGCCACAGAATCGGCCATCAGTTCGCGGGCTGTTGGCATCAGTTGGTCCGGCTCGACCACCCGGTCTACCAACCCAAAGGAATAAGCCTCATCGGCAGCGATCTTCTGCCCCGCCATCAGGATCAACTTGGTCCACGCCGGGCCGATCAGCGCCGCCATGCGTTTCGGATCAGAGGGTTGCGGCAGAAAGCCCAGCTTCATCACCGGATAGAAGAACTTGGCCGAGGGCACCGCAATGCGCAGGTCGCAGGCCAGCACCATGCCGTTGGCCCCGCCGGCCAGCGTGCCATTCAGCGCGGCGACGGTCAGGCAGGGTAGCGCTGCGATGGCGCCCGACAAACGCTCCCACAGATCAGAGGTGGCGAGCCCGGCGCGCGCTTCGTCCAGATCAGCACCGGCGCTGAATACGCGGCCCGCGCCGGTCAGGATCAGGGCACGGGCTTCAGTGGCGGCCTCGGCGATCCGCAATAGCTCGGTCAGCATCGCACCCGTCAGTGCGTTGGCCTTGTCGGGGTTGTTCAGCGTAACAGTCCACAGACCATCCTCTTGCGTCAGGTCAATCACGTAAGGCCGATCCTTTTGCGAATGTCTTCGTTGCGTAGCGAGATCTCGGTGCCCTGGAATTCATCCGCATCCGCCGAACACATCCACAACAGCGCCCGCGCGGGCCAGTCGGCGGGGATGTGATCGTCCCAGTCCAGCTGGCTGACCGGATTTATGCCGCTGGCCTTGATTACCCGCTGCATATCCGTGGCCACTGTCCCCGGCGACAGGCCCATGGCGCGGATGCCATGATGCGCCTCTTCCAGATGCAGGCATTCGGTCAGCATCTTGGCCCCGGCCTTGGAAGCACAGTAATGGCTCCAAGCCTCAACCGGGTTCGAGGCGGCACCAGATGAGATAGTCAGCACAGTACCGCCGCCCGCGGCGCGCATGATGGGCAGGGCGGCGCGCATGCCGTAGAACACCCCCTTGAGGTTGATGTCGATTGCTGCGCTCCAAGACGCGACATCGGCGTTGGACATATGAAAGATCGGATCGATCACACCCGCGTTGCCCACCAGCACATCCAGCGATCCGAACCGGTCAACACAATCGGCCACCACCTGTTCCACCTGCGCAAAGTCGCTGACATCGCACGCCAGTGCGATTGCAGTCTCGCCAAGCGCTGCGGCCAAAGCCTCGATCTGATCGCGGCTGCGCGCGACCAGCACGACATTGGCCCCGGCTGCGGCAAATACGCGCCCGGCTTCGGCGCCTATGCCCCGGCTGGCCCCTGTGATCAGTACGGTTTTCCCTTGCATCTGCATCGCTTAAACCCCTGTGTCTGAATTTGAATAAAGTCGTACAGCGGAAATGGGGAACTGGTCCACCCCTTGCCCCTTGACGCTGACCGCCGCAGGCACGACGATGCCCGCAAAATTGATCAAGAAGGGTTCTCTTATGACTGTTTTCCTTCGCCGGAGCTGCGGCCCGGCGCTGGCCTATGCCGTTGCCACTCAGGGCGCATTTGCCGATATCACCGCCGCTGACGTTTGGGCCGACTGGCAGGCTTATCTGGGCGGCATGGGCTACGAGGTGACCGGCGACCAGAGCACATCTGGCGATGTCACCACCATCGCGAACATGACCATGGGCATGGCGCTGCCAGACGCCGAAGGTCAGTTCAACATGACCATCCCCGAGATGACCCTGACCGAGAACGGCGATGGCACCGTCAATATCGGCTTCCCCGACAGCTTCCCGGTGTCGATTTCGGGCGAAGCCGATGGTGAGGCGTTCTCGGCCGAGCTGCTTTACACGCAAGACGCGCTGGACATGGTCGTGTCCGGCACGCCCGAAGAAATGACCTATGACTACACCGCAAACAGCCTGACACTTGGGCTGGATTCGATGAAGTTCGGCGAGGAAACCGTGTCGAAAGACATGCTGGCGCTGAATGTTCACATGGACACGGTCGCAGGCTCGTCGCAGATGAAAATCGGCGAGATGCGCGACATTGCCCAGCAGTTCACCGCAAGCAAGCTGACCTATGATCTGGCCTTTGACGAGCCCGACAGCGATGATACCGGTCGCATCAGCGGCAAGCTGAACGATCTGACCTTTGACGGCGACACGATTATCCCGCCCGGCTTTGACGTGGCCAACGTGCAGGACATCTATGGCGCGGGCTTCGCCGCCTCGGGCACCTTCACCTATGGCTCGGGCAACACCGAAGTGGCCGGAACCGCCGAGGGTGAGGCGTTTTCGATGAGCAGCAGTTCCGAAGGCGGCAAGTTCATCGGCAGCATCGATGCCGAACGCCTTGTCTATAACCTCGTGCAGAACAGCTCGAAACTGGCGGTCACGACGGCTGACCTGCCTTTCCCGATCGAGATCGCGATGGCCAATGCCGGGCTCAAGCTTGAGGTGCCGGTGCAGGCATCGGAAGAAATCCAGCCCTTCGGCTTTGGCATGAACCTGACCGATTTCACCATGTCCGACGTGTTGTGGAGCCTGTTTGACCCCGCAGGTGCCCTGCCCCGCGATCCGGCAACCATCGCGCTGGACGCCACCGGCACCGCCAAGGTTCTGGTCGATTTCATGGACCCCGAAGCTGTGGAAGAACTGGAAACCTCGGACGCCGCGCCGGGTGAGCTGCATTCACTGAAGATCAACGAATTGCTGATCTCGCTGGTCGGCGCAGAACTGACTGGCGATGGCGATTTCAAGTTCGACAACACCAATACCGAGGCCTTTGACGGTCTGCCCGCCCCGGCGGGCATCGCCAATCTGAAGCTGGTGGGTGCAAACGCCCTGCTGGATACGCTGATCGGCATGGGCTTTGTCTCGGAAAACGACGCACTGGGCGCTCGGATGATGATGGGTCTGATGGCCGTTCCGGGCGAAGAACCCGACACGCTGAACTCGACCATCGAGTTTACCGAAGATGGTCAGATTCTGGCCAACGGACAGCGGATCAAGTGACGCATACACCGGGGCGGGCCGCAGCGGCGGCCTGCCCCACCCATAGCGGGCCGCTGAAATGGGCCGCAGCCCTTGCGGCACACCCGCTCCGAGGCTAGGTCAAAGGCATCAAGACCCCCGGAGGCCTCATGAACAGAACACCCCAAGATATCAGCCATGATCTGCTGGACGCCGCGCACAAAGCCGGGGCCGAGGCGGCGGATGCCATTGTTATCGATGGCTCATCTGTATCGGTCGAGGTGCGCGGCGGTGCTTTGGAACATGCCGAGCGGTCCGAGGCCACCGATCTGGGGCTGCGCGTCTTTCTCGGCAAACGTCAGGCGATCGTCTCAAGTTCCGACAGCCGCCCCGAGACACTGGCCGCGATGGCCGAACGCGCCGTCGCCATGGCCGCCGAAGCGCCCGAGGACCCGTTCACCGGCCTTGCCGATCCCGATCAGCTGATCACCAGCTGGGATATGGACGCGCTTGAGTTGTTCGATCCGACCCCCGAGCCCAGCGCCGATGCGCTGATGCCGGATGCGCTGGCTGCCGAGGCTGCGGCGCTTGAGATTGACGGGGTCAGCCAGGTCTCGGACGCGGCGGCGGCTTATGGCACCCATCGCGTGCATCTGGCCGCAACCAACGGCTTTTCCGGGGGGTATGCGCGCAGCAGCCGGTCGACCTCATGCGTGGCCATCGCGGGCGAAGGCACGGGGATGGAGCGGGACTATGACGGCGACAGCCGCAGTTTCCAATCCGACCTGCGCAGCCCGTCCGAGATTGGCCGCACCGCCGGCGAACGCGCCGTTTCACTTGTGGGCGCGCGCAAACCGCAGACCGGCAGCTTCCCGGTTCTGTTCGATGAACGCATTTCTTCGTCGCTGATCGGGCATCTGCTGGCGGCCAGCAATGGGGCCGCCATCGCGCGCGGGGCCTCGTGGCTGAAGGAAAGCCTTGGCGAGCAAGTCCTGCCCGCGCATCTGTCCCTGATCGAAGACCCGCATCGCCCGCGCATTTCGGGCTCGCGCCCGTTTGACGCCGAAGGTCTGGCGACCGGGCGCCGGGCCATCGTGGAGGACGGGGTTCTAACCGGCTGGACTCTGGATCTGGCCAGCGCCCGAAAACTGGGCATGGCCTCGACGGGGAACGCTGCGCGCGGAGTGTCCGGGCCTCCGTCCCCCAGCAATTGGAACCTCAGCCTGACGCAAGGCACCCACAGCCGCGCCGACCTGCTGCGCGACATGGGCACGGGGCTGCTGGTGACCTCGATGATCGGATCGACCATCAACCCCAATACCGGCGACTATTCCCGCGGGGCCTCGGGCTTTTGGGTGGAAAACGGAGAGATCACGCATCCGGTCAACGAATGCACCATCGCGGGCAATCTGCGGGACATGCTGATGCGGATCGTGCCCGCTAATGATGCACGGCCTTACCTGTCGCGCGTCGTGCCCTCGTTGCTGATCGAAGGGATGACACTTGCCGGCAACTGACCTGCCCTTACTGATCGACGCCGCACTTGAGGCCGGAAAGATCGCCACACGCTATACCGGCCCGCAGGCCCAGCGCTGGGACAAACCCGATGGCGCAGGCCCGGTGACCGAGGCCGATCTGGCCGTCAACGCCATGCTGGAACGCGACCTGCAAGCGGCGCGGCCCGACTATGGCTGGCTCAGCGAAGAGACCGAGGATACCGACGACCGCCTGTCCCGCGACCGCGTGTTCATCATCGACCCGATCGACGGCACCCGCAGCTTTGCCGAAGGCTCGCGCACATGGGCGCATTCGCTGGCCATCGCTGAACATGGCGAGGTCACAGCCGCCGTCATCTACCTGCCGCTGCGCGATCTGCTATATGCAGCCGCACGCGGCCAAGGGGCCACATTGAACGGGACCCCGATCCGGGTCTCGGGCCAGACCCAAATGTCCGAGGCCGAGATACTGGCCGCAAAACCCAATCTCAAACCGCATCACTGGCTGGCAGGCGAACCGCCCGCGTTTCAACGTGTCTATCGCCCCTCGCTGGCCTATCGCATGGCGCTGGTGGCCCAAGGCAGGTTCGACGGGATGCTGACCCTCC
The DNA here is from genome assembly GCF_056536725.1 of Ruegeria sp. CJ3. Taxonomy (NCBI): domain Bacteria; kingdom Pseudomonadati; phylum Pseudomonadota; class Alphaproteobacteria; order Rhodobacterales; family Roseobacteraceae; genus Ruegeria; species Ruegeria sp. CJ3. Next base: position 127,371 of record NZ_JBQFQE010000003.1, read on the forward strand.
GGCCCAGCTGGGAATGGGACATCGCCGCCGGAGACCTGATCCTGCGCGAAGCGGGCGGGCTGTGCACCGACCGCATGGCACAACCCCTGCGCTTCAACAATACCCATCCACGGCTTGACGGCGTCGTCGCCGCAGGACCTGCCCTGCACGCAAGGCTGCAAACGCGCCTTGACCCCGACAGCGCAGGCATCCCGGCATGAGCAAGGCGCGGTCTCTGAGCCTCGCGGCCTATCGGGTCCTGTCCTGGGGTGTTCCGCGAGGGGCCCAACGCCCGGACGGCCCCCGGCCCGAGGGAGAGGTTCTGTGGATTCATGTCAGCACGCCTGACCGGCTGCGCGCGGTCGATGATTTCTGCCGCCGCCTGTTGCCCACCCGCCCGGGCCTGTCGCTGTTGCTAACCGCACCGCCGGATGCCGATCTGTCCGTGTGGGACGGCTGTTCAGGGCCGATCACCAAACTGCCCACCGAACAGGCCGGAGCCGCCCGCAGCTTTCTGGAACACTGGAATCCTGACATGGGCCTATGGTTCGGCGGCGGGCTGATGCCCAACATCATCACCCGCGCGCAGGAACGGGGCGTACCTATGATCCTGGCCGAGGCTGTGGTCGACGTCAAAGCGGCCCCCGGCGGGCGATGGTTGCCCGATATCACGCGGTACACGCTGGAGTGTTTCACCTCAATCCTTGCGACCAATGACGATATCGCGCGCCAAATCCGGCGGCTGGGCGTCACTTCCTCCAAAGTATCCATCGCGCCTGCGCTGCATCTCAGCCCCAATCCCCGGCCCTGGCCCGAGGACGAGTTGATCGAAACCAATCACGCGCTGGCCGGACGCCCGGTCTGGCTGGCCGCCTGGGTACAGGACAAAGAGTTCATCTCGGTCCTCAGCGCCCACCGGCAGGCGCTGCGAATGCTGCCACGACTGGCTCTGGTTCTGCATGTGGCGGATATGTCCGAGGCTGCCCCACTGTACAAGCGGCTCGCGGCGATGGACCTGCGCTGTGCCAACTGGGACGACGGCCACCCGATCGAGGACACCACGCAGGTCATTTTGTCGGCCATGCCCGAAGATCTGGGCCTATGGCACCGCGTCTCGGCGGTGACGTTCATGGGCAGCACGATGGAACGGGGCGCGGGCGGATATGATCCGCTGATCGCCGTTGCCCTTGGATCGGCCGTGATCCACGGCCCGCATGTCAACCGACACCGTGCGGTCTATGACAGGCTGGATCACGAGCGCGCCGCGCTGACGGTCAAATCCGCCACCGAACTGGGCGACAGCGTTGTCGAGCTTCTGGCCCCGGATCGCACCGCCGATATGGCGCTGGCGGGGTGGCAGATCGTGACCGAGGGCGCCCCGCAGGCCGACCGGCTGATCGAGATGGTGCAGGACATGCTGGACCAGCGGAGGGCACCCGATGCGCGCACCTGAATTCTGGAATACCGCACCGGACCAGCTGGACCTGCGCGCACGGCTTCTGGCCCCTCTGGGCCGGATCTATGCAGCCGCCACCGCGCGCCGGATGGCAGGCGGTGGTGGTATCTCCCCCGGCGTGCCGGTCATCTGCATCGGCAATCTGAATGCGGGCGGCACTGGCAAGACACCCACCGTGATCTGGATGCTGGAGCATCTGCGCGACCGCTGGCACCGCCCCCATGTGGTCACCCGCGGCCATGGTGGTTCGCTGGAAGGACCGGTGCAGGTCGATACCGGAAAACACACCGCCGCGCAGGTGGGGGATGAACCCCTGCTACTGGCCGCCTTTGCAGATGTCTGGGTCGCCAAGGACCGCGCGGCCGGGGCCCGGGCCGCAGCGGCTGGTGGGGCGACGGTCATCGTTCTGGACGACGGGTTTCAGAACCCGGCGGTGACCAAGGATTTCTCGATCATCGTGGTCGATGCCGGACGTGGCTTCGGTAATGGGCTGTGCCTGCCTGCTGGTCCCCTACGTGAACCCGTCGCCGTTGGCCTCAAACGCGCCGATCTGGTGTTGTCCCTCGGACCCGCCCACGCGCAGGATACGTTCTCAGACCACTGGGAGTCCGTGCTGGGCCTGCCTCGGGCCCAGGGCGAGGTTCGCCCACTGCAAACCGGCATGGACTGGAGCGATACGCCGGTTCTGGCCTTCGCCGGGATCGGCCACCCCGAGAAATTCTTTGCCACGCTGCGCCAGCAGGGCGCCACGCTGTTACGGGCCGAGGCGCTGGACGATCACCAACCGCTGACGACGGCCCTGATGACACGGCTGGAAAACGAAGCCCGCGCGATGGGCGCGCAGATGGTCACGACCGAAAAGGATGCCGTGCGCCTGCCTACGGCCTTCCGCAGCAAGGTGCTGACGCTTCCGGTGCGCTTACAGATCGATCAGGATGACGAGATCACAGAGATGCTGGCGCGGGTCGCGCCATCTCCGTAATGCAGAGGCCAGCCCGGCAGAGGGCTGGCCGCGCGGATCTTAGCTGCCCAGTTCCGCTTCGATCAGTTTCTTGAAGTCGTCATAGGACTGGTTCTCGACCTTCTTGCCGTTCACGATGAACGAGGGCGTTGCCTGAATCCCGTCACGCTCGGCGTTTTCCTGATACCAGGCCACCAGCGTCTGCGCACGGGTACCGTCCTGCAGACAGGCCTCAAGCTGGTCATTGTCGATCCCGGCCAGACGCCCGATCTTGCGCAGCTCGTCCACGATCTCGGCAGGGCCGCCGGCGCGGGTCCATTCGGACTGACCGCCATAGATCAGGTCGGTGATGCCAAAGAACTTGTCGGGCCCCGCACATCGCGCCACCATCGAGGCCCACAGGCCATAGCGGTCGAAATAGACCTCACGATAGGTGAACTTGACCTTGCCGGTGTCGATGAACTCTTCCTTCAGTTGCTTGTACGGCCCCATGTGGAAATTCGCGCAATGCGGGCAAGTGTACGACGCATATTCGATGATCTCGACCGGCGCGTCCTCGGCCCCCTGCACCATCTCGACGATGGTCGAGGTGTCCAAATCGGCCTCCTGCGCCTCGGCGCTGCCAACCAGAGGGTTGGCGGTGTTCGACTGTGCCAGCCAGTAACCACCGGCGGCCACGGCAACAGCCGTGCAGATTACGGTTGCGATACGGCTCATTCCTCAGCCCTTTCTCAGCTTTTGTGTTTGGATAAAACGTTGCGGCCCAGACGTTCAAGGGCCGCGCGCAGATCCGCGTTATGAACATCGCGCGACACTTTGTCTGCCTCGGCGACGATTTCGGGTGCAATGCTGGGTTTCGCCTGCTTCGGCTTGTGGTCGAAACTGGCCTGCCCCTCGGCAAATCCGGTCGGAGCGGTCTGGGTGATGCGGATGCGGCTGATGGCGTTAAAGCCGTAAACGGCGTTCACCTTGCTGCGCAACTGTTCCTTCTGCATCTCAAGCATCGGGGCCTGCGGCCCGGTGGTCAGCACCGTCAGCGTCGCCCCGAATCCGCCCTTGCCATAACCCACATTGACGGGTCGGGCGATGGCGGCGATGTCCTGCCCCACGATCTCGGCCCAATGGGTCAACAAGCGCGACACGGCGAACCCCCGGCTTTCACCGGCGCGCCTGATCTGGTCGTTCAGCAAGGTCGCGGTGCGTTTGAACCCGCGGGTCGAGGACCGTTTGCGCTGCATCTGGTTTCCAACTCCTGTCCCGCTATTGTAATGGGCACGAGGCAGGGTGCCAGCGAAACCCGACAGAGAGATGTATAAAACTTGCGTGACTTTGGTGACATTGATGTGAGCCGCGTTTTGTTGGGCTGGTATGACCGCCACGCCCGCACGATGCCGTGGCGAGTGGGGCCCGCGGACCGCGCCGCAGGCGTGCGGCCTGATCCCTATCGCGTCTGGCTGTCCGAGGTGATGTTGCAACAGACCACCGTGGCTGCGGTGCGCGATTACTTCATGCGGTTTACGGCGCGCTGGCCGGATGTTGCCGCGCTGGCCGCCGCGCCCGATGATCAGGTCATGGGCGAATGGGCCGGTCTGGGCTACTACGCCCGCGCCCGTAACCTGCTGAAATGCGCCCGCGTTGTGGCGCAGGATCACGCGGGGCAGTTCCCAGACAACTATGAGGCGCTGCTGAAACTGCCCGGCATCGGGCCCTATACGGCCGCAGCGATCTCGGCCATCGCCTTTGATCGGCCCGAGACGGTGCTGGACGGCAATGTCGAGCGCGTCATGTCGCGGCTCTATGACATCCACGACCCGCTGCCCGGCTCGAAACCCCTGCTCAAAGAAAAGGCCGCCGGTCTGACACCCGCAAAACGCCCCGGAGACTACGCTCAGGCCGTGATGGATCTGGGGGCGACGATCTGCACGCCGAAATCCCCGGCCTGCGGGATTTGCCCTCTGCGCGATCCCTGTCTGGCGCGCATTGCGGGAACGCAGGCCGATCTGCCCCGCAAGACGCCGAAACAGCCCAAACCCACCCGTTTAGGGCATGTCTACATCGCCCGGCGCGCGGACGGGGCGATGCTGCTGCAGCGCCGCCCCGACAAAGGGCTGCTGGGCGGGATGCTCGGCTGGCCCGGCTCTGACTGGTCCGACGCGCCGGATCCCGCGCCGCCCTTTGCGGCGGATTGGCAGGTGCTGCCCGGCGAGGTGCGGCACACTTTTACTCATTTCCACCTGATCCTGCGCCTCTGGACCGCCGAACTACCTGGCGGATTGACGCCCGAGAACCTGACCATCATCGACAAACACGCCTTTCGCCCCAGCGACTTGCCGACCGTGATGCGCAAGGCCTATGACTTGTGGCGCGGCCAATAGCCCGATGGGCAAATCCCGCGCGCGGAGCTAGCTTGCCCATACTCGCCTCCGGAGCACCCCGATGATCGCAAACACCACCCTATCCCGCTGGCAATCGGCCCTGCCGTTCTGGATTTCCTATCTGCTGGTCCCGCTGATCTGGGTCACCTCGGCCGCCGGGGGATGGTGGGTCCTGCTGGTGCCCCTTTCGACATGGTGGGCCTTTGCCGCGCTCGACCGCTTGACCGGCCTGAACCTTGAAAACGCCGACCCCGAGACTCCAGACACCGACCTGCGCTGGTACATCCTGCTGACGAAGCTCTGGGCACCGGTGCAGTTCCTCACGCTCTACGGGCTGATCTGGTACGTGACCCGGTCCGAGACGTTCTCGACCGCAGAAAAGATCGGCATTTTCTTCGGCATGGGCGTGATCTCGGGCACGATCGGCATCAACTACAGCCATGAGCTGATGCACCAGAAAGGCCGGTTCGAACGTTGGCTGGGCGATGTCCTGCTAGCCATGGTGCTGTATTCCCATTTCCGGTCCGAACATCTGCTAGTCCATCACCGCTACGTCGGCACACCCCGCGATCCGGTGACGGCGCGCTATAACGAAGGGTTTCACCGTTTCTATCCCCGCGTCCTGCGTCAAAGCTTGCGCTCGGCCCTCCGCGCCGAGGCCGACAAGCTAGCCCGCAAAGACCGGCCCTGGACCGACCGCGCAAACCCGTTCTGGCGGTACTGGGTGCTGCAAGGGGCCATGCTGCTGCTGGCGCTGCTGATCGGAGGCTGGTCGGGGCTTGGCCTGTTCGTGCTGCAGGCCGGGGTGGCGATCTGGCAGCTGGAACTGGTCAACTATGTCGAACATTACGGGCTGACGCGCAAATATCTGGGCGACGGCAAATACGAACACATCCGACCGTGCCATTCGTGGAACGCGTCGCAAAAGGCCTCTAACTGGCTGCTGATCAACCTGCAGCGCCACTCGGACCATCACTACAAGCCGAACCGCCGCTTTCCCCTGCTGCAACACCACGCACAGGACGCCGCACCGCAACTGCCCTATGGCTATCCGGTCATGACCATCGCCGCGATGATCCCGCCGCTGTGGCGGCGCGTGATGAATCCCCGCGTTCGCGCATGGCGGCGGCAATACTACCCCGAAATCACCGACTGGAAGCCCTATAACAAGGCGCTGAATCCCCAGTCCGCGTAACCCGCAGCGCGCTTGCGCGCTGCCCGGCCCAACGGGAGGTGCTGCATCTTCGATGCTGCGCCGACAGGCGGGAGCCGCTACAGCACCCAGATATCCATCGGCTCGGCCACGCCTCGCACTGTTTGCCCGGCCTTGGCGGAAAAACCTGACATCAGGCCCTTGACGTCCGTCTCCTCACTCTGAACCTGCGCCCGCACCGCCTCGCTGATAACAACGCGCGCGCTGAAGTCGCGGGTCAGCGCCTCGAGCTTGGCGGCGACATTGACCGCATCACCGATCACCGCAAATTCCAACCGGTTCGCGCCGATATCGCCCAGAACAACCGGCCCGTAATGCACCCCAATACCCACGTGAATCTCGGGCTCACCTGCGCGCCGACGCTCGAGGTTCCAGCGGTCGATCACCTCGACCATCGCCCGCGCGCAGCCCAGTGCGTTGCTGGCATCCAAGGGCGTGGGCACCGGCGTTCCGAAGGTCGCCATCAGCCCGTCGCCCAGATATTTGTCCAGCGTGCCGTGATGGCGAAACACCTCTGTTTCCATCCGCGCGTGAAACCCGCGCAGCACCTCGATCACCTCATAGGGATCGCGCCCGGCCGCAAAGCGGGTAAAGCCCACGATGTCGATGAACAGAACCGCCACATCCTCTTTGCGGACCTGCTTGAGCGGTTCGTCATTCTGACTCAACTCCTCCACCACGTTGGGCGAGAAATACCGCGACAGGTTGGCCCGTTCCCGTTCGAGCCCGGCATTGGTCATCAGCAACCGGTTAAGCCGCTGCATCGACAGGCCCAGTGTCACCGCGACCATGACAAAGACAATCACCTGCTGGATGCGCTGCGGCACCATGAAGCTGTTGGGATCCAGTAACTCGGCCACATCTGGATAGCCCTGCAACGCCTCCGCAACGCGCTCACTGATCCCGGGAATGGGGGTCGAGACCCACCACGCGATGATCCAACCCGCCGTCCACATTCCCGCGGTCCATGTGCCTAGGGCGATCACCGTGCGCCAGGAATAAGCCAGCGTTCCTGCCGCAAGAATGATAAAGAAATACTGGAAATTATCGAACCGGTATTGCATCGCCAAAGGCCGCACATCATCGCTGAACGGGTTTGGCACGATCATGCCCAGCGTCATGATCAGCAGGTCGACGAAGATCAGCAGCAGCTCGGTCCGCGACTGCCCCACGCGTCCTGCCCGACGGATCAGCCAGCCATTGGCGCAGATCAGCAGCAGGATGAAGTGATACCACAGCACCTCGAGGTGCGGGTTCAGATAGATCAGCAGCACCGCCGTCAACCCCATGGCGATCCATCGGGCGCGCACGGCAAGCTCCAGCCCTTCACGCTTGTGCCGTTCCAAGGCGGCCTCGGTGTATTTGTTGTCCAGATCGAAGTTATCCGGCTGTGTCAGGAACATCCTGTCTATGCGGGGTCTGCGCGCGGTGGTCTCGGTCATGGCCGTGATCTTTCTTGCGACATATCGGGGTGCCCCATGCAATCATTCCTGACGCAAAAACAAAAGACCCCGCCGGATCATCGGCGGGGCAAGGCATAGTGCCTTGTGTCAGGCCACAGGCACCGGCGGTATTCAGTTGTGCATCTCTGCACGGATCTGCTGGCGCAGCACGTCGATGGGCACGGTCTTGCCATCGCGTTTGAAGCACCAATAGGTCCAGCCATTGCAGGACGGCGCATTTTCCAGATGCGCCCCCACCTGATGGATCGAGCCCTTTACGTTGTCGCCCACCAGTGTGCCATCGGCGCGCACCTTGGCCTTATGGCGCTGGTTCACGGAATACAGCTCTTCGCCCGGGCGCAGCATGCCGCGTTCGACCAGTTGGCCGAAGGGCACACGCGGCTCGGCGCGTTTGCTGGCGCTGACTTCCAGCGCCTCGCGGTCGAATTTGCGGACCTTGGCGATGCGTTTCTCGGCCACCTTTCGATAGCTTTCCTCGCGCTCGATCCCGATGAATTCACGGCCCAGCATCTTGGCCACGGCACCGGTCGTACCGGTACCGAAGAACGGGTCCAGCACCACATCACCGGGATTGGTCGAGCCGATTAGAACCCGATGCAGCAGCGATTCCGGTTTTTGCGTCGGATGCGCCTTATCGCCGTTTTCATCTTTCAGGCGCTCATGCCCGGTGCAGATCGGCAGAACCCAGTCGCTGCGCATCTGGACACCTTCGTTCAGCGCCTTCAGCGCCTCGTAATTGAACGTGTATTTCGCTCCTTCACGCTTGGACGCCCAGATCATCGTCTCATGCGCATTGGTGAAGCGTTTACCGCGGAAGTTCGGCATAGGATTCGACTTGCGCCACACCACGTCGTTCAGAATCCAGTAGCCCGCATCCTGCAGGGCAGACCCCACGCGGAAGATGTTGTGATAAGATCCGATCACCCAGATCGCCCCGTTGGGTTTCAGCAGACGATGCGCCGCCTTCAGCCACTCGCGGGTGAACTGGTCATAGGCCCCAAAGCTGGAAAACTGATCCCAGTGATCATCGACCGCATCAACCTGAGAGTTATCGGGCCGATGCAACTGCCCTTTCAGCTGCAGGTTATAGGGCGGATCCGCAAAGATCAGGTCAACCGATGCCTCGGGCAGACTGTTCATCACGTCGATGCAGTCCCCGGATAGAATCGTGTTTAACGGGGGCGCCTTTGCGCCCTTTTTGGTGGTCGTAGTCATATCACTGCCTCAAGTGTCCACGGCGCTTTTGCGCTCATTTGGTTGAGACAAGGATGATTCAAACCTGATTCGCCGTCAAATTCTTTTTTGAATCAGCGACTTACGATTTACTCTTGATACAAGATATTGTGGACCGGCTTGAACGAACGTCTATGGTGTGGGGTCACGCCAAGATTTCGCAACGCTTCGCGATGTTGTTTGGTCGGATAACCTGCATTTGCCTCCCACCCATAGCCGGGATGCTGTTGCGCCAAATCCACCATCACCCGATCGCGCCAGGTTTTCGCAACGATCGAGGCCGCCGCAATAGACATCGACCGGGCGTCTCCCTTCACCACCGCTTGCGAGGGCAGCTTCATGCCGCGCGGAATCAGGTTGCCATCGATCAACAGGAAGTCGGGGGCCGGGTCCAGCGCCTCAACCGCACGCAGCATCGCCAGATGCGAGGCACGTAGAATGTTGTGCTGATCAATCTCGGCGACCGTTGCTTCGGCCACCGCCACCTCTGCCCGGGCGCGCAACGCCGCGTCCAGCGCATCGCGACGCTTGGCGGTCAGCTTCTTGGAATCGTTCAGACCTTCGGGAATATCCTCGGGGTTCAGAACCACAGCCGCCGCCACAACCGGCCCAGCCAGCGGGCCGCGACCGACCTCATCCACCCCGGCGATGCGAAGATATCCACGCGTTAGCAAGGCCCGTTCGAGTTCAAAATCAGGTGTCGACATGCCTCTGGCAAACCGCGTTTCTTGGTCGGGCGCAAGACAAAAGAAGAGGGCAGCTTGCGCCACCCTCTTCCAGCGCGGCGCTTCTTTGGCGCCACTCCTGCTCGAAACCGGTTACTGGTAAACGACGCGGTATCCTTTCTGGCGCAGGCAGGCGGGTTCGTATGCCCGTTTTACCTTTTTGCCATTCCAGAAACCAACCTTGCATTGGTGAGGCAGGCTATTGGCATATTTGTAGTGCTTCTTGAGGCAGTTCGGCCCAAGCAGCGGGTGTTTTTTCGAATAGGCGTTGAACGTGCGCAAGCAACGCTGCGGAAGATTGTAACGAGCGACTCGATTGGGTAGCGGGCGAACGTGGGGCTTATGGACCTTCTTCTTGGCGTGCTTCTTCTTGTGTTTGTGGCGCTTCTTCTCTTCTTCGCGCTTTTCATCCTGATAATGATGTATCGCCGCACCGAGAATGGCCAATGCGGCCAACCCGCCGAGAATATCTCTGGTATCCGCCGCCCGCGCCTGAGATGCGGATATGCCGGTGATGGCGACGGCGGTAGCGACGATCAGAGCGATGAATTTGCGATGCATGATGCGTGTCCTTTCGGATGATGGGCAGGCCCGGATCGGACCGCGTATTTGATGCCCCGACCCTGCGATCACCCCGCTCAGACAAGCAATAACGGCACAATGTTATCGAATATCAGGGCTGCAAACCCCTTGTGGTTATTGAATATCCGCCCAACCCATGCGCAGGATGCAGCCCATGAAACAGATCCTCTCTTCTCTGGCTCTGACGGCCCTGATATCGGTTGGGTCGCAGGCCGTCGCGGCAGATTGCTATGCCGATTACAAGGCCAAGCAGGACAATCCCCTGCGGCTGCATTATGGCGTCATGCAGGTTTCAAGCTGCAATAAAGGGTCGGCCCAGAAAGAGGTCGCGAAGCGGCTGAAATCGAATGGCTGGACCCTGTTGAACGTCATGTCCGTATTCGAAGCGGACGGGTTGGATCAAAGGAAGGCCAATGCCGGAAAATTCTATCTCCGTTACTGAAGCGCGTCGTTCGGGGGTTCGGCTGGTGGGTGCGGGGATCGCCGCCATCGTGGCCATTCTGGTGACCGCCGCCGTTTTCCTGTTCTGGACCCTGCCCGACGCCAACGCCTTCAACGCGCGCGTCGAGCGTCTGTTTGTCGAGGCTGACCTGACCTCCCAATCCGAAATCCGCCTGCTTGAGATTCTGGCCCAGTCCGGCACCGCCTTTGCCGACACGCTGTCCAGCTATCGCATGGTCATCTTCGTGCTGCTGGTCTTTGCCAGCGCCATGCTGATCGCAGCGCTGGTCTTTCTGGTCATGCTGGTGCTGTTCAACCGCCGCATGGCCCAGATCGAGCGCACTGGGATACAGGTCACCTCGCTGCTGATCAGCCGCGAGGAGAACACGGTGTACCTCAACAACATGGATTTCAAACTGACCCCGGCCGCAATGGAAACCCTATCGGTTCTTGCCGAATCCCGGCTGGATGACGAGGTTCTGTCGGGCGTGCAGATCGAGGCGATGATATCCGGCAAAAACGCCGCCGACTGTGATGAGGCCGCAGGGGCCACCCGGATCAAACGCCTGCGCGATGCACTGGGCAATCAGATGGTCAGCGAGTTGCTGGTGAAGAACATCGCCAAAAAGGGCTATATGCTGTCGATCGAAAAAGACGTCATTCAGATGGTCTGAGACGCGCTGGCTGCTGAAATTTCAGGCTTACCCTTGGAATTCCATCCGTCAGGGCCCATCCTATAGGGGCTTGGCCACGGGAGGTTGCCCATGAACGTCCACGCCACTCCGAATGTCAAAGGCTATGGGATTTCCGTCGAACCGCTGCACGGGCGGGTAGCGATTTATCGTGGCGAAACCCTGCTGGCCGAAAGCCAAAACGCCAAGGTCATGTATGAAACGCGACTGCCACCGGCGATATACATTCCGCGCGAAGACCTGTGCGTTGACCTTAGCCCCGAGACCGAGCTGCAGACTTTCTGCCCCTTCAAGGGCACCGCGACATATCACGACATCAGCCTGCCCGAAGAACGCCTGACCAACTCGATCTGGGCCTATGAAGACGCCCTGCCCGAAAGCAAGGCCATTCAGGGCCATATCGGTTTCATGCCTGACACCGCCACCCGGATCGACCTTGGCGACAACACGCTGCAGCAACCCGATGACGGCAATATCAGCGGCCCCCTGATCGACTGGCTGATGCGCGGCGCGTCCGAGGTGGACACCCCCGATGGCTTTACCAAAGCGCTGGCCGAGAAGATGCTGGAACACGGCATCGCCATTCAACGCCTCAGCATTCTGGTTTGGTCGCTGCACCCGCTGATCGCAGGCAAGCACTATGTCTGGGAAAAGGGAGAAGATGAGATCTCGACCTTCACCCCCACTTACGAAATCCACGACCACCCGGCCTTTACCAACAGCCCGCTGCGCCATGTCTCGAACGGGCTGGGGGGTGTGCGCCAACGTCTGAATGACGACAACCCGCATAACAGTTTCCCGATCATCGAGGACCTGCGCGCCAAAGGGGCGACGGACTACGTCGCCATGCCGCTGCCCTTCTCGGACGGGCGGACCAACGTACTGACCCTGACCTGCGATCACCGCGATGGTTTCACGACCGAAAACCTCGGGCTGGTTTTTGAGTGTTCCTCGGTCATCGCGCGGTTCTACGAAGTATTCATGCAACGCGAAAATGCGCAGGTTCTTCTGGAAACCTACGTGGGCAAACGCTCGGGCGCGCGGGTTCTGGGCGGCGAGATTCGCCGCGGTGACGGCGACGATATCGATGCCGCGATCATGTTCTGCGATCTGCGGAACTCGACCGCGCTGGAAGAGGAATTGGGCCGCAGCAGCTATATCACGGTCCTGAATGCCTTTTTTGAAACCGTCTCGGGTATCGTGCACGACCATGATGGCGAGGTGCTCAAATTCATCGGCGATGCTGTGTTGGCGGTGTTCCCCGCTGGCGATGAAGACGCGGCCACCGCCCGGTCTAACGCGCAACAATCGGCTGTGAAGATTGTCGAAAAGCTGGCCGAGTTGCGCAAAGGTGAGAGCGATCACCATTGCGACTGCTCCATCGGCGTCGCTTATGGGCGCGTGACCTATGGCAATGTCGGCTCGCAAGAGCGGCTGGACTTCACGGTGATAGGACAGGCGGCCAATGTCGCAGCGCGATTGGGCGAATACGGCAAAACGGTGGGCCATCGGATCGTCGTATCTCGGGATATCGAACCAGCCTGTCAGCACACGATCCCTTTGGGGGCCGTTAAGCTGCACAATGTTTCGCAACCGGTTACGTCCTTCGCCATCCGAGCGCCCGCAGACACGATATTGGACCGCTGACCAGTCCGAACTCTGAGCCCATGACGATCCAGCAGTGTGCGGCGGGCTGCTCTCGATCACTGTTGAAGCCGAGGAGCACCATCCGGCAAGAACCCTTCTTTGCCCCTCAGCCAGCCGCGCCAAGCAATATCAGCGCCGTCTGCGCCGGAGAAACTGTCGCCTGAATCTGCGCGATCTGACTACGGGCCAGATAAGTATCCGTCAGTTTTTCGATGGCATCGGCATTCGAGAACTGCGAAAGGTCCGAAGACCCGGTCAGTCGATGCAGCCGGTCCTGAAACACCTCAAGCTGCTTGTCGATATCCAGCTGGGCAAATGTCGCAGGCAGACCCAATGCCGTTTCCATCATGTTGCGCAACGGAGGTGAGCCCATCAGATCGAACCATTTTCGATTCTCGCTGCCATCCTGAGATGCGATTTCAGCCAGCGCGTGCTGCGTAAACAATGCGATCCGCATGGTGTCATCCACGTCACCCACGGCGATCTCAAACCCGGCGACAAGACTGGCTTCGGCGATCTTCTTCATGGCGTCCGGCGAACCGTTCTGACGCAGCTCGCCCGGCCCAAAGCCAAAGGCATCGGCAAAATCTCGGTACCTGCTGTCCGCCAACCGGTTTGCCAGCGCATCATCTGCCCGGGTGCCGTCCGAGAGGACCTTCTGGATGAAAAAGCGGTTATCAAGATCCTGCTGCAAACCGAACGCTCCCAGAGCCACCTGCAACAGGCGCCGGTCTGACACCAGATCCTCGACGGATCGGACCTTGCCGATATTTTCAAGGAAATACTCCGACTCTCTTTGTCGGACGGCAGAGGCAGAGTAGGTTTCAAACTGCGCGTCATATGTGCGCTGCAAAAAGCGCCAGCCCACCAGCCCGCCCGTTGGCACGACTGGCTGAAACGTCATCTTTGATACGCCATCAGGCGCTCCTCTCGTGGGAGCAGGGATCGCAACGCTTTCAGGCATTTATAGTACTGTTCAGCAACCAGAGCTTCGGTCGCCTCGGACAACACCCGGCGGCTGTCGGCGTCCGTGAAGACCTGGCTTAGCTCCTCGACCCGGCGCAGCAATTGCTGGCGCGCCTGCCCCGGTTCGGTATCACCGGACAACACCAGCTGAGCAGCATAACACACCCGGCGCACCGGGGTGTTCGCCTCTTCCGGATGGATTGCATCGCGCAGGCGCAGCACGTTAGCTTGCGGGGTCATGATCGAAAACCGGCTGCGGCGATCTCCGTTTTCAATGACCACTCCGTTGATCAGGACCCGCTCTTTCGGGGCGAGTTTCAGAACCAGTCCTCCCATCAGGTGCCCCTCATCTGACGCAGGCCGCGCAGAACCGCCATGTTGATCTCCAGCAGGGGTTCGATCGCTGCCTTGTTGCCTAGTACCTGACTGCTGTGCTGCTCGGTAAACTCGGCGAGATAGAAGATCCTAGCGCGCAGATCGTTGGGCAGTGCGTTGTCTGTATCCGCGACGCCGGTTGCCAGAACGCTCCACAAGCGGCGGTTTTCGTGCAAAGCCTGCACGAACCCCCCATAATCCGCCGCCTTGCGGGCCGCGGCCGCTTTCAGACGATGGGTGATTCTCGAGATTGCCTCATATTCCGTATCCCGCGGCGTGCGCGTCGGAGCGGCGGACTGCGCGTATGCGCGTTGAGCCAGCGTTTGCGGTGTCACTTGAAATCCTTCCAATGGTCCATCAGGGGGCGGTCAGTGCCGGGGCGCGATGGCCGCGCCCCGGGTCAGAGTTCCAATTAGCGGAACAGCGACAGGATAGACTGCGGCGCCTGATTGGCGATCGACAGTGACTGGGTCGCCAATTGCTGCTGCACCTGTAGCGCCTGCAAGCGGGCCGAAGTCTCTTCCATATCGGCATCCACCAGCGAACCGATACCCGACTTAAACGAGTCCGCCAGGTTCGAGATGAACTCTTTCTGGGTCTCGATCCGGCCCTGCGACGAACCAAAGGCCGCCGACGCGTCAATGGCCGTGTCGATCAGGGTTTCGATGGTACCCAGTGCTGCCAGGGCGCCCGCATCGGTGGAGACATCAATCGAGTCCAGAGCTCCAAGGCCACCTGCGCCCGCATTGGTGAACTGGGCCGCGACGGTGACATCACGATCCGCATCCGCGCCCGCAGCTGCGGCGCCGGTCACGAAGCTCAAGCGCCCCGGATCGCCCGAGTCATAGTCAACGGCAACACCTGTCACACCCAGAGAGTCGATCTTGTTCTTCAGACCCACAGCCACAATCGCGTCGGTATAGGCTGCGTCATAAGTACCCGACGGATCCAGGTCTGCATCCTGAATGGTGTAGGTTGCCACCTGATCGCCAACGGTAATGGACACCTTGTCGCCCGCTTCAAAGTTGTCGGTCGAGCTATCGATTACGATATCACCGGTACCGCCGGCCTTATCCATCGTGAAACCAGCCGTGTCGTTGTCGGTGGTCACGTTATCCGAACCCGCAAGAACACCTTTGGCCGTGTATCCGCCAACCGAAAGGTCCTGTGCAGCAACGCTGATCGACGAGGCCGTGACGTCACCGGCTGCATCCCGATCGAGCGACGACAAGATAGAAGCCGGACCCGAAGACCCGTTTACCAGGTTCAGACCGTTGAACTGGGCCGCTCCGACAACAGATTCGATCTGGTCCTTCAACGCGCTTACGTCTGCGTTGATCTTGCCACGATCCACGTTGTCTTCCTGCGCCGCGACGATCTTGCCTTTCATCTGGTTCAGCAGATCGGTCACGGTTTCAGACGCGTTCCGGGCCACCGCAACGGTCGATTCACCCAGCGCCAGGCTGTCCTTGATCGCGTTGAAACCATTGACATCAGACTCCATCACTTTCGAAATCGCCCAAACGGCCGAGTTGTCCTTGGCCGTGGCGACGTCCTTGCCGGTCGAGATCGCGTTCTGGGTCTGCGCGAGGTTCTTGTTGACCGATTTCAGTGTCTGCAGCGCAACCATCGCGCCGTTGTTTGTCAGAATGCTGGACATATTTGTCATCCTTTTCGTGTTCGGGCGCATTTGACGCCCATGTTGGACCCGCCACACCGGCAGGCATTCTGTCGTTCTGACCTTTGCGTTATGCCTTGCGGCCCTCGCGCCATCCGCTGATTTCGGATGCAACGCCACCTTGACCCCCGATCCCCTAACGGAGTGCTAAGACACCTCCGCGCGAAATTTCGGATTTGAATCAAACCTGGCCTAGGCGCGCTTTTCCAATTTCGCTCGATCGCGCATGGCAAACCCCTGACGTTGGCCCGAGGCATCATAGGTGCTGAATTCCTGCCGAACGCGGCGCAGCTCCGACATGCGTCCCGCCACTGCGCGGATGCCTTCTGCCGCGCTATCCAGCAAGGCCTGATTGCGCTCGACCTTTTTCTGCACCCGGATCAAATCAGCGGTTTCCAGAACATCCAGCACGCCGATTTCTTGTATCAGCCTCTCCTTTTCGGGCGTTGTCTCACCCAGAACATTAAGGTCGCCCTGCATCAGCGCCACGCGCTCGGCATCCAGAAGGGTCTCGAGCGCGTCGATCCGATCATTGCTCATCCGGTCTCTCCATCATTGCGTTGAAAAGAAGTTCCGACAGGCCGATACCGCCCGCCTGTGCAATCTGCTGCGCCTGCTGCTGCACCAGGAACGAGGCGAACTGATCCTCACCCGCGCCGCCACCAAAAGAGTCGCGTGCAGCACCAAGCCCCGCAGATTTCAACATCTCGGCCAGAAAAACAGCCTCGAGCCTGACAGAGGCGGCTTTCATGCTCTGCGCCGTTATCGCCGGTTGAGGTGCGGCCGCCGTGTTTGAACTGATCATCGGTTTCTCCGAAAATTGCTTCGAACTTTCGTGATCAAAGGGCAAAGCGGTTAAAATAAACGTAACCTCCGTGGCTGCATGATGCTGGGCAGATTGAACGGAGCCCGAGCAAGAATGCCCAACGCGCTGACATTGACAATGACCGCCACAAGAGCCGGAACCGCGACCTCCCGCAGCACCGAACAGGGCAGCGACGGCACATTTGCTTTCGAGGATGCGTTAAATGAAGAGGCCGGATCGCAGGATGCCACGCCCGACACCGAAGCGGACGTTTCGACCAATCCCGATTCGGTAACCCCGCAGACCCAGGACGAAACCGGGATCGTACCGAGCGCGCCTCTTGATTCGAAACTGGTTGAGCCTGTCCTATCGCAGGCTCACAACTCTGCGGCGCACGTGCCGGGCAGCCAACCGGACGTCACGGTGGAGGAAACTGGCCCCGCTGGTGCGCATGCAGACAGGGCGCAGCCAGCGGTGACCCAATCCCCTGCCGCACAACCCTTTCGCACCGCTGAGCCCCCGGTCGCAAAGCCAGAGCCGCTCGTGCCTGACAGGAATCCGGCCATCAACGATCCGCCCGACCATGGACCTGTTGTTGTCGGCGCTCAGAATATGCGTGAACCGGTGACTCCGCAGGCCCTGAGTCTGACATCCAAGCTGCAAGCGTCGTCGAACCAGATCGAACGGCAAGCAAATCGTTCCATCAGCGTTGAAGCCGTCGGGAAAATCGCTGTCGCAAGCCGGGTCACGCCGCAGACCTTGGTTCCGCCGCCTGCAGGACAGGCTGTGCTGGCTCAGGTTTCAAGTGCAGCGCAGACCAGAGATGCGGTCGAGGCGCTTTCATCCCCGGAAAGCGATGAACTTCCCCCGCTCAGGGACGGGCCCTCCGGACAGACCATGCGGGATATGCCCTCTGGTCTTCCACCTGCCGCCGCGCGGGCCGAGACCACGCGCGCCGTTGCTGGTCAACTGGCCGCCGTTATCTCGGCGCGACCAGGTGCGGGCGGCGTGGAAATCGCCCTGAACCCCGAAGAACTTGGTCGCGTTTCGATCACGCTGAATGGCCGGGATGACGGGATGCATCTGATCATCATGGCCGAGCGGCCGGAAACTTTGGACCTGATGCGGCGGCACATGGCAATTCTGTCCGCCGAGTTCGAGCGGCTGGGTTATGGCGACCTTTCCCTTGATCTGGGTATGTCCGGAGATGCGCCGCATGACGGCGACACATCCCAACAAGACCCTGCGTTCTCACCAACCGAGGCAGGGGACACCGCCGAAACCCTTGCCCGCCCGATTCCCACCAGCCCCGAACAGGGCCTGGATATGAGGCTTTGACCCATGATCCCAGCAATCTCTGCTGCCGGGCAGACCGGCGCACCCGTCAATGCGGAACAAAACACGCAACGCTCGGCACTCGCCTCGGATTTTGAGACCTTTCTGCGCATGTTGACCGTACAGGCACGGAATCAGGATCCGCTTGAACCACTGGATTCCTCGGAATACGCCTCGCAACTGGCGCAATTTTCGATGGTTGAACAGCAGGTTAAGGCCAACGAGCTTCTCTCTGGGCTGACGCAGGTTCTTGGCGCAGTTGATCTGAACCAACTGGCGGGCTGGGTCGGAATGGACGTGAAAGCTGCAGCGCCGTTTCGGTTTGAAAACAGCCCCATCACCCTGTTTGCACAAGCGAACCCCGCAGCGGACCGAGCCGAGCTGGTGATCCGGAACGCACAGGGCACAGAGGTCGACCGCATCAAAGTCCCAACCGATCAGAGCGCATTCGACTGGGCCGGAGCCGATGGCTCGGGCCAGCCCCTGCCCGCCGGCACCTATGCCGCCTCGCTGGAAAGTTTCAGCGGAGACAAGTTGCTATCTAACGCACCCGCAGCGGTCTTCAGCCGCGTGGTCGAGGCTAAAACGGATGACGGCACCGTGGCACTGACGCTCGACAGCGGGGCCGAGGTGCTGGTCAGCGAAGTCACGCAAATCCGCACGGGCGCTTGATCTGGGCGACAGAGCGGGCCAAAGCTTGGCCCAGCGCGACTCACCCACAGAACCGGGGCCTCTTCTGTCTGATCGAAACCAACCCCCAATTGGCCTGATCCAGCAACTTGGCGCCGAAGGGCTGATCAGGCCCGGTGCTCGGTTCAGAACACTATATGGCGGACGGACCAATCAGGTCTGGAGGGTACTCTCGGGCAACAGCGACGCAGTGCTCAAGCTTTACACTTCAGCCCTGCGCAACCCGCTGTTTCGCAACGACGCAATGCTCGAAGCCCGGTGTCTGACCGCGCTCGGCGACACTGGCTTTGTGCCCAACCTCCGCGGAACCGGCACGTTCGAGGCCGCCGATTGGGTCTATTACGATCACGCACCGGGCACGCCATGGCAGGATCGGGTTGAAACCGTCGCACAGTTGCTGAGACGTCTGCACCAGTCACGGGTTGAGGTCGACGCCCCGCCCGGATGCAATGGCAGCGATGATCTCGACCAGCACACGCAGCGAATCCTGGCCGCCTGTCCCTCAGGGGAAAAAACGCGGCTGATGGCGGCGCGACCGCAAACCCCGGTCGGGCCTCTGGCGCAAAGATGCCTGATCCACGGCGACCCCGTTGCGGGCAACATTCTGCAGGCCCCTTTGGGTCTGACGCTGATCGACTGGCAATGCCCCGCCTTTGGCGATCCCTGCGAGGATCTGGCGATGTTTCTGTCACCTGCAATGCAACAGCTTTACCGCGGCGCGCCCCTAACTGACAGCGAGATGCGGGACTTCCTTGTGGCCTACGACCGCCCGGACATCACCGAACGCTACCTTTCGCTGCGCCCCTGGTACGCCTGGCGCATGGCTGCCTATTGTCTCTGGCAGATCGAACACGGGGCCCCCGACTATGCCCGTGGCTATGAGCTCGAAATCACCGAGCTCACGACATACTCAGTCGGCTGATGGCCCGCGCGATCGGTCAGCGCATCCTCTCCAGCAGCATCAGCGACGGATAGCCGTCCGGCACCAGCCCCTGCGCTACCTGATAGGCCCGCACCGCATTGACCGTGTTCGGGCCGGTGCGCCCGTCGATGCCCTGCGTGTCAAACCCGGCACGGGTGAGGCGTTGCTGCAACTCCTTGCGCTCGGTGAAGCTGAGGATCCGGTCGCCGCGCGGCCATCCGGCCTGAAATGGCCCGCTTCCGGCAAGGCGGTCGGACAGGTGGCCGATCCCGATGACATATGCGTCGGCGCCGTTATAGGCCTCAATCACTTGGAAATTTTCGAAGACCATCAGCGCGACACCCCGTCCACCCGCGGGCAGCAGGATCGCAGCCGGGCCATGATCCGGGATCGCCCGGCCATTATGCGCCACCACCCCGCGTGCGGCCCATTCCGACGGCAGCCGCAGATGATCCCGCCGCGCAGTGGCGTAATCGAACCCCTCAGGCAAAGTCACCTCAACCCCCCATGGCTGACCCTTTGTCCAGCCATGCCGCGCCAGATAGGCTGCCGCCGAGGCCAGCGCATCCGTGGGGTCATCCGACCAGATATCGCGCCGCCCGTCGCCATCGAAATCCACCGCATGATCCAGAAACGACGTCGGCATGAACTGCGTATGCCCCATCGCCCCGGCCCAACTGCCCATCATGTTTCCCGCACCGACATCCCCGGCCTGCACGATCCGCAGGGCCGCAATCAGTTGCGTTTCAAAAAACGATGCCCTCCGTGCATCAAAGGCCAGCGTCGCAAGCGAACGGATCGTCTGGTTGCTGCCTCGGAAGGATCCGAACGAGGTTTCAAGCCCCCAGATGGCAACGACGACCTCTTTTTCGACGCCATATTGCGCCTCGATCCGGGTCAGCGTCTCTTGGTGCCGCTGCAGCCCCGCGCGACCATTTGTGACGCGCGTGTCCGAGACGGCGGAATCCAGATACTCCCAGATCGGTTTGGAAAACTCGGCCTGGTTGCGGTCACGCCGGATAACGTCCTTGTCGTATCGCAAGCCCGCAAGGGCGTGATCCAGCGTGGCCGCCGAAATACCCTGGGCCATGGCGCGTTCACGGAACGCACCCAACCATGCCTGAAACCGCGCGTTGCCCTCAGCCGACACGGGACGCGCCTTTACTTCGGGTCGCACAACCGGCCGGATCGACACTGTCACATCCGCCGAGGCCAGTTGTACGTTTTCGACCTGAGGCCGGGCCAGAGGTCGTATGGATTTGTCCGCTATATCCGCCTGCACTATGGATGCCCATAATGCAGCGGTCATGACGCCGCTTGCGCATTTATGCATTCCGTTTTTCCTGATTACTGCTCGGGTTCAGGATAGCGCAGTTTGGCGATTTCACAAAGCGCTCAAGTCTGCGCTGCCTGGTCCTGTGCATCGCGTTCGGCACGAATACGCGCAATGGCATCCCGCAGCAGAGGCACACGATTGGGACGAAAGCTGTGATCGGTGATGGTCATCTCGTGCATGCGGTCCAGCCGGAACACCCGGAAATCACGCCGCAGATGGCACCAGCTGAGCAGAACGCTGGCGCGATCCATGTAAACGATGCTTAGCGGATTGACCTTTCTGCGGGTGGCCGCGCCTTTGGCATCGGTATAGGCAAACTCGACCGCACGCTCGTCCCACGCGGCCTGCCGCAGCTCGGCAACCTCGATGGTTGGCGTTGCAGGCCGGTCGAAACGCGTTGCGGTCAGCACCGCATGGCTCAGCCGGTGCGACTGGCGCGGCGGCAGCCGCCCCTGCAACTTCCGCAGCGCCGCGCTGGCCGCGTCCGACAGGGCCGGATCGCCGATCAACTGCACCTCACGCAGACCCAGAACCAGCGCTTCCAGTTCGTCATTGGTAAAGCCAAGCGGCGGCAGAGTGGCGTCTTCGATCAGGGTAAAGCCAAACCCCGCCTCGCCATCGATCACCGCACCGAGCCCACGCAATGCCTCGATATCCCGATGGATCGTCCGCGGGGATACGTCCAAGTCCTGCGCCAGTTGAACCGACGTTCTGGGCGACGGGCCAGAACGCAGGGCTTGCATCAATTGGAACAGGCGGGCGGTGCGAGACATGGTGACAGTTAACCTAACTCTGATGACGGAAACTGTCATCAGGTCGATGTATCCATCCCTCATCCCTATGATGGAGCACAACATGCTGACCCTACTCACCTTCCCCTCTGCCTTTGGCCAGTTCAGTGCCAGCCCGTTCTGCGTCAAGACCGCCCTGATGTTGCAAAGCGCAGGCCAACGCTGGAAGCGGTCCGATATGCTGGACCCACGCAAGATGCCGCATCAGAAGCTGCCGGTCCTGCGCACGCCCGAGCGGCTGGTCCCCGACAGCGACCTGATCCGCGAGTGGCTGGAGGCACAGGGGGCCAATTTCGATGCCGGTTTGAGCGACGTACAGAAGGCCCACTCCCGCGCGCTGATCCGTCTGGCCGAGGAACATCTGTATTTCCACATCGTGCAGGACCGTTGGGCCAATGATGAGGTCTGGCCGATCCTGCGGGATACGTTCTTCACCATGATCCCGGCGCTGATCCGCAAACCTGTGGCCAATTCGATCCGCAAATCGGTGCTCAAAGGGCTGTCATTTCAAGGCGTATCGCGGTTTTCACCGGCCGAACGGCACGACAGGCTGGAACGCGATCTCGACGCGATTTCGGCCTATCTGTGGCAATCCCCCTATTTGGTGGGCGATTCCCCGACCTCGGCTGACATGAGCGTCGGTCCCATGCTGGCGGCGATGCGCGCGACGCCTGCGGATACTCCGCTGACCCGCCGGATCAAACAGGATAAGCTGCTGGACAGTTACGTGACCCGGATGGAGCAGGCGATCCCCCTATGACGCCCTTTGAAAACCCCGAAGTGGCCGCCGCTTATGATGCGCTGCCGGAGAAAACCCGCGCCGGGGCCTTGGCCCTGCGCGGACTGATCTTCGAGACTGCGGCGGCCCTGCCCCGCGCCCAGCCGCTGCAAGAGGCGTTGCGCTGGGGCCAGCCTGCCTATCTGGCACCAAAAGGCTCCACGATCCGGTTGGGCGGGCATAAGGCGGCGCCTTTTGCGCTGTTCGTGCATTGCCAGAGCCGGTTGATGGGCGAGTTCACCTCGGCCTTTCCCGGCGAGGATCGGATCGACGGCAACCGGGCGGTGTTGTTTGACGATCCCGCGCAGATCGACGCCACGCGTCATGGCTGGCTGATTGCGCGGGCGCTGACCTATCGCGTTAAGGGGAACGCCTGAGAAAGACGCATCACCTCTGACGGCGTTTGCGTTCGACCTTGCGCTTGATCTTGTCTTTCTTGCGCTTGTTGCTGGCCGCCTTGCGCCGCGTCGCCCTTTTGGCCGGTCCCCGCCCGCGCGGCAGGGCCTGATCGTCGATGGACAGCAATTCCAGCTCCAACCCACCGGTAACCGGTGTCGCCGCAGTCAGCCGCACAGTGACACGCTGGCCGATGGCGATAATCAGGCCGGTGTCCGACCCCATCAGCGTCCCGGCCTCGCGGTCGAAATGGAAAAACTCGCGCCCCAAAGACCGCACCGGAACCAACCCATCCGCGCCGGTTTCATCCATCTTCACGAAGGCCCCAAAGCGCGCTATGCCGCTGATCCGGCCCGAGAACTCGTTGCCCACCCGTTCGCTGAGATAGGCGGCCAGATAGCGGTCGGTTGTATCCCGTTCCGCCATCATGGACCGGCGTTCAGTGTCCGAGATATGCGTGGCGGTTTCCTCCAGCCGCCCGATTTCATCCTCGGTCAGCCCGTCCTTGCCCCAGCCATGGGCCGAAATCAGCGACCGATGCACGATCAAGTCGGCATAGCGGCGAATGGGAGAAGTGAAATGCGCGTAATTCCGCAGCGCGAGGCCGAAATGGCCAAAATTCTCGGGGTTGTAATAGGCCTGCGCCATCGAACGTAGCGTGGTCAGGTTGATCAGCTCGGCATCCTCGGTCCCCGCAGCAGCGTTCAGCAGCGCGTTCAGGTGGCGGGTCTGCAGCCCCTGCCCTTTGGCAAGATTCAGCCCCGCCGCCTGAGCCGTTTCCCGCAGGCTCTCCAGCTTTTCGGGCGCGGGTTCTTCGTGGACGCGGAACAGCAGCGGGTGGCGCTTGGCGATCAGCGTTTCCGCAGCGGCCACGTTGGCGAGGATCATGAATTCTTCAATCAGCTTATGCGCATCCAGCCGGTCGCGGAAGGCCACACCGGTCACTTCACCGGTGTCGCTGAGCACAATCTGGCGCTCGGGCAGGTCCAGTTCCAGCGGCTGCCGCTCGGCCCGCGCCTTTTTCAGCGTGGCATAGGCGGCGTAGAGCGGCCTCAAGACCGTCTCCAACAGTGGCCCGGTGCGGTCGTTGGGCGTACCGTCGATAGCTTCCTGCACCTCGGCATAATGCAGAGACGCAGCCGAGCGCATCAGGCCGCGCACAAAGCGATGGCCGATTTTGTTGCCGTCTGCGTCGATCTGCATCCGCACCGCGATACAGGCACGCGGGACGCCTTCGTGCAGTGAACACAGATCACCCGACAGACGATCCGGCAGCATCGGCACAACACGGTCCGGGAAATAGCTGGAATTGCCCCGCTTGCGCGCCTCGCGGTCCAGCGCGGTGCCGGGCTGCACATAGGCAGCGACATCGGCAATAGCGACCCAGATCACATGGCCGCCGGGGTTCTTGGGGTCATCATCCGCATGGGCATAGCACGCGTCGTCATGATCCCGCGCATCCGAGGGGTCGATGGTCAGCAGCGGCATGTCCCGCAGGTCCTCGCGGCCCTTCAGGCCGACGGGTTTGGCCTTATCGGCCTCATCGATCACCTTGTCAGGGAAGTCATCGGGGATACCGTGCTGATGGATCGCGATCAGCGAGACCGCCTTGGGCGCGGTGGGGTCACCCAGCCGTTCGACAATCCGCGCGCGGGGCAAGCCCATACGGTTCTTGGGTCCGGCCTGCTCGGCCTCGACAAGTTCCCCATCCTTGGCACCCAGCAAAGCCCCTTCGGGCACCAGCCATTCGTTTTGGCCGGCCTTGTCGATGGGCACGATACGCCCACCCTCGGCCCCTTTGCGGAAGATGCCGACGATCTTGCGCGGGTTGGTCCCGATGCGGCGGATCAGGCGGGCTTCGTAGTTGTGGTCTTCCTCATGCACCACGGTCAGGCGGGCCAGAATACGGTCGCCCTCGCCCAAAACCGGGTCGCTGGCGCGGGTGATCAGCAGGACGATGGGCTCAACCCCTTCGCCATGCCATTCCAGCGGGCGGGCAAACAGATCCCCGTCGGCGTTCGGGGCCTTCACCTGCAGCACACTGACCGGCGGCAGCCTGTCCGGATCGCTATAGCTGCGTTTGCGCTTTTCCAGATGGCCGTCCGCCTCTAGCTCGCGCAGAATGCGCTTCAGGTCGATCCGCGCCGCGCCCTTGATCCCAAAGGCCTTGGCGATGTCACGTTTCGAGGTCAGGGTGGGGTTCGCCGAGATCCAGTCCAGGACCTCCTGCTTCGAGGGGATGCGAGTCATATCTTCGGCCTAGCACGGGTCTGCGACGGCGTCATGACCAAAAAGCGCTCAGGGGTTCAGATCGGCCACCGTATCCACGTCGCGCAGATGATCCAGCAGCGCCACCCGAAGGCCGGGCACCGAGGCCAGCGTGTCCGCCAGCGCATCTTCGGTCGACCAGCGCACATTACTGAACAGGCTCGAAGGCAGCGCGGCGTACCGTTGCGCACCGACCAGCCAATAACCGCCGTCAGGTGCCGGGCCAAACACCATCTGGGCTTGACCCAACACACCAAAGGCACCCGCGATATGATCGCGCGTGATATCTGGAATATCTGCCCCGATCAGGCAAACCGGCCCCTTCGGCATGCCGCGCAGCATCCGCCCCATGCGGTCGCCCAGATCACCCGGCCCTTGCGCCGCGCGCGGCAGGTCGGCAGGCCAGATACGGCTGCTCAGCCCCTCGCGATCCGGTGAAACCGCCAGCACGATCTGCCAGCGCGGGTCACGCAATCGGCGGATCAGCCTGCGCGTCTGGTGACGAAACCACCACGCCGCACCGACCATGCCGATGTCGCGGCCCAGCCGGGTCTTCACCCGCCCCGGGCGTGGTTCCTTGACCATGATGACAAGGGTGCGCCTCACCCCAGATCCAGCGCCATGTCGCGGTGATCGATCCCGGCATCGTCATAGACCGGGCCATAGGCGGTAAAGCCCAGCTTTTCGTAGAACCCGATCGCATCGACCTGCGCGCCCAGCTTGACGGTGCGGATGCCTCCCTGCGCTCGGGCGACCTCGATTGCCCTCTGGATCAGCGCGACGCCCAGCCCGGTTCCGCGCGTCATCTGCCGGACGCACACCCGGCCGATTTTGGCGGTGTCGTCCAGAAACACCACCCGCGCCGTGCCCACCGCAGCCCCATCAAGATGCGCCAGAAGATGCGTCGCCGTCTCATCCAGCGCGTCGCGCTCCTCTTCGATGGGCACATTCTGTTCCAGCACGAATACCTCATGCCGCAGGGCATAGCAGGTGTCATGGTCGCGGGTGATATCAACGGTGGCTGTCATCGGAAATACTCCTGCAGGATGCGGGTATAGACCGCCTTGAGCTGATGAATGTGGTCAACCTCGACGCATTCATCGACCTGATGCATGGTGCGGCCCACAAGGCCGAATTCGACAACCGGGCAATGCGCCTTGATGAACCGCGCATCCGAGGTGCCGCCTGTTGTGGATAGTTCGGGCTGAAGGCCGGTTTCCGCCTCGACCGCGCGGGCCACCAGATCCGACAGCGGGCCGGGCGGTGTCAGAAAGCTCTCGCCTGAGATCTTGATGCGGGTATCGACTGTAACGCCAAAGGTCTCGGCCACTTGTGCAGCCTCGGATCTCAGCCAGTCACTAAGGCTGGCCCCCGAATGCAGGTCGTTGAACCGGATGTTCACCGCACCGCTGCATTGGGCCGGGATGACGTTGGTCGCCGCGTTACCGGTGTCGATGGTCACCACGGCCAGCGTCGAGGCATCGAAATGCGCCGTCCCCTGATCCAGTTCATGACTGGCCAGCCGGTCCATCAGTCGCGCCATCGCCGGCAGCGGGTTCTTGGCCCGGTGCGGATAGGCCGAATGCCCCTGCACACCGGTCACCGTAAACCACGCGGTCATCGAGCCCCGCCGTCCGATCTTGATCATCTCGCCCATGCGCTCGGGACAGGTGGGTTCACCCACCAGACAGACCGACATCCGCTCGCCCGTCTGATCCATATGATCCAGCAGAGCGGTTGTGCCGTCCAATGCATCGCCTTCCTCGTCTCCGGTGATCGTCAGGATGACAGCCCCGTCGGGCGGCGTGTCTCGGACGAAATCAATGGCGGCCGCGGCAAAGGCCGCCACGCCCGATTTCATATCTGTCGCCCCGCGCCCGTACAACACGCCTTCGTGGATTTCGGCCCCGAAGGGCGGACGTGTCCATGCAGCTGCATCGCCCACCGGAACAACATCCGTGTGGCCATTGAAACCGAAGCTGCGCGCGTGGTCCTTCCCGCCCCAGCGCGCAAACAAATTGCTGATGCCGCCGCGATCCACGCGCGTGCACTCGAACCCCGCCTCGGACAGCACACGGTCCAACAACAGCAGGGCGCCGCCTTCCTCGGGTGTGACCGATGGGCAACGGATCAGGTCTGCGGTTAGCTGGACAGGGTCGATCATGGCGGGCCTTTCATGGCTGGGGGTGCCGGTGTTCCCGCACAGATTCAACGAATTGACCGGATTGCCAACCCCGAAGCGGCAAAATTCCGGGGCAAACGGGCCGTGATCTCGGTTTGACACCCCAACAAAACATGCGACCTGACCCGGCGATCATCTTGCCGCGCTGTGATAAATTGCGATAAGGGGCCGCGAAACAGGTGCCGACCCATGACCCGCAGCCTCTTCGCATTGATCTGCCTGACCTTCGCCGTCTTCGCGCAGCAGAGCCAGGCCCAGACCCTGACGGTTACCACGGTGACCCGCCCTCCGTTCTCTTCTGTTGAAGACGGAGCGCAAACCGGATTCTCGATGGACCTTCTGGCCGCGCTGGCCGAGTCGCTGGGCTGGGACTACGACATCAACCGCGTCGAAACCTTCGGCGAGATGCTGGGCGCGGTGCAGGATGGCAGCGCCGATCTGGCAATCGCCAATATCTCGATCACGGCGGCGCGCGAGACGCAGATGGATTTCAGTCAGCCGATCTTTGAAGCGGGGCTGCAGATTATGGTCCCCTCGGACGCCGCGCGCAGCCCGTCGCTGCTGCAGGCGTTACTGTCGCGCGAATTGTTCATCGCCATCGGGCTGGCCTTTGCCATCCTGCTGGGCGGCGGGATGCTGATGTGGGGGTTCGAGCGCCGGGCGCAGCCCTATTTCGACCGCAAACTAAACGAGGCCTGGTTCCCTTCGTTCTGGTGGGCGTTGAACCTTGTGGTCAATGGCGGGTTCGAGGAACGTATGCCGCGCACCCCGTTTGGCCGCCTGCTGGGCGTGGTGCTGGTGGTGTCTTCGCTGTTCATCGTGTCGGTCTTTACCGCGCGCATCACCTCGGTCATGACGGTGGATGCCATCACCGGCAACGTGAACTCGGTCAATGACCTCTATGGCAAACAGGTTGGCACCATCAACGATTCAACCGCGGCCAGCTTTCTGAACCGGCGCGAGATCGACTTTACCGGCTATGCCGGACTGCAGGAGATGCTGGAGGCCTTCCGAAACAAGGACCTGGATGCGGTGGTGTTCGACGCGCCCATCCTGTCTTACTTCGCCAGCCATGATGGGCGCAGGATCGCCTCGATGACCGGTGGGATTTTCATGCGCGAAAACTATGGCATCGCCTTTCCGACCGGTTCGCCTCTGGTTGAGGACGTCAATCAGGCGCTGCTGTCGCTGCGTGAAGATGGCACATATGACGAAATCTACCGCAAGTGGTTCGGCAGCCGGAACTAGGCCTGCGCCTCGTCGCCGAAAAACGGTGTCATCTGCGCGACGATCACCGCATTCTCGTCCAGTGCGCGTTGCATCAGGGCGCGCTCGTCCGGGTCGATCTCATGCCCCTGCGCCTCACGCTCGGCCAATGTGCCATATCCCGTGACATCCAGCGGCGCGGTGTCGGCCTGTTTCAGGATCGCCACCGTCTCGCGCACCGCCTCGGCCTCGTCCACGCCGCTGGCAAAACACATCAGCGCTGCCCCGGTGGCGCCTTCGGGCAGCCCGTCGCCCTCTTTCCGGCCGATCTGGACGAGAAGGGTATAGACTTGCTGGCGCGACAGTTTCTTTTTCTTTTCCATAGTTGGGGCCATAGCCCTGCGCCCTTGCCCGGTCAAGCAATTGCGCGAACGCAGACAGGTCGTCATAGTGACCACGCCGCGAATGAGCAAAGGTGCCATATGACCTATCCAGATTTCATCACTGACTTTCCCAGCCTTGACGTCCCCTTTCCCGAAGACGTGGTGCAAACCGCCGTCATCCGTTCGGACGCCGGGCTGGTGGCGTTTTTCACCTTCCTGCAGGACTTTGAACTCCCCATACATTCGCACAAAGCGCAATGGGGCACCGTGGTTGAGGGTGAGATCGAACTGACCATCGGGGATGAGACCAAAACCTATGGCCCCGGCGACAGCTATTCGATCCCATCAGGGGTTGAGCATGGGGGTAAGATCAAAGCGGGGTCGCGGGTGATCGATGTGTTCGAGGAACCCGATCGTTACCCAGTCAAAAGCTGAAAAAAAGGCCGCAGCACTAAGCTGCGGCCCCACATTCGGATACTGGCGGTTCAGTCGCGCAGCAGCTCATTGATCCCGGTCTTGGACCGGGTCTTTTCATCCACGCGCTTCACGATCACCGCGCAATAGAGGCTGATGTTGTTCTTCGATGGCATCGAGCCCGCAACGACCACCGAATAGGGTGGCACCTCGCCATAGGTGACCTCGCCGGTTTCGCGATCGACGATCTTGGTGGACTTGCCGATGAACACGCCCATGCCCAGGACCGAGCCTTCGCGAACGATGCAGCCCTCGACCACTTCGGAGCGGGCACCGATAAAGCAGTTGTCCTCGATGATAGTCGGACCGGCCTGCATGGGTTCCAGCACGCCACCGATGCCGACGCCGCCCGAAAGGTGCACGTTCTTGCCGATCTGCGCGCAGGACCCGACGGTGGCCCAGGTGTCAACCATGGTGCCCTCGTCCACATAGGCCCCGAGGTTCACGAAGGACGGCATCAGCACCACGCCCGGGGCAACATAGGCCGACTTGCGCACCACGCAATTCGGCACGGCGCGGAACCCGGCGGCCTGCCATTGGTTCTCACCCCAACCGGCGAACTTGCTGTCCACCTTGTCCCACCAGCCACCAGCCTGCGGGCCTCCGGTCTGGATTTCCATGTCCTTGATACGGAACCCCAGCAGAACCGCCTTCTTGGCCCACTGGTTCACATGCCAGTCACCGCTGTCCAGCTTTTCGGCCACCCGCAACGAGCCGCTGTCCAACGCGTTCAACGTATCCTCGATCGCCTCTCGCGTCTCGCCCTTGGTGGCGGGGCTGATGGTGTCGCGCGCCTCCCAGGCGGCTTCGATGGCGGCTTCCAATTGGGCGTTGGACATTTCGGGGCTCCCTGAAGAATCTGTTCACGTTCGTTTGGCGTATAAGCAAGGCCAAGCCGTGCTGCAATGCGACGTAGAACGCGCGAATTGCGTCTGTTTCCCGGATCGTCAGCCTGCAAACGGGTCCGGCGCGATGTTGCCGCCACAAACCAGCACCGCCACACGCTCGTTCGGTGCGGGCTGATACGCGCCCGAAACAAGTGCCGCCAGCGCGGCTGCGCCCGCGGGTTCCACGAGGATGCGGTGCGCCTGCCACAAGCGCTTTTGCGCCTCGGCGATAGCTGCATCCGACACCAGAACCGACTCCATCCCCTGCGCCAAGTCAAAACAAATCGACCCGATCCGCCGCGCGCCCAGCGCATTCGCGGCAATGCCCGAGACCGAAACGTCAACCGGCTCACCTGCCTGCAACGCGGCATTCAGTGCGCATGAAGTCTCGGGCTCGACTGCCACAACCTTGCGCGCGCCCTGGAACCACGCCAGCGCTCCGGCGATCAGGCCGCCACCACCGACTGCGACCAGAACGGTATCGGCCTGTAGCCCCTGCGCCTCCCATTCGGCAAAGCAGGTGCCCTGCCCTGCCACGGTGGCAGGGGCGTCATAGGCATGGATCTGCATCGCGCCGGTCTCGGCTTCATGCGCCTGCGCGCCCATCAATGCATTGGCATATTCACCGGATACAACGCTCAGATCGGCACCGGTTTGCTCGATCAGAGCGATCTTGGATGGCCCCGCCAATTCCGGAACGAATATCTTGGCCGGATGGCCCAGCGCCTTCGCTGCATAGGCCGCCGCGGCCCCATGATTGCCGCCCGAGGCCGCCACGACCCCGGCCTCGGGCACATCGGAACTCAGCAACGTATTAAACGCCCCACGCGCCTTGAAGCTGCCGGTGTGCTGCATATGCTCCAGCTTCATCTCAACCGGATAGCCCAGCATCTGGCTTTCCATTACCGGCGTCACTTGCGCATAACCGGCGATACGCGCACGCGCAGCGGATATTTCACTCTTCCAATCCATTACTTGTCTTTCCGTGACTGGCACTCTGCCCGCGAACCCTATAGCTGTTTGGGAAACACGCAAGCAGGGATCGATCACCCATGAGAGAAGACCGCCTCAGCCCCTTCCGCGACGCGCAGACCGACCGTTCGACCGCCAGTGAGGTGCCAGACACGCCGCAGACCCGTTCCCCGGCCTATCGCCTTGCCTTCGCCGATGACGATTTCCTGTGCCGGGACGAGCTGCGCCCGGTACGCCTGCAGCTCGAGCTGCTAAAACCTGAGATGATCATGTCCGAGCGTCAGATCACCTCGACCATCGTCATGTTCGGCGGCGCGCGCATCCCCGAGCCATCGCAGAAACACACCGCGCGGACAGAAACGCTGGCAGGGCTGTCGCAGTATTACGACGAAGCGCGCGAGTTCGCCCGGCTGATGACCGAAAAGTCGAACGAGACCGGCTGCCGCGAAAACGTTATCGTCACCGGTGGCGGCCCCGGTGTGATGGAGGCCGGAAACCGCGGCGCGCAGGACGCGGGCGGCTGTTCCATCGGGCTGAACATCGTACTGCCGCATGAGCAGGCGCCGAACCTGTATGTGACGCCCGATCTCAGCTTCAACTTCCACTATTTCGCCATCCGCAAAATGCACTTCCTGATGCGCGCCCGCGCCATCACCATCTTCCCCGGTGGCTTCGGTACCATGGATGAACTGTTCGAATCGCTGACCCTGATCCAGACTGGCCGGATGGAGCGTGTGCCCTTCCTGCTGTTTGGCCGCGAATTCTGGGAAAAGGTCATCAACTGGGAAGCGCTGGCTGACGCTGGAACGATTTCCGAAGAAGACCTCGATCTGTTCCGGTTCGTAGATACGGCGCAAGAGGCGGTTGAGATCATCGAGAACTGGGAACCCGCCCCGCCCCGTGACGAAATCCCAGGGCGCTGAGTCATGGCCCCCAAGACCGGAGAGATGCTGCACCTGCGCGGGAACGCTCTGAACAAGGGTGAGCCGGTGGCGCTGCCGCTGACCCAAAGCAGCATGTACCACCTGCCGGGTGCACCGGACGGGCACGCGACCTATGGCCGGGTCGACAATCCCACATGGGTGCAGCTGGAACACGTCCTCTCGCATCTGGAGGACGCGCCCTGCCTCAGCTTTCCGTCCGGGATGGGGGCGATTTCGGCAGCATTGTTTGCCACTCTGCAGGCAGGGTCGCGTCTGCTGATCCCATCGGACGGCTACTATGTCACCCGCCTGCTGGCTGATCGCTTCCTGTCGCGTCTGGGTGTCGAGGTCGAGGAACGCCCCACCACCGCCTTCACCCAAGGTGGATTTGACGGGTTCGATGTGGTCTTTGTCGAAAGCCCCTCGAACCCCGGTCTGGACATGATCGACCTGCGCGCCGTGGCGGATCAGGTTCGGGCCACCGGTGGTGTGACGATTGCCGACAACACCACTATGACTCCGTTGGGGCAGCGCCCGCTTGATCTGGGCATCGACGTGGTTGTGTCCTCCGACACCAAGGCGATGGGCGGGCATTCGGATATGCTGATGGGCCATGTCGCCAGCCGCAACCCGCAGATCATGGAACGGGTTGAGGAGTGGCGAAAGGTCTCGGGCGCAATCCCCGGCCCGCATGAGGCATGGTTGCTGCATCGCGGGCTTGAGACGCTGGACGTGCGGTTCGACCGCATGTGCGCCTCGGCGCAGGTACTGGCGGAACGGCTGGCGGCACATTCCGCCGTCAAACACGTGCGCTATCCCGGCCTGCCGGGTGATCCGTCGCACGAATTGGCCAAGGCGCAAACCACGCGGTTCGGGTTCCTGCTATCCCTGACACTGGACAGCGAAGAAAAGGCCGAAGCCCTCATCAACACCTGCCCTCTGCTGCGCCCCGCGACCTCCTTCGGCGGCGTCCACAGCTCGGCCGAGCGTCGTGCGCGCTGGGGCGACGATGTCGATCCCGCCTTCATCCGCCTGTCGGTCGGATGTGAGCCAGTCGAAGAACTGTGGCAGGCGATCGAAGCGAGCCTGAACGCGTTATGATTTCTTCCGGGGCTCACGCAGTTCGGTGAATACATAGATCGGCAGCACCACGCTGGCGATCAAAGCCCCCAACCAGACCAGCAGCGTTGCCGCCAACAGGTTCGAGAGACCGCCAATGGTCAGCCCGTTTGTCACCAGATCGGTAACCAGCAGGCCCACAAAGGTCACGATCAACGCAATCCCGCCCTTGATCGACGGCGCGCGTTTCTCGCCCAGCTTCAGGATCAGCGGCTCGGCCACAACCTGCACAAGGGTGAAAACAATCACCACCACGATGAACGAGATCGGACGGATCGCAAATTCCGAAAGCAGCAAAGCCGCCAGCAACAACCCGATGGCATTCCCGGCCAGCAGGGCCAGAACCGACTTGAGTCTGCGCGTCATGAAAACACTCTCCGTCAATGAACACTCTCAAACATCCTGATATTAACAGGGCCTGCGGATTTTGCGAGGCATTTCAGCCGCCTCTTCTTTTTGACCTGTTGAAATCGCATGATAAAATACCTTCATCAGGATAAGCCCTTCCCCCATCCGCGAGAGGTGAGATGAGCGACGATCCCTATACCATCCTCGGAGTCGCCAAAGACGCCAGCGAGACCGAGATCAAGAAAGCCTATCGGCGCATCGCCAAGGAGTGCCACCCGGACCTGAAACCGGGCGATGCCGAGGCCGAAGCGAAGTTCAAAGCCGCAGCCGCAGCCTATGACCTGCTGAAAGACCCTGAGAAGCGGGCGCAGTATGACAGAGGCGAGATTGACGCCTCGGGTCAGGAACGCCCGCAGCAGCAGTATTACCGCGACTATGCCGAGGCCGCCGGAAACCCCTATCGTGGGCGGCAGGCAGACCCGGACGATATGTCCGACATCTTTGCCGAATTCATGCGCGGACGCGGTGGGTTTGGCGGCCAGCGCACACAGGAATTCCACGCGCCCGGTCACAACCTGAACTACTCGTTGCGGATCAGCTTTCTGGATGCGGTCTTTGGAGCAAGCCAAAAGCTGACCCTGCCCGATGGCGACCGGATCGAGGTCAAAATCCCCGCAGGGATCACCGATGGCCAAACCATCCGCCTGCGGGGCAAAGGCGCGCCGGGCTATGGTGAGGGGCCGCCGGGCGATGCGCTGGTCACCGTGTCCGTCGCGAACCATCCGGTCTTTGACCGGCAGGGTGACGACATCCATATCTCGCTGCCGATCACGATTGATGAGGCTGTGCTGGGCGGCAAGGTCCCGGCCCCAACTATCGATGGCGGGGTCAATGTCAGTGTCCCGGCTGGCACCAGCAGCGGCAAAACCCTGCGTCTGCGGGGCAAAGGGGTCAAGAAACGCGGCTCGTCCGAGCGCGGTGATCAGTTGATCGAACTGACCGTTACCCTGCCCGACACGGTGGACGAAGACCTCAAACAGTTCATGGAGACGTGGCGCGAGACCCACCGCTATGATCCGCGGAAAGGAATGCCGTCATGA
The DNA here is from genome assembly GCF_056536725.1 of Ruegeria sp. CJ3. Classification (NCBI taxonomy): domain Bacteria; kingdom Pseudomonadati; phylum Pseudomonadota; class Alphaproteobacteria; order Rhodobacterales; family Roseobacteraceae; genus Ruegeria; species Ruegeria sp. CJ3. The sequence goes on from NZ_JBQFQE010000003.1 coordinate 162,072, forward strand.
GCCTGACCGAAAAGCAACTGATCGAAACAGTCACCCGCCTGACCTCGGACCGGCTGACCGAGTATCTGGCCGCCGAGATCGTGATCCCCGAACAGTCAGACGATGGGCTTGTGTATCAACGGATCGACGTTGCCCGCCTGGAACTGGCCTGCGAGTTGCATGACCAATACGACATGGAGGCCGATGCGCTGTCGATGATGATCTCCCTCATCGACCAAATGCACGGGTTGCGCGCGGAACTGCGAGAGGTGTTGAACGCGGTCGAGGCACAACCGGAACCAGTACGCCAGCAACTGGTCGAGGTCATCGGCACAGCGCGGTTCCGTCGCAGATAACGGGGTTTTGGCGGCGCGGGATTTGGCGTAGAAGGCGCGCTTGATCCAATGCCCGGTAGTCCGATGCCCCAGTCCCGATCCGAATTGCTGATGCCTGCGGGCAATCTGCGCAAGCTGAAACTCGCCATCCTCTATGGGGCCGACGCAGTGTATCTGGGCACACCGGATATGTCGCTGCGCACGAAATCCGAGTTCTCGCTGGAAGAGGTGATCGAAGGGGTCGAGTTCTGCCACAGCCATGGACGGCGCGCCTATCTGACGCTGAACCTGTTCTCGCACAACAAGGACATCCCGAAACTGGACGAGTACATCGACACCGTCCGCAAGGTGAAACCCGATGGCCTGATCATCGCCGACCCCGGTGTGTTCCAATATGTCCGCGAACGGGCACCCGAACTGCCGCTGCATATCTCAACCCAGGCCAATATCTGTTCGTGGCTATCGGTGAAATTCTGGCAGGATCAGGGGGCCGAGCTGGTGGTTCTGGCGCGCGAGGTATCCTATCCCGAACTGGTCGAAATTCGCGAGAAATGCCCTGACATCAAGCTTGAGGCGTTTGTGCACGGGGCTATGTGCATGACCTATTCGGGACGCTGCCTGCTGTCGAATTTCATGGCCGAGCGTGGGGCGAACCAAGGCAACTGTGCCAATTCCTGCCGCTGGAACTATGGCGTGAAGCTGCGCCTCAAGGACGGTACCCATCAGGAACTGCGTATTACCGAAGACAACGCCGACCTGTTCGAATTCCTTCTGGAAGAGGGCTGCCGCCCCGGTGATCTGATGCCCATCGAAGAGGATGATCGCGGCTCTTACATCCTCAATTCCCGCGATCTGTGCATCATGCCCAAGCTGGATGAATATCTGAAGATCGGGGTCGATAGCCTCAAGGTCGAAGGGCGTGGCAAGTCGGAATATTACGCCGCCATCGTCGCGCGGGCCTACCGGATGGCCATTGATGACTATTTCGAAGACCCCGAAAACTGGGACCCCAAGCCTTACATGCGGGAACTCGAAACCGTCGGAAATCGCGGCTATACATTGGCGTTCCACGAAGGGCGATTGACCAATTATGCCCATGATTACGAGCACACCGCCGCCATCGCGCAGTGGGAATATGCCGGGATCGTCACCGAGGTTACCGAGGATGCCTTTCTGGTCGAGGTGAAGAACAAGCTGGAACCGGGCGACGTGCTGGATTTCGTCTCACCCATCTCGCGTAAGACGGTTCTGCTGCGGGTCTACGATTTCGAACGGGCCCAGGACGGTGCGCGGCTGGAGGTGGTGCATGGCAGCACCAAAACCGTGATCCGCCTGCCCTTTACCCTGTTCGATCACGAGGACCCGGATGATCTGCGCGCCCGTTTCCCGGTCTATTCAGTGCTGCGCAAGGAACGCGCGCTGACGGACGAACATTGGAGCCGCATCCGCTTTGACAAGCTGGTACAGGGGCTTGAAACCTCGGGCCGTGACAATCCCAAAGCCTATGCCCGCCGCCGGGATGAGCTGGTCGAGAAGATTGGTGAGGACGGCAACGAACGCCGCTTCAAGACCAACCGCATCGGCACCGAGGGCTGCTGCGGCAAGGGGTGCAACGGTTGCCTGATCTTCTGGCAGGATGAGAAATACGCACTGGCCCGCGACGTACTGTCAAAACGCAAACAAGGCGAACAGCTCAGCCGCAGCGAAGCAACGGCATTGAAACTGCCTGACGCGATCTGAGGATCAGTCGGTGCGATACTCTTCGGCGATGTAATCTTCGGGCACGTAAAAGGTGTAATCCCGGTCCGCCACGGCCTCGTGACAGTCATGGCAATAGGCCACGGCCCCCGCGCGAAACCCCATCGTATCGCCGAACAGCGACCCGTCTGGCATTACCATGATATAGCGCCAATCGGCGGTCACGGGGCTGGTTCCGGCGGCCAGTTTCTCCATCACGAACAGCGCGCCGGGGTGGATGTTGCCTTCGTCCGTCACCGTCATGCTGTCCTTGGCCAGAACCGAACCAGGAGGCAGCACCTCGCCCTCGGCCAAAGTGGCATAGTTATGCGCCATCCGGTTGGCATAGCTGTTCACATAGCGCTGCCCGTGCGTGGCCGAGATATAGGGCGCATCGTTGAACAACGGCCAGTTCTGATAGTTGCGCAGGATATCCAGCTGCGCCGCCGCATAGCCACGCGCCATACGCCGGATCAGCCCGCGATAATGATCCCGCGCCTCATCCTTGGACAATTCAGCCGGATTTTCGATCGCCAGATGCGCCTCTTGATCCGTGGTCTGCGCCAAAGCGCCTGTGGCCAGCGCACAGAATACTGCGCCGACAAGATAGTTTTGTGTTCCAATCATTTTCATGGCCCATCCGATAAACGGTTTCGCCCGAACGCCCCCATCATTCCCTGAAATAAAGGATAGGGCGCTTGAAATAACTTGCTATGAGCCGGATCACAGGCTCACCGTCTTGTGCGTATTGGTGAGCTTCCATCCCCGCCAGTACGGGAACAATCATATCAAATTAGCGCGGAATGTTCACATTAATTCTTAATGTTCAGCCCAAACCGGCCTCGGATTCAATCTGTTTGCGCGATTTCCGGGCACGTTCGGTGGCTGATTTCAACTGACCGCAAGCGGCCATGATGTCCTCGCCCCGCGTCTTGCGGATCGGTGAGGCATAACCCGCCTGATAAATGATGTTCGCAAAAGCCCGGATACGGTTGTTCGAGCTACGCTTATACGGCGCACCGGGCCATTCGTTGAACGGGATCAGGTTGATCTTGGCCGGGATTTTATGGCGCTTGATATGGTCGATCAGACGATGCGCGTCTTCGTCACTGTCATTCACACCGTCCAGCATCACGTATTCAAACGTGATCCGTTCCGAGTTCGACACGTTGGGATAGCTGGCCAGCGCGCCCAGCAATTCCTCGATGTTCCAGCGCTTATTGATCGGAACCAGCACGTCTCGGGTCTCATCCGTAGTGGCATGGAACGAGATCGCCAGCAGACAGCCGATTTCCTCAGCCGTGCGCGCAATTTCGGGTACCACGCCAGATGTCGACAGGGTGATCCGGCGGCGCGACAGAGAAATCCCCTCGGGGTCCATCGCGATCTTCATCGCATCGCGGACGTTTTCGAAATTATAGAGCGGCTCGCCCATGCCCATCAGCACGATGTTCGACAGCAGGCGGGTTTCATCCTTGGGCGCGCCGGGTACGGGCCATTCCTCAAGGTCATCTCGGGCCATCATCACCTGCCCGACGATTTCCGCGGCCGTCAGGTTGCGCACCAGTTTTTGCGTGCCGGTGTGGCAGAAGGAACAGGTCAGCGTGCAGCCCACCTGAGACGAGATACACAGCGTGCCGCGATCCTCTTCAGGGATATAAACCACCTCGACTTCATGCCCGCCAGCGATACGGCACAGGTACTTGCGGGTGCCGTCCTCGGACACCTGACGGGTCACCACCTCGGGGATTTCGAGCACGAAATTCTCTGCCAACTGCGCGCGGTAGGCTTTGGCCAGGTTGGTCATCTCGGCAAAGTCGCGCACGCCCCACTGATAGATCCACTGCCATATCTGCCCGGTGCGCATCTTCGCCTGTTTCTCGGGCGTACCATGTTCGATCAGCACTGCGCGCAGCTGGTCGCGGGTCAGACCGACAAGGTTCACCTTCCCCTCAGCCAATTTGCGCGGGATGGTCATGACGTCTTGAGTGATCGGCGCTTTGGGCGACATGGGGCTATCTCGAGTGGATTCTGGCTTGGGATGCGCCTCTATATAGGACTGCGACGAAAGATCAAAAGGAATCGTCAGAGTCAGGTGCCATATCGCAGCAATTCATCCACCCGGGCGCGGCCCAGATCGATGCGACAGGCCGTGATGCCGATACCCGTGCCTGATCCTCCGCCGAACATGGCCCCGACTGCATCGCAATGGGCATCCCGATAGGCGAGCCATGCGGCTTGCGATGCTTCGATGGCGGGCAATGCCACGGGCCGGCCCGTCGCATCATCCAATTGCGTGGCCGCTTGCACCGCAAAGCCATATGCCACGTCCAAAGCTGCATTTACGCGGTTTTCCATATCCGCAACGCAAGCCCCAATTTCCACCTGAGATCCAGCATCCGGGCATTCCAGTGTGGGATCGGCGAAACCGATGGCGGGACAAAGGCAAAGCAAGGCGGCATAGCGCATCTGGAACCTCCTATGGATAACCCGTTCAGGTTACCACAGGAAACAGCCACCGCGTCAGGAAAACCGGATCAGTTGGTGCAGCGTTTCTCGGCGTCTTCAATGGCTGCGGTAAAGCCCAGCAGCGAGAACGTATCCTTCGTCTGGGTGCCGCGTTCCGAACGCGCGGTTAGAACCGCCTCGGTGCCGCGCTTCATGGCGGTGACGATCTTGGCATCATCAGCGGCGGTAGCGGGCCAGGCCCATTCGCCATCGGTGAACAGCTCAAACTCGCTGCCGTCGACCACCAGATTGACGGTCGAGCCCCCGGCAAACGGATAACCGCCGGTGAACGTCACCTGGCCTTTGACCTCGGCATTGGGGCGATAGAACACGAACAGCAAAATATCACTGCGTCGGACCGAAACCACACGACCGCCACGCGTATTCACGGTTTCCTTGGGGGCCGAGACGCTCCAGCATTCGGTCGGGTCTTCCTCGACGAAGACGCTCCAGTCGGTCTTGGCCGCGACGCGGTTGGTGCTGGTCGCCTGCTGAGCGGTTGCAGTTGTGGCTATCCCCGCCACGCACAGGCCCGCGATCACGCGGACGAGCTTTGATCCCATCTGTCCAGCCTCCTAGCCCGACCAATACCTCATACCCATCGGAACCGCCTGCGAACTCTGCCGGTTCGTCTGTAAGTTGCGTCTTCCGATGATTGTCGACATACACACACTAACGCAGGTTTCGCCACAGGCGAAAGGGCGATTGGCAGATTTTTGCGCATCCCGCAGGAGGTGGACATGACACAACCCGTAGCAATGACCGAACTGTGGCGCGGGCCGCTACTGGAAAGCCTGCATCTGGGCCATGCGGTGATCTGCGATGACACCGGGCAGATCGTGCGCAGTTGGGGTGATCCGAATGCGGTGATCTATCCGCGATCCTCAGCCAAGATGATACAGGCGCTACCGCTGATCACCTCGGGCGCTGCCGCGAAATACGGCCTGACATCTGAACATCTGGCGCTGGCCTGCGCCTCGCATAGCGGCGCGCATATCCACACCGACCGCGTGTCTGCTTGGCTGGATCACCTTGATCTGGCCGAGCCCGACCTGCGGTGCGGCCCGCAGGAGCCTCAGGACATGGCGGCCCGCGACGGGCTGATTCTGGCCGATGACACGCCCTGCCAGATTCACAACAACTGTTCCGGCAAACATTGCGGTTTTCTGACCGTGGCGCAGCATATGGGCGCGGGGCCGGAATACCTTGAGATCGACCACCCGGTTCAGCAGGCCTGTCTGTCGGCGTTAGAGGACACCACAGGCGAGACCAGCCCGTGTTACGGCATCGACGGGTGTTCCGCGCCGAACTTTGCCACCTCGTTGGTGGGGTTGGCGCGGTCGATGGCGTGGTTCGCCTCGGCCGCTGACCGCTCGGACCGGGCCAGCGATGCAGCGCAGCAGCTAACAGCGGCGATGATGCAGCACCCCGAACTGGTCGCGGGCGAAACCCGCGCCTGTACCGAGTTGATGCGCGCCATGGATGGCCGCGCCGCGATCAAAACCGGGGCCGAGGCCGTTTTCGTTGCGATCATCCCGGAAAAACGCATGGGCGTCGCGCTCAAGATCACCGATGGCACCACTCGCGCCAGCGAATGCGCCATCGCCGCCATTCTGGTCAGCCTTGGGGTGCTTGAGGCCGATCACCCGGCCACGCGCAAGTTCCTGAATGCCACGCAATTCAGCCGTCGCGGGCTGGAATGTGGCGTGATCAAGCCTGCACCGGGTTTCCCCGGTTAAGGCTCACATCTCGATCTCATGCACCTCGGCCACTTCGACCGAGCCTGATCCGTTCACGACCATCGGGCAGCCCTTGGCCATCTCGGTTGCAGCATCGATGCTGTCGGCCTTGATGACCGTAAAGCCCGAGGCCGGGTTCGCGCCGCCATTGTCGACCACACCGGTGCTGCTGACCGTATAGGACTGGCCCACCGGATTGCCGGGGATGTCCAGCGCCGCGCCCATGCCGCCAAACCATGCGCCCCAGGCGGCCATGGTCGCCTCGATGTCGGCGGGGTCGGTGGGGGTGTGGCCCCCGTGATAAACAAACAAATATTGGGGCATAACGCTCCTCCCTGTTGAAAATCTATTTTGCCAGCGCTTCGAGCTTGCGCAGCGAAGACGTCCAGCCCTGATTGTGGTTTGTCGCCGCCTCGGCATCCGCCAACTCGCGGTGATCCAGCGTCAGGCGCGATCCGGACTCTGTGGCGACCACCGAGAAGGTCACATGGCTTTCGGCCCCGCGCTTGTCCTGATCGTCATGCCAGCCCCATGTGAACCCCACCGAATGCGGCGGATCGACATGGGTTACATGGCCCGAAACCTTGAATTTCTGGCCTTCACCGTTCTTCATCACCGAATACCACGGGCCCGTGCGCGAGAAATCCAGATCATGTTCTGGCACATGCAGCCCTTCAGGCCCCCACCATTGCAACAGTTTTGCCCCATCGCTGATCCATGCAAAAAGCACCTCGGGGGTGACGGGGAAATCCCGTTCGAGTTTCAGGTCGGCCATGAATTTTCCCTTTCGATAATCTCGCTCAGACGGTCGAGGCTGTTTTCCCAGAATTGCCGTTTCGAAATGGTCCATTCGGCAATCGCGCGCAGCCCCTCGGGCCGGATCGAATAGATCCGCTGCGTACCTTTCACGCGCTGTTGCACCAACCCGGCCTCGCGCAGCACTTTCAGATGGCGCGAGATCGCGGCACCGGACATGCCCCGCCCTTCGATCAGGTCACCGGCAGGCAGCTCTCCGTGCTCCATCAATTGCTCGACGATCGAGAATCGTGTGGCGTCGGACAAGGCAGAAAAACTAGTCAGAAGCGTGTTCATGACCATTATTTAACAGAAATGTTAAATTAAAGAAAGCCCGTTAGCTATCGACGAATTCAGAACGGGCATATCCCTGTACATACAGCAGTGCGGTCAGGTCTCCGTGGTTGACCCGCACATCGCATTCCGCCGCGACCGAGGGTTTGGCATGTAGCGCAACCCCCGTCCCCGCACGGCCCAGCATCCCAAGATCATTGGCCCCGTCGCCGACGGCGATCACGTCCGCCTCAGCGATGCCTAAACGTGTGGAAATCTGCTCCAGCGCTTCGATTTTGGCCTGCCGTCCCAGAATGGGGCGCTGCACGTCGCCAGTCAGCTTGCCATTTTCGACCAGCAACGTATTGGCCCGGTTCTCGTCAAAGCCCAACCGTTCAGCCACGCGCGCGGTGAACGCAGTGAACCCGCCCGAAACCAGCGCCGCATAGGCCCCATTTGCGCGCATCGTCGCCAGCAAGGCCTTGCCGCCGGGCATCAGCGTGATCCGGTCGTTCAGAACTTTGCCAATCACGCTTTCATCAAGCCCTTTCAGCAAACCAACCCGTTCGGTCAGCGCGCCTTCGAAATCCAGCTCGCCATTCATCGCGCGGGCGGTGATGTCCTTGACCCGGTCGCCGACACCGGCTTCATCGGCCAGTTCGTCGATGCATTCCTGCTGGATCATCGTGCTGTCCATGTCGGCCAGCAGCATCTTCTTGCGGCGCCCTTCGGCGGGCTGCGCGATCAGGTCCACGCCCATCTGCTGCAGATCGGCCCAGACCTCCCACAGGTTGCCGGGCATCTCGGACAGCGTGAACTCTGCCGCCTCATCGGGGCTGAGCCAGGCTCCATCGCCCCCGCCCCACGCGTTGCGCAGCGAGTCGACCAGTGCCTGATCCAATGTCGGCGCGGTCGGGTTGGTCAGCAGGGTGGCAACGTACATCTTCGATCTCCGGCAAGCTCACCTGCGGGATATCGCAGGTGCAGCATTTTCGCCAGAGACAGTTTGATCTAGCCCAGAATACCCGGCAGCCGCAGCCCGTGTTCGCGGGCGCAATCCTTCGCGATCTGGTACCCCGCATCCGCGTGCCGCCAAACGCCTGACGCCGGATCGTTCCAGAGCACCCGTTCCAACCGCCGCGCGGCATCCTCGGTCCCGTCGGCGCAGATCACCACGCCCGCGTGTTGGCTAAAGCCCATGCCGACGCCTCCGCCATGGTGCAGCGACACCCATGTCGCGCCGCTCGCGGTATTGATCAGCGCATTCAGCAGGGGCCAGTCGGACACGGCATCGGAACCATCCAGCATCGCCTCGGTCTCGCGGTTGGGGCTGGCGACCGAGCCGGAATCCAGATGATCGCGTCCGATCACAACCGGCGCTTTCAACTCGCCATTTGCGACCATCTCGTTGAACGCCAACCCGGCGCGGTGGCGGTCCCCCAGCCCGATCCAGCAGATCCGCGCAGGCAGGCCCTGAAAGGCAATCCGGTCCTGCGCCATATCCAGCCACCGATGCAGGTGCTCGTTCTCGGGGAACAGCTCTTTCATCTTGGCGTCGGTCTTGTAGATGTCCTCGGGGTCGCCAGACAGGGCGCACCAGCGGAACGGGCCGATCCCCTTACAGAATAGCGGGCGGATATAGGCGGGCACAAAACCGGGGAAGGCAAAGGCGTTCTCAAGCCCTTCATCCTGCGCCACCTGACGGATGTTGTTGCCATAATCCAGCGTCGGAACGCCCGCATTCCAGAAATCGACCATCGCGGCGACGTGTTGTTTCATCGAGGCGCGGGCGGCCTTTTCTACCGCTTTAGGCTCTGTTTCGCGTTTCTCGCGCCATTGCGCCATGGTCCAGCCCAGTGGCAGATAACCGTTAATCGGGTCATGGGCGCTGGTCTGGTCGGTGACGATATCAGGGCGCATGCCGCCCTCGGCCATGCGGCGGTAAATCTCGGGGAAGATGTCCGCCGCATTGCCCAGCAGACCGACGGATTTCGCCTCACCCGCCTTGGTCCAGCGGTCGATCATCTCAAGCGCTTCATCCAGCGTTTCGGCCTTTTCGTCGAGATACTTGGTGCGCAAACGGAAATCGATCGAGTCCGGATTGCATTCCACCGCCAGACAGCAAGCCCCGGCAAAAACAGCAGCCAAGGGTTGCGCGCCGCCCATGCCGCCCAGACCGCCGGTCAGAATCCACTTGCCGGTCAGGTCGCCGTCATAGTGCTGACGCCCGGCCTCGGCAAAGGTCTCATAGGTGCCCTGCACGATGCCCTGCGTACCAATGTAAATCCACGAGCCCGCGGTCATCTGGCCGTACATCATCAGGCCCTTGCGGTCCAATTCGTTGAAATGATCCCAAGTCGCCCAATGGGGCACGATGTTCGAATTCGCAATCAATACCCGCGGCGCATCCTTGTGCGTGCGGATGATCGCAATCGGTTTGCCGGACTGGACGATCAGCGTTTCGTCCTCTTCCAAATCCTTCAAACCCGCGACGATACGGTCGAAATCATCCCATGTGCGCGCGGCACGCCCGATACCGCCGTACACAACCAACTCATGAGGGTTCTCGGCCACATCGGGGTGCAGGTTGTTCATCAGCATCCGCAGCGGCGCCTCGGTCACCCAGCTTTTGGCGTTCAGTTCGGTGCCGGTCGGTGGAAAGATGTCGCGGGTGTTCTTGCGGGGATCGGTCATGAGGTCAACTCCAATGCGGTGTCTTGGATCGCGTCCAGAATGTCGTGCAGCCAGCGGCGCAGGCGCGCGGCTTTGTCGGTGTCATAGGCCCACGGCGCGGTCTCCGCGCTTAGATAGGTGGATTGGGCCAGTTCCATCTGAATGGCGTGCAGCCCTTCGGACGGGCGACCATAGTGGCGGGTCGTCCAGCCGCCCCGGAAGCGACCGTTCAGCACCGTGCTAAACGGCGAGGACGCGGAGAATTCGTGGGTAATAGTCTCGATTTCCGGCGCGCAGGTCGCGCCCCCATCAGTACCGATGTTCAGATCGGGCAGCGTGCCATCGAACAGGAACGGGATGCGGCTGCGGATCGAGTGGCAGTCGAACAAAACCGCAATCCCGTGCTTGGCGCGAACCCGTTGCAACTCCTGCTCCAGCGCGGCGTGATAGGGCGCGTGATAGGTTTGGCGGCGGGTCTCGATTTCGTCGACCGAGGGGTCCTGCCCCTCAACCCAAATCGGTTGCCCGTCGAAATCGGTCAGCGGTACCAGCGTGGTGGTGTTCTGTCCGGGGTACAGGGATACTCCCGCCGGGTCACGATTGCAGTCGATCACATAGCGGTGGATATGCGACTGCACCACGGTTGCACCGCCCAGAAGACCGCCATAGAGCCTGTTTATGTGCCAATCCGTGTCCGCCAGCGCCCGACCGTTCCGGTTCAGGCGGGCGGCGATTTCATCAGGCACGATGGTGCCGCCATGGGGCTGACCCAGAACAATCGGCCCGTCGCCTTGGGAAACGCTGAACACCTGCATCAGACCAACCCGGGCAGCGGCAGGTCTACTGCATCCAATAGGGCCGCATCAGCCACTAAGGCCCGGGCAGTTTCCAGATCGGGGGCCAGATAGCGATCCTCGGCCAGCGCGGGCACATCCGCACGCAGCCGCGCGATCACGCGGGCCAGCGGGGCGCTGGTCGACAGCGGCGCGCGGAACTCGATGCCTTGCGCGGCGCAGAGCAGTTCGATCCCCAGAATATAGTTCAGGTTCTCGACCATCCGCGTCAGCCGCCGCGCGCCGTGGGCAGCCATCGAAACGTGATCCTCCTGATTGGCCGAGGTCGGCGTGCTGTCGGTGGCGCAGGGGTTGGCCAGATGCTTGTTCTCGCTCATCAGCGCGGCGGTCGTCACCTCGGCGATCATCAGGCCCGAGTTCAACCCCGGTTCGGGCGTCAGGAAAGGTGGCAGATCGAAGCTGAGCGTCGGGTCGACCATCAGGGCGATCCGTCGTTGCGCAATGGCACCGATCTCGGACAGCGCCAGCGCGATCATGTCGGCGGCAAAGCCCACCGGCTCGGCATGGAAATTGCCGCCCGAGACGATGATATCGGCCTCAGTCAGCACCAGAGGGTTGTCTGTGGCGGCATTCGCCTCAACCTCGAGCGTCGCGGCGGCCTGCCGGATGATATCCATCGCCGCGCCCGTCACCTGCGGCTGGCAGCGGATGCAATAGGGGTCCTGTACGCGGGTATCGCCGTCTCGGTGGCTTTCGCGGATCTCGGACCCGTCCAGCGTGGCGCGCATGGCGGCGGCGGCCTCGATCTGGCCGCGATGACCGCGCAGGGTGTGAATTTCAGGTTGCAACGGTGCGGTCGAGCCCATGATCGCGTCAGTCGAAGCGGCAGAGATGACCAGTGCATTCTGTGCCGCGCGCCATCCCTCGAACAGCCCCGCCAGAGCGTAGGCGGTGGAGAACTGGGTGCCGTTGATAAAGGCTAGCCCTTCTTTGGGGCCCAACTGAATCGGCTCTAATCGGGCACTTTTCAGCGCTTCGGCCCCCGGTAGGATCGTGCCGTTTACCTCGGCCTCGCCCTCACCAATCACCACCGCCGTCATATGTGCCAGCGGGGCCAGATCGCCGGACGCGCCGACAGAACCCTGGGCTGGGATCACCGGCGTCACACCACGCGCCAGCATCTGTTGCAGCAGATCGACCAACTCCCACCGAACGCCCGACGCACCGCGCCCGAACGAGAGCAGCTTGAGCGACATCATCAGCAGCGCCAGTCGCCGGGGGACCGCAGGGCCAACGCCGCAGCAATGGCTGAGGATCAGGTTGCGTTGCAGGGTCGAGGTATCTTCAGCCGCGATCTTGTGGCTGGCCAGCTTGCCGAAGCCGGTATTGACGCCGTAGACCGCCTCGGACCCCTCGGCGGCGCTTGCGATACGGGCGGCGGCAGCGTCGATCCCGGCGCGGCAGCCATCGTCCAGCGTGATCGGGGCCTCGGACCAGTAAATCTCGGCCAGTTGCGCCAATGAGACCTGACCGGGTGTAAGCGACAAAGGCGTCATGCCTGACCTCCGAAGATACGTGTGTGCAAGGGGTTGAACCCGATGCGATAAGACAATTCAGCCGGGTGGGTCACATCCCACACGGCCAGATCGGCGCGCAGACCGGCTGCGATCTGACCGGTATCGGTCAGGCCCAGCGCCTGTGCGGCGTTGCGGGTAACGCCCGCCAGCGCCTCTTGCGGGGTCAGGCGGAACAGGGTGCAGCCCATGTTCATCGTCAGCAGCAGCGAGGTCAGCGGCGACGAGCCCGGATTGCAGTCAGTCGCAAGCGCCATGGGCACGTTGTGCTGCCGCAGGGCGTCGACCGGCGGGGCTTGCGTCTCGTGCAGCGTATAGAACGCGCCCGGCAGCAGGGTGGCGACGGTGCCCGCCTCGGCCATGGCCGCAACCCCCTCGGCGTCCAGATATTCGATATGGTCGGCGGACAACGCGCCATAAGACGCGGCCAGTTTTGCGCCACCCAGATTAGACAATTGCTCGGCATGCAGTTTGACCGGCAGGCCCAACTCGGCGGCCACGTCGAACACGCGGGCGATCTGGGTCGGGTCAAACGCAATGCCTTCGCAGAAGCCATCCACCGCATCGACCAGACCCTCGGCATGGGCCGCGCGCAGGGTCGGGATGCAGACCGTGTCAATATAGGCATCTGCGCGGTCGGCATACTCGGGCGGACTCGCGTGAGCGCCCAGAAAGCTGGTCCGGACCCGCACGGGCCGGTCCTGCGCAATCCGGCGCGCAGCGCGCAGCATCCGCAGCTCGGTCTCAGTGTCCAGCCCATAGCCGGACTTGACCTCGATGCAGCTGACACCCTCGGCGATCAGAGTGTCAACGCGCGGCAGGGCATCGGCCAGCAAGGCGTCTTCGGACGCGGCGCGGGTCGCGGTGACGGTGGACAGGATGCCCCCACCGGCGCGGGCGATCTCTTCGTAGGTGGCGCCGTTCAGACGCATCTCGAACTCGACAGCGCGGTTACCGCCAAAGACCAGATGGGTATGTGCGTCAATCAGCGCGGGGGTGATCAGTCGGTCGCCGTAATTCTGCTGCGGCCACCCGGCATATTCAACGGGCAGCTCGGCCAGCGGCCCGACCCAGCGGATCTGCGACCCGTCGACGGCAATCGCGGCCTGTTCGATCAGACCATAGCCCGCGCGCCCGGTCATGGTGGCAACCCGCGCACAGCACAGAACGGATTTTTTCGTCATGGCGATTCTTTTGGGCTCCCCTTGGCTTTGGATTTTTCGTATACGTATAAAAAATTAAAGTCTACACAAAATGGAAATGCGATGACGATCCACGCCAAAACCGCCTTGTTGGGCTCTGACTGGGTGATAAACCTGAGAGTCGAGGTCGATCAGGGGCGGATCACGGGGCTGCATACCGGGGCTCAACCGCACCCTGATGACGTGCGTGTCGACGTGCTGCTGCCTGCGCTGGCGAACCTGCACAGCCATGCGTTTCAGCGCGCCATGGCCGGCATGACCGAGGTCCGCGCCGCCGGACGCGAAAGCTTCTGGACCTGGCGCAACCTGATGTATCGCTTTCTGGATCGCCTGACGCCCGAGCACATGCAGGCCATCGCCGCGCTGGTCTATATGGAGATGCAGGAGGCCGGGTATGCCTCGGTCGGAGAGTTCCACTATGTCCACCACCAGCCCGGCGGTGCCCCCTATGCGCGCCTGTCCGAGCTGAGCCAGCGCATCTTTGCAGCGGCCGAACAGACGGGAATCGGCCTGACCCATCTGCCGGTGCTCTATACCTATGGCGGCGTCGCGCAAGAGCCGCTGGCGGGTGGGCAACAGCGGTTCGGCAACGATGTCGACCGGTTTCTGGACCTGATCGCTGACAGCCGGGGGGCGCTGCCACATGCGGACTCGGTTCAGGGCATCGCGCCACATTCGCTGCGGGCAACCTCGCCCGATGACTTGCGGCGGGTGCTCCAGCAGGTCTCGCAAGGCCCCGTGCATATCCACATCGCCGAACAGACCAAAGAGATCGTCGATGTGCAGGCCGCCCTTGGTCAGACCCCGGTGGCATGGCTGCTGGACAATGCGGATGTGAATGACCGTTGGTGCCTGATCCACGCGACCCACATGACCGATGCCGAGACCATTGCGCTGGCCCGCTCGGGCGCGGTGGCCGGTCTGTGTCCGATTACCGAGGCCAATCTGGGCGACGGTATCTTCAACGGCGTGCCTTATGTGAAGCACGGTGGGGCCTTCGGGGTCGGGTCAGATTCGAATGTGCGGATTTCGCTGCCCGAAGAACTGCGGATGCTGGAATACTCCCAACGTCTGCGCGACCGGGCGCGGACCGTTCTGGTGCAGGGCGAAGGCTCGGTCGGGCATGCGCTCTATACCGGCGCGGCGCTTGGCGGGGCGCAGGCGCTGGGGCGCGACGGCGGAGAGATCGCGGTCGGCAAGCTGGCCGATCTGGTGGCGTTGGACCCAGGGCACGCCACGCTCTGCGCGCTGCGCGACGATCAGTTGCTGGACGGGCTGTGCTTTGCCGCGCCAGACGGGCTGGTGACAGACCTGTGGTCAGCGGGGCGGCATATGGTGCAGGGCGGACGGCACGTGGCGCGGGATGCGATCCTGCCCGCCTATCGCGCCGCGCTGGACGACCTGCTGGCTGACGCCTGAGATACCTGATGTTAGAGACGATATGACCCAGCCCAGCGATACCACCAGCTACAAGGACATCAAGCAGACGGTGCTTCATCGCATCCGCTCGGGCCAGTGGCGGCCCGACACGCTGTTGCCCAATGAACAGGAGCTTGCGGTCGAGTTCTCGTGCACCCGCACCACCGTCAACCGCGCCCTGCGGGAACTGGCGGATGAGGGGTTCCTGGAACGCCGCCGCAAGGCCGGCACCCGCGTGCTGAGCGCGCCCCAACGGCAGGCGCGGTTCACCATCCCTCTGGTCCGGGACGAGGTCGAGGCGGCGGGCGGCACCTATCGCTATGCGCTGGTCTCGGCCGAAACCAAGCCCGCCCCGGACTGGCTGCGCGCCCGGCTGGCGCTAAAGATCGGGCAGGATGTGATGCAGGTGCGCTGTATGCATTACTCGGGGAATACGCCGTTTCAGTATGAAGACCGCTGGGTCGTGATCGACAGCGTACCCGAGATCACGCAGGCCGATTTCTCAACGACCGGCCCGAATGACTGGCTCGTGCAGACGGTGCCCTTTACCAATGTGGAACTGACCTTTCTGGCCAGCCGCGCCGATGCCTCGGTCGCCGGATTTCTGGACGTCCCCGAAGGTGAGCCCATTTTCACCGCCGAGCGGATCACCTGGTTGCAGGGTCAGCCGGTGACGCTGGCCAAGCTGTATTTCGCGGCAGGCTACCGGATGACAACACAGATCTAACCACAGCGCGGTTTTGCGCATTGGGGGCTTTACCCCTCGCGATTTCCCCGACAGGGTCAGGGCAAACGGGTCTGTGAAAAGGGGAAAGATGGGCAACCTGCTATATGATCGTCTGTTCGGCATTCATGCAGGCAAAGAAACGCCGTTTCTGCACCTGCCCGACGGCCAGACCCTGACCCATGCCGCGTTTCTGGACATGGCCTCTCGATTGGCCAACACGCTGACGGGGTTCGAGCTTGAGCCCGGCGACCGGGTCGCCGTTCAGGTGGAAAAATCACCCGAGGCGCTGGCGCTCTATGCTGCTTGCGTGCAAGCGGGGTTGATCTTTCTGCCGCTGAACACGGCCTACAAGACCGCCGAACTGGCCTATTTCATCGAGAACAGCGGCGCATCCGTCGTGGTCTGCGATGCGGCGCAGCAGGACGGGCTGCAGCCCATCGCGCAGGCGCAGGGCGCGCGGCTTGAGACGCTGAACGCCGATGGTTCGGGCAGTCTGATGCGCCGCGCGCTGGGAATGCTGCCCGCGTTTGAGCCGGTGCGGCGCAGCTCCGACGATCTGGCCGCGTTCCTTTACACCTCGGGCACCACGGGGCGGTCCAAGGGCGCGATGCTGTCGCAGGGCAACCTGCTGTCCAATGCCGAAACGCTGGTGCAGGAATGGCGGTTCACCGATACAGACGTGCTGCTGCACGCGCTGCCAATCTTTCACACGCACGGGCTGTTTGTGGCCACCAATGTGGTGCTGGCCTCGGGCGGATCGATGATCTTTCTGCCGAAGTTCGACACAGACGAGATGCTACGCCTGATGCCGCAGGCCACGTCGATGATGGGTGTTCCGACCTTCTACACCCGCCTGTTGGACGACGACAGGCTGACGCGCGACCTGACCGGGCACATGCGGCTGTTCATCTCGGGCTCTGCCCCATTGCTGGCCGACACCCATGCGCAGTTCGAAGCCCGCACCGGCCAGCGCATCCTCGAACGCTACGGCATGACCGAGACCAACATGAACACGTCGAACCCCTATGACGGCGACCGACGGGCAGGCACGGTTGGCCCACCCTTGCCGGATGTCGAGCTGAAGATCACCGATCCTGAAACCGGCGCGCCGCTGCCCAACGGCGAGACCGGCATGATCGAGGTACGCGGCCCCAACGTGTTTCAGGGCTATTGGGAAATGCCCGAAAAAACCGCCGCCGAACTGCGCGAGGACGGGTTCTTTATCACCGGCGATCTGGGGCGGGTCGATGCGGATGGCTATGTTCACATCGTCGGGCGCAGCAAAGACCTGATCATTTCGGGCGGCTACAACATATATCCCAAGGAAATCGAGCTGCTGCTGGACGACCAGCCCGGCGTGCTGGAAAGCGCCGTGATCGGTGTGCCGCACCCGGATTTCGGAGAGACCCCTGTGGGTCTACTGGTGCCCGAGCCCGGCCAGACGCCGGATACGGACGCGATCATGGCGGCGGTCCAGGCCGATCTGGCGCGGTTCAAACATCCCCGGCACCTGATCGTGCTGGACGCCTTACCGCGCAACACCATGGGCAAGGTACAGAAAAATATCCTGCGAGACCGGTACAAGGACCTGTTTACGCCGGATTAGGCTCTAATGGTACCCGCCCCGCCTCGGTCAGCTGCCAGCAGCTGCGCCCTTCGAACACGGCCACGCCTGCCGCGCGGCCATAACCCGCGCCGCTGTCCAGATTGACGTGATTGCCGAAATGCGTCACGCGATCGACCGGGGTATGACCGTGCACGATCAGCTTGGGGTGCGCGCCGCTATGAGCATTGAAGGCCTGCCTGATCCAGACCAGATCATTCTCGTGCTGTTCGTTTAGCGGCACGCCGGGTCGGATCCCGGCATGGGCAAAGGCCAGATCGGGCGTCTGGTGCAGATTGGTCAGATCGCGCAGAAACGCCAGATGCGACGGAGGAACCGCCGCGCGCGCCGCCGCGTGGACGTCCTCAAGCCGGACTTGCGGACCAACCTCGACGCCATAGCTCAGCAACGTCTCAACTCCGCCCAGCCGCTCGTGCAGCCAGTGGTAGCCCACCAACAGATGCGGATCGTGACGCGGCGTGTTCTCCATGAACCAGGCAAACATCCGGTCGTGATTACCCCTGAGTGTCACCCATGGCCGGCCCGCATCGCGCCCGGCAATCAGCGCGTCCAGCACGCCGCGGCTGTCGGGCCCACGATCCACATAATCGCCCAGAAACACGATCTGCGCATCAGCACCGCCATCGCGCCCGATCAGAGACAGGGCGCGATCCAGCTCGGCCGGGTGTCCGTGTATGTCTCCGACCGCGTAGATAGGTGTATTCATCGGACCCTCCGCAACATTGCCCCTGTTCTGACGTAAAATCCCGTGCCGCGAAAGACACGACCCGCGCCGGTGCCAGCGCGGGTCGTGATTTGTTTCACAAAGGCGACAGCCCGGATCAGGCCACGTCGAACTCGAGCGGTTTGATCTGGGTGAACAGCCCGGTCTCGGCCAGCTTGGCCCGCGCCTCGGCCGGAACCGGCTCGTCGACATAAAGCAACGCAATCGCCTCGCCGCCCGCTTCGGACCGGCCAAGGGTAAAGTTGGCGATGTTGACGTTGTTCGCCCCCATCGTCGCGCCCAGCGCACCGATGATGCCCGGCACATCTTCGTTGGTGGTGTAGAGCATGTGCGCGCCCACCTCGGCATCAATGTTGATCCCTTTGATCTGGATGAATCGCGGCTTGCCATCGGTGAACACGGTGCCCGCAATCGAACGCTCGCGTTTGTCCGTCACCACCGTCACCTTGACATAACCGTCAAAAACGCCGGACTTGTCCTGATTGGTGGTCGAGATCTTCACACCCCGTTCCTTGGCCACCACCGGGGCCGAGACCATGTTCACCTCGGGGTTGACCTTTTTCATGATGCCCGCAACGACCGAGCAATTCAGCGCCGCAAGATTCATATCCGCTGCAACACCGTCATAGAGGATGTTGATCGCCTTGATCGGCTCGTCCGTCATCTGGCCGATAAAGCTGCCCAGATGGCCCGCCAGCTTGATCCATGGACCCATGACCTTGGCTTCCTCGGCGGTCACGCTGGGCATGTTCAACGCATTTTCCACCGCGCCCGTCAGCAGATAGTTCGAGATCTGCTCGGCAACCTGCAGTGCCACGTTCTCCTGCGCCTCGGTCGTGGCCGCGCCCAGATGCGGCGTGCAGACCACATTTGGCAGGTTGAACAGAGGGTTGTCCTTAGCCGGTTCAACACTGAACACATCGAAGGCGGCACCGGCCACGTGACCCGATTGCAGCATCTCGGCCAGAGCCTCTTCATCGACCAGACCACCACGGGCGCAGTTGACGATGCGCACGCCTTTCTTGGTCTTGGCGAGGTTCTCACGGCTCAGGATGTTGCGGGTTTGATCGGTCAGTGGCACGTGCAGAGTGATGAAATCGGCGCGCGCCAGCAGCTCGTCCAGCTCGACCTTCTCGACACCCATCTTGGCGGCTTTCTCTTCGCCCAGAAACGGATCATAGGCGACGACCTTCATCTTCAGGCCAAGCGCGCGTTCGCAAACGATGCCGCCGATATTGCCCGCACCGACCACGCCAAGGGTCTTGTTGGTCAGCTCGATGCCCATGAACTTGGACTTTTCCCATTTGCCCGCATGGGTCGAGGCACTGGCCTCGGGGATTTGCCGCGCCACGGCGAACATCATCGCAATGGCGTGCTCGGCGGTGGTGATCATGTTGCCATAGGGCGTGTTCATCACGATCACACCCTTCTTCGAGGCCGCATCCTTATCGACATTGTCAGTGCCGATCCCGGCGCGACCGATCACTTTCAGATTGTCAGCCTTTTCCAGCAGGGTAGGCGTGACTTTGGTGGCCGAGCGGATGGCAAGGCCGTCATACTGCCCGATCACTTCGGCCAGTTTTTCCTTGTCCTTGCCCAGATCGGGCATGAAATCCACGTCAATGCCGCGATCGCGGAAGATCTGCACGGCGGTTTCGCTAAGCTTGTCAGATACGAGTACTTTGGGGGCCATACCTCTGGTCCTTGAATATTTGGGAGATGTCCGGGCCACAGACGGGCCCAGATTTTTCGTCGAAAAATCTTGTCAGGCAGCTGCCGTTTGCGCAGCGATCTCGGCCTCGAAGGCCCATGCGAGCCAGGGTAGCATCGCTTCGATGTCCGAAGTCTCGACCGTGCCGCCGCACCAAATCCGCAGACCTGCAGGCGCGTCGCGATATGCACCGATATCCAGCGCGATATTCTCGGCCTCCAGCCGTTTCGCAACGGCTTTGGCAAATGTCGCACCATCCCGAATGCGTGCATCGGTGAATTTCAGGCACACCGATGTGTTCGACCGCGTCGCCGCATCCTCGGCCAGATTGGCGATCCAGTCATTCTGCGCACAGAACCCATGAACCGCACCGGCATTGGCATCCGCGCGGGCAATCAGGCCCTGCAGCCCACCAACCGAGCGCGCCCAGTCCAGCGCAAACAAGTAATCCTCAACCACTAGCATCGAGGGCGTGTTGATCGTGGCACCGGTAAAGATGCCATCGATCAGTTTGCCACCTTTGGTCAGGCGGAAAATCTTGGGCAGAGGCCATGTGGGTGTATAGCTTTCCAGCCGTTCAACTGCGCGGGGGCTCAGGATCAGCATCCCATGGGCCGCCTCTCCACCCAGCACTTTCTGCCAGCTGAAGGTCGTCACATCCAGCTTGTCCCACGGCAGGTCCATCGCAAAGGCGGCGCTCGTCGCGTCGCAGATCGTCAGACCCTGTCGGTCATCCGCGATCCAGTCGCCATTAGGCACCCGCACGCCCGAGGTCGTGCCGTTCCACGTGAACACCACGTCATTGGCGAAATCGACCGAGGCAAGATCCACGATCTGTCCATAGTCAGCAGTCTTCACCTCGGCGTCGATTTTCAGTTGTTTGACCACATCGGTCACCCAGCCGGCACCAAAGCTCTCCCAGGCCAGCATCTCAACCTTGCGCGCGCCTAGCAACGACCACAAGGCCATCTCAACCGCGCCCGTGTCCGAGGCCGGCACGATGCCGATTTTGTAATCTGCCGGAATGCCCAGCACCTCACGCGTGCCTTCGATGGCCGCTTTCAGCTTGTCCTTGCCGACGGCGGCGCGGTGCGAACGACCCAGCGCAGCATCGGCCAGTTTGGACAGCTCAAATGTGGGGGGTTTGGCACAAGGGCCCGAGGAAAAACGCGGATTCGCCGGCCGCGTCGCCGGTTGTTGAGTGCTCATCTGTATTACCCTTCCAGATACACGCCCCTCGTTGGGGAGGGGTGTCCCACGGACAGGGGTATGGGGCGTTTCTTCAGGCGGCAAGCAAAAAAGACCCTTGGCCGCCAAAAAACGACACCATGCAGGGCCGCAGATCGGAACACAGGTTTCCGATAAGCGAAAACCCCGCCGATCTCTCGGCGGGGTTCTGGGATTATTCTGCGGCCTCTTCGTATTCCGACATCGGCGGGCATGTGCAGATGAGGTTTCGGTCGCCGTATGCGTTATCGACGCGGTTGACTGGCGACCAGTATTTGTCGACGCCCATGGATCCCGGAGGGAAGCAGGCCTGTTCGCGGCTGTAAGGCCGGTCCCAGTCGCCAACCAGATCGCGCACCGTGTGGGGGGCGTTTTTCAGCGGGTTGTTTTCCGCGTCGATCTTGCCGTCGATGATGTCCTGCGCCTCGGCCCGGATGGACAGCATCGCGTCGCAGAAGCGGTCCAGCTCGTCCTTGGGTTCCGATTCCGTGGGCTCGACCATCAGGGTTCCGGCGACAGGCCAAGACATAGTCGGGGCGTGGAAGCCTGAATCGACCAGGCGCTTGGCGACGTCATCCACGGTCACATGCGCCTCGGCATCCAAGGGACGGGTGTCGAGGATACATTCATGCGCCACGCGGCCGGTCTCGGACGTATAGAGGATCGGATAAGCATCCTGCAGACGTGCCGCGATGTAGTTGGCGTTCAGGATCGCCACTTTGGTCGCCTGCGTGAGACCCGCGCCACCCATCAGCAGCACATAGGCCCAGCTGACCGGCAGGATCGAAGGCGAGCCAAAGGGTGCGGCCGAGACCGGACCCACGGCGGTGCCGTATTCCGGGTGGCCGGGCAGATGCTCTTCCAGATGCGCCTTGACGCCGATCGGACCCATGCCGGGGCCACCACCGCCATGCGGGATGCAGAAGGTCTTGTGCAGGTTCAGGTGGCTGACGTCGCCGCCAATGTCACCGGGGCGCGACAGGCCGACCATGGCGTTCATGTTGGCGCCGTCGATATAGACCTGACCGCCGTGGTCATGGGTGATCTGGCAGACCTCCTGCACGGTGGTCTCGAACACGCCATGGGTGGACGGATAGGTAATCATGCAGCCGGCCAGATGGTCCGAGTGCTTTTCCGCCTTGGCGCGGAAGTCATTCAGGTCGATATTGCCGTTCTCATCCGACTGCACCGGCACCACCTGCCAGCCCACCATCTGCGCCGAGGCCGGGTTGGTGCCATGGGCCGAGGTCGGGATAAGGCAGACATTGCGGTGCCCTTCGCCGCGCGCGAAGTGATAGTTGCGGATGGTCAGCAGCCCCGCATATTCGCCCTGCGCGCCCGAGTTGGGCTGCTGGCTGATCGCGTCATAGCCGGTGATCTGGCACAGCTTGTCGTTCAGATCGTCGATCATCTCGTGATAGCCCTGCGCCTGATCTTCGGGGCAGAACGGGTGCAGGTTGCCGAACTCGGGCCAGGTGACCGGGATCATCTCGATCGTGGCGTTCAGCTTCATGGTGCAGGATCCCAGCGGAATCATCGCCCGGTCCAGCGCCAGGTCGCGGTCGGCCAGACGGCGCATATAGCGGGTCATCTCGGCCTCGGCCCGGTTCTTGTGGAAGATCGGGTGGGTCAGATACGGCGTTTCGCGCAGCGCGTAGTCCGGCAAGCGATAGGCCACGTTCGAACTGTCATCCTGACGGTCGATGCCAAAGGCACCCCAGACGGCCTCGATGGTCTCGGCCCGGGTCTGTTCGTCAAGGCTGATGCCCACTTTCGTGTCACCCACCTTGCGCAGGTTAACACCACGGGCGACGGCGGCCTCCATGACGGTGGTCTGCAAATGACCGACCTCGACCGTGATCGTGTCGAAGAAGACCTCGGGCTCAACCGAGAAGCCTGCCTCCTCCAGACCGGCTGCCAGACGCGAGGTCTTGCGGTGCACCGATTGCGCGATGGACTTGATCCCGTCGGGGCCGTGATAGACTGCATACATCGAGGCAATGACGGCCAGCAGCGCCTGCGCGGTGCAGACGTTCGAGTTGGCCTTCTCACGGCGGATATGCTGCTCGCGGGTCTGCAAGGCGAGGCGGTAGGCTTTGTTGCCCCGGCTGTCGATGCTGACACCGATGATCCGGCCCGGCATGGCCCGCTTCAGCTTGTCGGTGGTCGCCATGTAGGCAGCATGGGGCCCGCCATAGCCCATCGGCACACCAAAGCGCTGGGTCGAACCGATGGCGATATCCGCGCCCATCTCACCCGGTGACTTCAGCAACGCCAGCGACAGGATGTCGGCGGCGACAACGGCAATCGCTTTGTGTTCATGCAGCGCCGCGATCTCGGCGGTGAAGTCGCGCACATGGCCATGGGTTCCGGGGTACTGGAAGATCGCGCCAAAGACAGCACCCGCGTCGAGGCTGTCGGGATCGCCAACCTGCACATCGATGCCCAGAGGCTCGGCCCGGGTCTTGATCACCGCGATGGTCTGCGGGTGGCAGTTGCGGTCGACGAAGAAGGCCGCGTTATTTGCCTTGGACCGACCGCCGCGCTTGGCCATCGCCATCGCCTCAGCCGCTGCGGTGGCTTCATCGAGCAGCGAGGCATTGGCCACGTCCAGCCCGGTCAGGTCGCTGACCATGGTCTGGAAGTTCAGAAGCGCTTCAAGACGACCCTGGCTGATCTCGGGCTGATAGGGCGTATAGGCCGTGTACCAGGCCGGGTTTTCCAGGATGTTGCGCAGGATCGGCGCCGGGGTGGTGGTCCCATAGTAACCCTGCCCGATCAACGAGGTCAGAACGGTGTTTTTCTTCGCCACCTGCTTCATGTGGAAAAGCGCATCGCGTTCGGTCATCGCAGGACCCCAGTCCAGCGGCTCGGTCTGCCGGATTGCGGGCGGCACAGTGGCGTCAATGAGTTCGTCCAGCGTCTTGAAGCCGATCACCTTGAGCATGTCGCGCATCTCGGTCGGGCTGGGCCCGATATGGCGGCGGTTGGCGAAGTCATAGGCTTCGTAGTCGGTCAGTTTGAAAGCCATCGTTGCGCTCCTCACGGATAGGTCAGACCCGGCGGAGACTGCGGGAGCCTCCGGCGGGGATATTTTTGGCCAGATGAAGGGTGGATCCGCAAAGGGACCCACCGTTTGGTTTTAGCCGATGAAAGCCTTGTAGCCGGCTTCGTCCATCAAATCTTCGAGCTGCGACGCGTCGGTGATCTTGATCTTGTAGATCCACGCCTCGCCTTCGGGGTCTTCGTTCAGCGCACCGGGATTGTCGGCCAGCGCCTCGTTGACCTCGATGATCTCGCCATCGACCGGGGCGTAGAGTTCCGACGCGGCTTTGACCGATTCAATGACGCCGATCTCGCCGTCTTTCTCGAATTCCTCGCCCGCTTCCTGCTGCTCGACAAAGACCACATCGCCAAGCTGTTCTGCCGCGTGTTTGGTGATGCCGAGCGTCGCGGTATCGCCATTGACGTCGATCCATTCGTGTTCTTCGGAATAATAGGTTGCCATGTTGTCTGTCTCCTGGCTTCAACGCTTGTAATTCTGGGTGACGAAAGGCAGCGCCACGATCTGCGCGGGTTGCGGCTTGCCCCGGATGATCAGGTTCACCTGAGTGCCGGGCGCGGCGTGTTCTGACGCGACATACCCCATCGCCACCGGGCCGCCGACGGTGGGGCCGAAACCGCCCGAGGTGATCTGACCGATCATATCGCCGCCCGGGCTTTGAATGTCCACACCCTGACGAGCGGGGGCGCGGCCTTCGGGCTTTATACCGACCAGCTTGCGTGCGGTACCTTCGGCCAGTTCGCGCTGGATGCGGGCCGCGCCCGGGAAGCCGCCCTCTTCCTTGCGGCGCTTCTGGATCGCCCAGCCGAGGCTGGCTTCGATGGGTGAGGTGCTCTGGTCGATGTCATTGCCGTAAAGGCACAGACCCGCCTCGAGCCGCAGGCTGTCGCGCGCGCCCAGACCGGCCGCTTCGCAGTCTTCATGCGCGAGGAAGGCGCGGGTTACTTCAATCGCCTTGTCCTCGGGGATGGAAATCTCATAGCCATCTTCGCCGGTGTAGCCGAGGCGCGAGATGCGGCAATCGACCCCCAGGATCGGCGCCACGGTGGTTTCCATGAATTTCAGATCGCGGGCGGCGGGGCACAACGCCCCCACCACATCCTCGGCGCTGGGGCCCTGCACGGCGACAAGGGCACGGTCGAAAATCTCGGTAACCTCGACGCCGTCGAGATTGTCGCGCATATGCGGGATGTCCTGATGGCGCAGCGCCGCGTTCACCACCACAAAGTAATGATCGCCGGCGTTCGACACGATCAGGTCATCCATGATCCCGCCATCGGCGTTGGTAAAGAACCCATAGCGCGCTTTGCCGTCTTTCAGGGTCGCATAGGCCTGCGGACACAGAGCTTCCAGCCTATGGCCCACATCTTCGCCCCGCAGGATCACCTGCCCCATATGGCTGACGTCAAACAGAGCGGCCTTCTGACGGCACTGATTGTGTTCGCCCATGATCCCCAGCGGATATTGCACCGGCATTTCCCAGCCTGCGAAATCCACCATCTTGCCGCCGAGCTCAACATGCAGATCATAAAGCGGGGTGCGTTTCGGGGCGTCGGTCATGATGGGTACCTTCTTTTGTCAAAGTGTCAGAGGGCATGGTCCGCAGTCTGAAGCAAGCCACGTATTTTGCAACGGTCCTGTCCCCGCAGCCGGGGCGCCACGAGACGAGTCAGCGGCGGGCCGTATACGGGCGTATGCCGCAATAATGTCTCCTATAGGAAACTTTTTTCCCTTACGCAACACCTGAAGCAGGCCTCTGATCCGGTTCTGGTCGTGGGGTCGATGCGTGGCCGTACCACGAGAATCGCGGCCAAACTAATGACCTTTGTTTTGTGCGACTTAACAAAAGTCATGCCCCATCAACCAGGCAGGCTTTTTATTGCGTATTCCAACGCCTTCAACCCGGCGATCAGGTCGCCCTCGGCCGTGTCCTCGGCAAAATCGTGGCTGATTCCGTCGATCGAGGGGACAAACAGCATCGCCACCGGCATCAGGCGCGACACGTTGGTGGCGTCGTGCAGCGCCCCCGAAGGCATCCGGCGCCAGCAGCCCGGCGCGATCCGTTCCGCGCCTTGCTCAAGCGCCTGTTGCAACTGCGGGTCCATCG
Organism: Ruegeria sp. CJ3; assembly: GCF_056536725.1. Taxonomy (NCBI): domain Bacteria; kingdom Pseudomonadati; phylum Pseudomonadota; class Alphaproteobacteria; order Rhodobacterales; family Roseobacteraceae; genus Ruegeria; species Ruegeria sp. CJ3. The sequence continues at coordinate 188,284 of NZ_JBQFQE010000003.1, forward strand.
CAACGGGTTCCAGCCCCAGCATCGGGCCGAACTCCAGCGCCATGGCGCGCTGATCCGCCACTTCCTGCGCGGTGGTTCGGATAATCTCCTCGATCCGGGCCAGGCGCCCGGGATCACCGTCGCGCCATTGCATCGAGAACCGCGCCCGGCCGGGCACGATAGAGGACGCATTGGGGTGCAGATCGACATGCCCGATGGTCCAGACCGTCCGCGGTGTGACCACGTTGCGCAGCCGGTCGTTGATCAATTCGCTGAACGCCGCCAGCGCCTGAAACGCGTCGCGGCGCAGGTGCATCGGGGTGGTGCCTGCGTGGTTCTGCTGGCCTTCAAAGGTGATCTTCATGTCGCGGATACCGACGATATCGGTCACGACGCCGATCTGTTCGCCTTCGGTATCCAGCACAGGACCCTGTTCGATATGCATCTCGATGAACCCCGAGAACCGGCCCGGATCGACAAAGGGCTTGGCCAGATCAGCCATAGCGGCCCGCGCCGTGCCAAACGTGATGCCCGCGTGATCGCCAAGGCCATCCGCCTGCGCCAGATCAAGCCCCCCGGACCAGACGGCCGAGCCGGTGGTGACGCCGAACCGCCCCTCCTCATCCTGAAAACTGACGACCGAGACAGGGCGGTCGCTGCTTCGCGCAACCTCAAGCGCGGCGATCACGCCCAGGGCACCATCCAGCCAGCCGCCCTCGGGCTGGCTGTCGGAATGGGATCCCAGCAGCAGAGAGGGCGCATCACTCAGCCCGAACAGGTTTCCAACCGGGTCGAAATGTGGCTGCAGCCCGGCCTCTTCCATCCGTCCGGCCAGCCAGCGGCGCGCAGCAATATCGGCCTCGGAATAGGCTGGGCGGACAACGCCCTTGTCGGCGCCAGAGGCGCCGAATGTGCGCAGCTTGTGCAGATCGGCCAGAAACCGGTTTTCATCGACCGCCATGACATCCCCCATTATGCCTTGGTCCAACCATACGCCCCGGACATGAACCCGCAAGCCATCGCGGCGGCGTCAGGGCCGATTTTTCGCCTGCCCCTCTGGCACCGGTCCCGAACCTGCCCTAAGACATCTGCGCAAGAGGGATCGCCATGTCACATATCACACTGGTCCGCCACGGGCAGGCCAACACCGCAGCGCGCGACGAGGTCAGCTATGACCGCCTCAGCCCGCTGGGCCACCAGCAGGCGCAATGGCTGGGCGCGCATCTGCACGATACGCGGGCGCATCATCCGCGGGTCTATTGCGGCACGCTGAACCGGCATGTGGAAACCGCCGCCAGTATGGGCCTGACCGCCCCGGTGCGCGACGCCCGGCTGAACGAGATCGAATACTTCACCCTCGCCCAGCTTTACCAGCAGCAGCACGGGGTCAAGATTCCGACTGACCGCGAGGGCTTTGTCGAACACCTGCCCCGCACTTTCACCGCCTGGGCCAATGGCGAGATCGAGGGCGCGCCCGAGACATTCGAACAGTTCGAATCCCGCGTCCGCGACGCCCTGCACGAGATCGGGACCGATGGTGGGGCTGCCATCGTTGTGACCTCGGGCGCGCTGATCTCGATGGTGGTGCGGCAGGCCATGGGGCTGGACATCCCGTCTATGGCGCGGGTGGCCCTTGCCATCATGAACACGTCGATGCATCGTCTGCACCCGATTGGCGCACAGCTGAGCCCGGTTCTGTTCAACGCGGTGCCCCATCTGGAAGCACCCGACCGGCAATACGCACAGACCCACCTGTAAGGAGGCCTTGAATGCAGCTTTATTACGCCCCCCGTACGATCTCGGTTGCCGTTGCGATTGCTTTGGAAGAGGCCGGGCTGGAATACGAAGCCATCAGGCTGGACTTTGCCGGGGGTGAGCAGACCAAGCCCGCTTACAAGCAGATCAACCCCAAGGGCCGGGTTCCGGCGCTGGTGGTGGACGGAGGTATCCTGACCGAAACCGGCGCGCTGCTGGACTACATCGCGGCAGTTGCGCCGCAAGCCGGGCTGGTCCCCGATGATCCGGTGATGGCAGCGCGGATGCGCGAGGTGATGTATTACCTCGCCTCGACCATGCATGTGAACCACGCCCACAAGCTGCGCGGCCACCGTTGGGCGGACAATGAAGCCAGTTGGCAGGACATGGCCGGAAAAGTGACCGAGACGATGACCGCCTCCTGCAGCTATATCGTATCCGGCGGATTGCGCGGGCCGTTTGTACTGGGAGACGCGTTCTCGCTGGCGGATGCCTATCTCTATGTGGTGTGCAGCTGGCTGGAAGGCGACGGCGTAGATGTCTCGGCCTTTCCCAAGATCATCGCCTTCCGCGAGACGATGGAGGCGCGGGCTTCGGTTCAGGCGGTGCGTGCCGCCGGAATGCTCTGACATAAAGGAATAGCAATGACACATCTCTGGGTCCGGGCCGAGCAGCGCCAGAACGAGGAACGGGTCGGGCTGACCCCCGAAGGGGCCGCCGCACTGATCGCGGCGGGTCTGCGGGTGACGGTCGAGGAAAGCCATGTCCGCGCCATTCCGATTGACGGCTACAGGGAGGCGGGCTGCGAGATTGCGGCTGAGAACAGCTGGCCCGAGGCTCCGCTGGACGCGGTCATTTTCGGCCTCAAGGAACTGCCCGAGGATGGCACGCCCCTGCCCCATCGCCACATCATGTTCGGCCATGCGTTCAAGGGTCAACATTCTGGCCGCGCGCTGCTGCAGCGGTTCAAGGCCGGGGGCGGCACACTCTATGATCTGGAATATCTGGTGGACGAAGATGGCCGCCGGGTCGCTGCCTTTGGCTATTGGGCCGGGTATGCGGGGGCCGCCGTCACCCTGAAAACATGGGCTGCGCAGCAACGGGGCACGCAATGCCCTGCGGTTGGCGTCTACCCCAGTCAGGATGCGCTGAATGCCGAACTTCGGGCCGAGCTTGACGCCATCGGCGCAAACCGCCCAACCGCCATCGTCATCGGAGCCCTGGGCCGCGTCGGCTCGGGTGCCGCCGATCTGTGTCAGGCGATGGGTGTTCACGTCACCAAATGGGACATGGCTGAAACCGCCAGCGGCGGGCCGTTTCCCGAAATCCTGAATCACAATCTGTTCCTGAACTGCATCTTCGCCCGCCCCGGCACACCCGTCTTTGTCCCGCGCGAGGCTTTGACCGCCCCGCGCACCCTGACGGCCATCGGCGACGTGGCCTGCGACCCGGACAGCGACTACAACCCGGTTCCCGTCTATGACCGCGCAACCACATGGGACGCGCCCGCCCTGCGTGTGGCGGCTGATCCGGTGATGGATGTCATGGCCATCGACAACCTGCCCTCAATGCTGCCGGTCGAAAGTTCGGAAGACTATGCCGCGCAGCTGCTGCCGTCCTTGCTGTCCCTGACCGATCCGGGCAGCGGCGTCTGGGGCCGGGCAGAGGCAACCTATAACACCCATATGAGAGGGATCTGAGCGATGACGATTCACTGGTGCGGCACCGGCCTGTCCGCCATCCCCGGCCTGCGCCGTCTGATCGAGGGCGGGCATGATGTCACCGTCTGGAACCGGACCATCGACAAAGCCCGCGCCGAGGTCGGAGACCTGACCGGCGACATCCGCGCTTTCGACATCGACGCTCTGGGCGCGGTGCTGGCAAAGGGCGATGTCATCGTCTCGATGCTGCCCGGCGACTGGCATGTGCCTTTGGCAGAACTGGCCATCTCGAAACAGGCCAATTTCGTGTCATCATCCTACATCGCCCCCGAAATGCGCGCGCTGGACGCTGCCGCGCGCGCGGCTGGCGTGGCACTGGTCAACGAGGTCGGGCTGGACCCCGGCATCGACCACCTGATGGCGCATGCTCTGGTGGCGGATTACCGCGCCTCAGACGCGTTCGACGCGCAAAACCACCTGAGCTTCATTTCCTATTGCGGCGGCATCCCCAAGAACCCGAACCCGTTCCGCTATAAGTTCAGCTGGTCCCCGCTGGGCGTGCTCAAAGCACTGCGCTCGCCGTCCAAGTCCATCCGCGATTATGCCCCGCTGGACGTCGCCCGCCCGTGGGACGCGATCACCAGCTACATCGCGCCGCTGCCAACCCCGGAAAGCTTCGAGGTCTATCCCAACCGCGACTCGCTGCCCTTCATGGCCGAGTACCAGTTCGAGGATCACTGGACCGTCAAGGAATTCGTCCGCGGCACCCTGCGCCTGAACGGCTGGGCCGATGCCTGGTCGGACATTTTTGCCGAAATCGAAACGTTGTCCGGCCCAGAGGGCGATGCCCGCCTCAAAGAGATGTCGGATCAGTTCTGGGCAGAAAACGCCTATGACGAAGGCGAGCCGGACCGGGTGGTTCTGTGCGTTGGCCTCAAAGCCGAACGCGGTGGCACCGAAGTATGGCACAAGACCTATGTCATGGATGCCTGGGGCGACGCGCGCGGCACCGCGATGGCGCGCTTGGTATCGGTCCCGGTCTCTTTGGCCGTCGAAGCAGTGCTGACCCGCGCCATCCCGGCGGGCGTTCACGCCGCCCCAAGTGACCCGAAGCTGGTGCAGGGCTGGATGACCCAGATCGACCGGCTGGCACAGCACCTGCAGATCGTGGATCACCTTGGTTAAAACAAAAAACAGCCATTCCAGCTAATCTGGAATGGCTGCTGCTGCGATGCGCGCTCAGATGAATTGCGCAATCACCGCTTCGATATCGACGCGATTGATCCCCAGCTCCGACAGCTCGCGGTCAGATAACCGATTCAACTCCTGAGCCGCGCTGACGATGTCTCGCCTGATCGCACGCATTTGCATCGCCCGGTCGAACAACACCAACGCACTGCTCAAAGGGCACTGATCCCAAGTCTGGCTTGTATCCAGCATGGTTCACCTCCTCCTGTTGGCAACGGCAAGGCCGCAGGCTCAGCCCTGCGCCCGATAGGGTCGGTTATGATATACGCTTTGATAGGCCTGCTGCCGGATTTCACCCCGCGGGACACCAATATCTTGCAGCTGGCGATCGCTCAGACGTTCCAGATCGCGAATGGTCTTAGCCAGCCGCTTGCGGCGAAAGGTTTCAACCTTCGCTTCGGCATAGGTGTCGAACAGCCCCCAAAAGAACGGTTTCTTCTGAACCTCAGCAGTTTGTGCATATGTCATCAGACGTCCTCCAAATCTGAATTGTGTTTCCCTTCACACATCAGATAAAGGAGGCCCGCGTTAACGGCACCCGACCGATAGATTAAGGTTCGTTAACCTTGCCCGCCCGATCCACCAGCCGTTTCGAAAGCCCGCGCCAAGTAAACAGACCTCAACTGCAAGCAACAAAAAAGACCGCAAAAACGCGATCCTTCATCTGGCCATAAATATCCCGGGGAGCGCGAGGGGCTGGCCCCTCACTCCGACACGCGCCCGCAGGTACCTACATCAAATCGTTCTCGACATCCTCTGCCGAGATTCCCAAGGCATCCAACCCGTTCTCAAGGTGATCCGACAGATGCGGCGTGCCGATCAGATAATCCGCGCAAGGGGTCGAGGCCTCGGATTTGGCGGTGGCGATGGCTTCGGCCAGGTCTTCGGCGAAAAAGCTCTCGCGACCGATCCACATGACTGCGACCAGTTCCGCCTGCTCATCCTCGCCCATCCGATCGATGAACGCACGCAATTCGCCCTCGGCCCGATCCAGCTCGCGCCCCATCATGGCGACCTGGGCGATTTTTCTTGCCGAGATTTCCAACATCTGTCCCAACTCCTCGTCTTCGCGGTTCAGACTTATCTGAACCACGCCAGAAGACACCCGTCTTTGATCTTACGCAAGCCGGCGATGTTTACTGGCGCGAGCGTGAAACAGGCCGATCCGGCACCGGGGCCGTGCGAAACGGGCTGAACCGCGCCTTCTTGAGCCACAGCTTCAGCGCCTGCCAATGGATCAGGAACACCGCCCGCCGCGCCCCGAAGGGCCGCCGCCAAAGCGAGCGCAGGATCACCCGGTCGCTCAACGGCGCACGCACCCCGGTCAGCGTCGCGATCAGCCCGCCCCGTTCGCGGCCATAATCAATCCAAACCCCCACCCGGTCCGGGCGATAGTCGAAACGGAAGGTATAGGTGCCTTCGATCTGCTGAAACGGCGAAACGTGCATCAGCTTGTCGGCCAAAATCCGGTCGGTCGGCTCGATCGGCGACAAATCAGGCTTGTGGCACAGATAGCTGTGGCGCGTGCCGTAGGTGTTCGTCACCTCAGCCACCACCGCATAGAGGTGATCTGCCTCATCGAAGCAGAACCAGAAGCTGACCGGGTTGAACACATGACCCAACACGCGCGGCTGCGTCAGCAACGCCATTCGCGCAGGTTGCGGCACCGCCTGCTCGTCAAACCGTTCACGCAGCCAGACCGCGCCGCGGCCCTGACCGGGCTCACCGCCATGATCGCGGTCCCGCCAGTTGGTCAGGTTGCGGCGGTTGAGCGAAAACAGCGCCGGGGTCTCGGGCCGCGCCTCGGGATCGAACAGGATGTAGTCGACCGAATAGCGAAACGCATTTTCGATCGCGCCTTTGCGCCCGTGATAGGTATGACCCGCTATATGATCGACCCGGTCCATGTTTTCCGATCTGCCCGTAAACTGTTCAAACGGCGCTGTTTTCCACACATGCACCTGTTCTATATTACGATACCTAGCGCAGTTTGGATGAAAATAAGCCTGCAAACTGATCCGGCTTGGGCTGCGCCGCGTATTGTGATTATGTTTACCGAGACTGACACCGTGACTCTGGACGAACCGGCGGCCGAGGCTGCTCCGAAACGTGCCATGCGCGGACCCAGACGCAGCAGGGGCAGGCCGGTGAACGGATCGAAGAACATATGTGACACGCGGCAGGACTGGGCGGATCATGTAAAACGCATCCGCGATGCGCAGGATCAGGCGGCGTTTGCCGAGCTGTTTCAGCATTTCGCGCCCCGGATCAAGGCGTTCCTGATGAAGTCAGGGTCCGACGCCACGATGGCCGAGGAATGCGCGCAAGAGGTGATGGCGACCCTGTGGCACAAGGCGCATCTGTTCGATCCGACACGGGCCACCGTGGCCACATGGGTGTTCACAATCGCGCGGAACAAGCGCATCGACGTGATCCGCAAACAACGCCGCCCCGAGCCCGAAGATCTGGGATGGGGCCCCGAAGCCGAGCCGGAACAAGAAGACGTTCTGGCACTACGACAAGAAACAGCGCAGTTGCGCACCGCGTTGACCGCGTTGCCAGAGGCGCAAAGACAGCTGATCGAGAAAGCCTATTTTGGTGATCTGAGCCATCGGGAAATCGCATCTCAGACCGGATTGCCACTGGGCACGATCAAATCACGGATACGGCTGGCGCTGGACCGCCTGCGCCATGCGATGAACTGAGATGAAGATGATGGAACAAACGATCAAACATCACCTGACAGATGACCTGTTGATGGCCTATGCCGCAGGCAACCTGCCCGAGGCCTTCGACCTGATGGTCGCCACGCACCTGTCGCTCTGCGACCATTGCCGCGCCCGGGCCGAGAGCTTTGATGCGGTGGGCGGCTGCGTGCTGGACGAACAGCCCGGTTCGGCCCAAATGGGGCAAGATTCGCTAGCAGCGACCATGGCGCTGATTGCGCAGGGCGCGCCAACACCCAGACCCACACGCCCCGCCTGTTCGGTGCTGCCCGCCCCGCTGCGGGATTATGTCGGCGGCGATGTGACCGCGATCAAATGGAAGCCCATCGGCATGGGCGTCAAACAGGCCATCCTGCCCACCACGCGCGAGGCCACCGCCCGGCTTTTGTTTATCCCCGCAGGCGCGGCTGTGCCCGATCACAGCCACCATGGCACCGAGCTGACCATGGTCCTGCAGGGCGCGTTCTCGGACGAGGTCGACCATTTTGCCCGCGGCGATGTCGAGATCGCCGACGAGGACCTGCACCACACCCCGGTCGCGGACATGGCCGAGGATTGCATCTGTTTCGCGGTTACTGACGCACCGCTGAAGTTCACCAAACTGATGCCGCGCCTATTCCAACCGTTCCTGCGCATCTGATCGACTGTGATAGACTGCAGCGGACGTATCTGATCGTACGGAGGTCGCTGTCATGATCAAACCCCTGACCCTGTCATGCTGTCTGTTGTTTTGCGCCAGCAGCGTGTCGGCCCAGATGACCGCCGACGTAAAGTTCCAGCCCGGCAATTTCGGGACGATGGTGAACGGAACTATCATCGGTGACGAATATTTCGACTACAAGCTGGGCGCGAAGGCGGGGCAAGAGATGTTTGCCGACCTCAAGGTAAGCGACACCAACGGCAATGGTGTAATCTATTTCAACATCCTGCCACCGGGCAGCGACGGTGTTGCGATCTACAATGGTTCGATTGACGGCAATACCGCCCGGATCGACCTGCCCGAGGATGGGGATTACACGATCCGCGTCTACCTGATGGGCAATGATCGCGATACCGGCAAGACGGTCGGTTACAATCTGGACCTGTCGATCCAGTAGCGCCTAACCCTCGGTCTTGCCCAGTGGCACCACGTTTGTGTGATCCTCGGGGGCCAGTTCCTCGAAATCGAAATTGTCCAGCCGCTGCGCCCGACGCCCGGCCTTTTCGGCGCTGATCTTGATTTCAGAGATATCCTTGGCCGCCTGCCCGAAATGCCGGTCAAGGTTGGACACACGGTCGCCCAACCGGTCCACATCCTTGTGCAACATGCCCAGCTCTTTACGGATCGCGCCCGCCTGTTCCCGCATCCGCGCGTCTTTCAGGATCGCGCGCATGGTGTTCAGCGTCGCCATGCAGGTGGTCGGCGACACGATCCACACCCGCGCCGCAAACCCCTCGCGCACGACATCCGGTAAGCGCGCGTGCAGCTCGGCATAGATCGCCTCGGACGGGACAAACATCAGCGCGCCGTCGGCGGTTTCGCCGTCCAGGATGTATTTCTCGGATATCGCCTTGATATGCACCTTTACCGCCGCCCCAAAGGCGCGCAGGCATTTGTCGACCTCTTCACGGGTTTGGGCCGCGGCCAGCGCCTCAAAATCCTCGAGCGGGAATTTGGCGTCGATGACGATGGGTCCCGGCGGGTTGGGCAGGTGAATCAGGCAATCGGCACGCTTGCCGTTCGACAGGGTGGCCTGCAGCGAATAGCTGTCGGCGGGCAGTGCCTTGGAGACGATATCGTTCAGCTGAATCTCACCAAACATACCGCGTCGCTGCTTGTTCGACAGGATATCCTGCAGAGACAACACATCGCCCGACAATTTGGTGATATTGTCCTGCGCCTTGTCGATGGCCGCCAGACGCTCCTGCAATTGCGTCAGAGACGTCGCAGTCTGTTTTGACGAGCCATGCAGGGTCTCTTTCATCCGCTCCTGCATCTCAGCCAAGGCGCGCGCCGATTTCATCGCATTATCCGCCAGCCGGTCGTTCATCTGCTGCTGCACCGAGGACAGGCGCGATTCCACCGTCTGGATCACCTGCACCTGTGCATTGGCCTGCGTGTCCGAGACATGCTGCAACCCGCCGCGCAACTGCTCCTGACCCTGACCCAATTGCTGCACATGCTGACCCAGATGGGCCATCTGCCGCGCCAGAGGTTCCGCCATCCGGGCCGAGCGATTAGCCGCGCGCAGAGACAGAAACAGCAGCAGCAGGATCAGCGCCACAACGCCGCCTGCGGCCAGGATCACAGGGTCGTTCAGCGCCACTTGGGTTCCAGCAATCTCGATCATGTCGCCTCAGATGTTCTTGTTTTATTCTTCATAGCCCGGTCGCGCGCCGGGATCAACTGCGCCCGAACAGACGCTCGATATCGCTGAGCTTGAGTTCCACATAGGTCGGGCGCCCATGGTTACATTGGCCGGAATGGGGCGTCGCCTCCATCTCACGCAGCAGGGCATTCATTTCTTCGGCCCGCATCCGGCGGCCCGACCGGACCGAGCCATGACAGGCCACGCGGCTGAGTATCACCTCGATCCGTGCCTGAACTGTCTGGCTTTCGCCCTGATCCGCCAGCTCGTCGAGGATATCGAGGATCATCGCACGCGCATCGACTTCGCCCAGAATGGCCGGAGTTTCGCGCACGGCAATGGCTCCGCCGCCGAAGGGTTCCAGCGTCAGGCCGAGGCGCGACAGATCGTCGGCAACAGCCATCAGACGGGCACAGTCGCCTCCGGACAGTTCCACGATTTCCGGGATCAACAACGCCTGCGCCGCGACGCCGTTTTGGGCCATTTGGGCCTTCAGCTTTTCATAGACCAAACGCTCATGTGCTGCGTGCTGGTCAACGATCACCATGCCATCGGCGGTCTGGGCGATGATGTAATTCTCATGCACCTGCCCGCGCGCGGCCCCCAAGGGCAAATCATCCACCGGAGCCTCGGCGACGGGTGCGGGGTCTGGCGCGGGTTCGACAATGCGACCGCTGTAATCCTGCGACAGTTCGGCAAAGCCAGGGGACTGGGCCCGGTACGCTGCCTGCCGTGCGGCAGGCGAGGGGCGGTCCATCTGATAGACCCGCGCGGGGGCGGTCGGTGCGGTCTCGGGCCGCATCGCGCCCAAGGTCGCATTGGCCACGGTCGAGGACGCCCGGTGACCGGCCTCGGCCAGCGCATGCCGCAAGGCCGAAACGATCAGCCCGCGCGCGATGCCGGGATCGCGGAACCGAACCTCGGATTTGGCGGGGTGAACGTTTACATCCACCAGCGTCGGGTCACAGTCGATGAACAGCGCGGCCGCCGGGTGGCGGTCACGGCTGAGGAAATCGAAATATGCCGCGCGCAGCGCTCCGGTCAGCATCTTGTCCCGCACCGGGCGGCCATTGACAAACAGGTATTGCGCCACCGCTGCGCCCCGCGAATAGGTCGGCAGCGCAGCGTAGCCATACAGCCTGATCCCCTCACGCGTGGTGTCGATGCGCAGGGCGTTCTCGGCAAACTCGCGTCCGATCACCCGCGCCAGGCGGGCGTGCAAGGCGTCGAACAAATCTCCATTCTCGCGGTCGGCGCGGAAGGTCACGCGCCCCTCGCCCCCGCCCGATACATCACGCAGGGTGAAGGTGATCGCAGGTTCAGCCATCGCCAGACGCTTGACCGTATCCGAGATCGCCTGCGCCTCGGCCCGGTCGGTGCGCATGAATTTCAGCCGCGCAGGCGTAGCAAAGAACAGATCGCGCAGTTCGACCACCGTGCCGGAGCGCAGTGCAGCGGGTTTCACCGCTTCCATCTGCCCGCCAGCCACGCGAACCTGCGCCGCCTCGGCACCCGGCACCCGGCTGGTGATGGTCAGACGGCCCACCGCGCCCAGCGACGGCAGCGCCTCGCCCCGAAAGCCAAATGTGTGGATATTGAGCAAATCCGAGCCATCGATCTTGGACGTCGCATGGCGCGACAAAGCCAGAGGCAAATCTTCGGCCGCAATGCCACACCCGTCATCGGTGACGCGAATCAGGGTCTTGCCGCCGTCGGCGATGTCGATGGCGATGCGCGTAGCCCCGGCATCGATGGCATTTTCGACAAGTTCCTTGACCGCCGAGGCTGGGCGTTCCACCACTTCACCGGCGGCAATGCGGTTGATCGCAGCATCGTCAAGCTGCCGGATCACCGGGCGATTTTCGCTGATATTGGGGTTTGCCTGCGCCATACCACCAGACCTAGCACAAGCCTGTGCGATTCTGCCACCGGTTTGATAAGGAGTGAGAGCCCGAAAATGAGGCGTCCGGACAGTTTCACCATGCCAATAAGGGGGTCGCGGCAACGGTCAGAACTGCCCGGACAAGCCAAAGTGAGTGGTGGTCATCCATTTAACAATTGAAGGACTTGTAGCATGTAAACCGGAATAAATCTTGTTAAGATTTAACGATTGTTTCCATCCGGCAGAGTTTGGCCGATCTCCTGCGCGCGCAATTGGCACAAAAATGCCGGGTCAAGCCGCCCCGGGTGCACCGGATCGGGTGCGGCAGGGACCGAAGACCGCCGTTGCCGCCAGTATCAGCCCCGACACCGTCGCAATCATCCCCGCCGCGCTGACCGCATCAGCGCCACCCAGCCAGAGCGGCCCGTAGCCGGCCAGCACATAACCCAATACGGCGGAGAGGATGGCAAAGAGGACGCTCCAGGCGATCTGCGCCTCCAGCCGGTTGGTCATCATCCGCGCGGCGGCGGGCGGGCAGATGAACATGGCGATAACGATGATCGAGCCGACGGCGTCAAACGCCGCCACCGCAGCGATCGCCGCGGTGAGGATCAGCGCCAGACCCAGCGGGCCGGTGCGGATACCAATGGTGCGGGCAAAGCCTTCGTCGAACGTGGATATCTTCAGGGGCCGCCAGAACAACCAAGTGAACAGGATCACGCCCACCAGCGTCAGCGCGATGCGTGGCAACTCGGGCGGCAATCCGGCCAGCGCCTGCAGGTCCAGCACCGAGGCCCAACCGGTTGCGTCCAGCCAGATCAGGCTCTCCAGATTGCCATACAGCGCATGTTCCACATCCAGATGCACGGTCGAGGTGTCGGTCTGCTCCAGCAGCAGCACACCGCCTGCGAACATGGTGGTGAACACAACGCCCATCGCCGCGCCGGGCTCGATCCGGCCCAGCCGCCGGATTGCCTCGATCATCACCACGGCGACCACGGCAGCGCCCGCCGCGCCCAGCATCATGGGCCAGGTCGAGATCGCTCCGGTCAGCAGAAAGGCCACGACGATGCCCGGCAGCACCACATGGCTTATCGCGTCACCGATCAGGGCCTGTTTGCGCAGCACCAGAAAGTTGCCCGGCAGCGCGCAGGCGATCGCCGCGAAGGTGCCGATCAACAGGGGCGTCAGCGACAGAGGGACGAATTCTTCACCACTCATGGCAGAACCCCTTGCGGGCCGCCGATGCGGCGGTCGATTTCGGCAATCTGGTCGCGGGTCAGTACGGTCTCGATATCGCGCAACCCGTCATAGAGCGCGGCGGTCGCCTCATGCGCCTGATCGGTGCGGACGATTTCCCAGCGCTTCTCATCCCGCAGGGCCTTGGCGGCGCGGGCCTTGCCCGTCTCGGTCGCCACGCCGTCGGCACGGGCCAGCCCGGCGCGGCGCAGCAAGCGGATGGTCAGCGGTTCATAGATCGTCTGCCCCTGCGCCAGCGCCAGCAGCCCCTGCCGGATATGCACCCGGCGCTGGAATCGCAGGTGGCGTAGCACGGCGGCCAGCACGCCGCGCACCGGGGCCAGCAGCAGCGACAGGGCAAAGAAACCAAAGCTGACCAGCACGATGATCGGCCCCGTGGGCAGGTTCGGGGCCGAGGCCGATAGCGCCGCCCCCAGATACCCGGCCAGACCGCCCGCCAGACCGGCCAGCAGCACCACCCGGTCCGAGCGTTCGGTCCAGAAGCGCGCGGTCACGGGCGGGATGATCAGCAGCGCGACGATCAGGATCAGGCCGACGATCTTGAGGCCCACCACGGTCACCGCCATGACCAGCCCCATCATTGCCAGATCGATCCGGTGCACCGGCAGCCCCCGGGCGGCAGCATATTCGGGGTCGAACGCCACCAGCGTCATCGGACGGCGCAGGATCATCACCAGCGCCAGCGTCGCCGCCCCTCCGATGGCGATGACCAGCGCATCGGCCCACAGCATCCCGGCGGTCGAGCCCAGCAGGAACCCTTCGAGCCCAGCCTGACGGCCCACGCCCATGGTCTGAATGATCGTCAACAAAACGATGCCAAAACCGAAGAACACCGACAGGACCGCTCCGATCGCCGCATCTTCGGCCAGACGTGTGCGGCGGGTCAGCCAGTTCAGGCACAGCAACCCGACCCATGCAGACAGGGCAGATCCCGCCAGCAAGCCCGGCAGATTGCGCCCGTCACCGCCCAACGCGACCAACACCATGAAGGCCAGACAGACCCCCGGCAGGGTCGCGTGGCTGATCGCGTCGCTGACCAGCGCGCGTTTGCGCAGAAACAGGAATGTGCCGGTCACCCCGGCAGAGACGCCCAGCAAGCTCGCACCGATGGCGACCAGCGTAGCGTTATAGCCAAGCTGCTGGGTCAGCGCGTCCCACAACATGACCTAGCCCAGCGCGCGCGAAATCTGGTCGATCTGCGCGGTGGCTAGACGGCCTCCGTACGCGGCTTGAAGGGTCTCGGCGGTGAAGGCCTCGGCTACGGGGCCTTCGGCTACCTTGCGGGTATTGATCAGGAACACATGGTCGAAATAATCGGTTACCGTGGCCAGATCGTGATGCACCACGACAACGGTCTTGCCCGCCTCTTTCAGCGATTTCAGGACCGCGATGATGGCCTTTTCGGTGGCCGCATCGACCCCGGCAAAGGGTTCGTCCAGCAGATACAGATCGGCCCCCTGCGCCAGTGCGCGGGCCAAGAACACGCGCTGCTGCTGGCCGCCGGACAACTGACCGATCTGGCGGTCGGCGAAATCATGCATTCCAACGCGGTTCAGGCAGTCTATCGCGCGCGCCATGTGCCGGGCACGAACGCGGCCCAGCAGACCCAACTCGCGCGACAGGCCCATCAGCACCACGTCGATCACGCGGGTCGGGAAATCCCAATCCACACTGGCACGCTGCGGCACGTAAGCGATGCGGGCGCGCTGCTGCCCGAGCGGTTTGCCATCAACCGTCACCTGTCCGGACAGAGGTTTGACGATCCCCAGCGCCGCTTTCAGCAGCGTCGACTTACCCGCACCATTGGGGCCGATGATCGCGGTCATCGCGCCGGGCTGCACGGTCATGTCGACCGAGAACACTGCGGGTTTCTGACCGTAGGAAACAGTCAGGCCACGAATGGCCAGCGGGCTGGTTTCAACGCCCTGCCCCGCGACCGCTACGCCCTGATCCGATGCCAGTTTCAACATGGCCTAAAACCCCGCCGACAATTTGCCGTCCATGCCACCGCCCGGCGCGTCCGCGCCCAAAGCGCCCGCAATCACGGTGATATTATGGTCCAGCATCCCGACATATGTGCCCTCGTAAGTGCCAGGCTCGCCCATCGCGTCCGAGAACAGCTCACCGCCCACGCGGACCTCATGCCCCTTGGCCGCAGCCCCTTCGATCAGCGCGCGGATGGAACGATCAGAGACCGAGCTTTCCACAAACACAGCCGAGACCTGACGGTCGACCAGCAGATCGACCAGTTCGCCGATCCGGTTCAGACCGGCCTCGGACTGGGTCGAGATGCCCTGAATGCCCATCACCTCGAACCCGAAACTGTCGCCAAAATAGCCGAACGCATCATGCGCCGTGACCAGCACCCGCGCATTGTCCGGCACTGCGCCCAGCGTCTGCTGTGCATAGGCCGACAACCGGTCGAGATCAGCCAAATGCGCCTGCGCGTTGGCGGCAAAGCTGTCGGCGGCCTCGGGGCGGGCCTCGGTCAGGGCGGTTTGCACTTCGATCACCACATCGCGCCACAGGTCGGGCGTCATCCACAGATGCGGGTCGTATTTGTCGGCGTAATCGTCATGAGCGCGCAGTTTCGACGTGTCGATACCTTCGGCCACGGCCACCACGGCGCGTTTGCGGCCGAGGTCATGGAAGAAGTCCTCCATCTGCGCCTCAAGATACAGGCCATGCCACAGAACCAGATCGGCGCGGGTCATCGCCACGATGTCGCTGCGGGTCTGGCGATAGGCATGGGGATCGACGCCGGGGCCCATCAGGCCCTTGACCTCGACCAGATCGCCGCCGACCTGACGGGCCGCATCGGCAATCATGCCGGTGGTGGCGACCACTTTCAGCGGCGCCTCGGCCCACCCGGTCACGGGCAACGTTACGGCAAAGGCCAAAGCCGCTATGAAGCTGCGACGAATCATGTTCAACCCCAAGTCATGTGATGTGGTAAGACTGAATATGCGAACCATTCGCAACTAAGTCAATGCTATTGAGAATTATTCGCAATAAATCGCCTGTTTTTGTCCATTTGGTCAAAAAAGATGCCCATCGGTGGTGCCCTGTGTCTTCCATTCCACGGCATGTCATGCGATTTTGGCGCAAACCTCCCAAAGGATGTGAAGATGGAAACGCAGAGCTCAGAAAGCCCCGTGCGCACCGCGCATCTGCCACAAGTGACCGAGCCCCGCAATCCGGGCATGGCGCTGGATGTGGACTGGGTGCGCGCCGTTCAGGCCAACACCTCGGCCATTGAACGCCGCGCGGCGACCCTGCCGGGGCGGCGGTCGGTGAAGAAAGACTATCAGGCGGCGTGGCTGCTCAAGGCGATCACGATGATCGACCTGACCACGCTGGCGGGCGATGACACGGTGGGCCGCGTGCGCCGTTTGTGCGCCAAGGCCCGCCAGCCCGTTTCGCCCGCGCTGTTGCAGGCGCTTGACATGCCGCCGATCACCACCGGCGCAGTCTGCGTCTATCACGACATGATTGAACCCGCCGTTGCGGCGCTAAAGGGCACCGGCATTCCGGTGGCCGCCGTCTCCACGGGTTTCCCGGCCGGTCTGTCACCGTTCCACCTGCGCGTGGCCGAGATCGAGGAAAGCGTGAAAGCCGGTGCCGAGGAGATCGACATCGTGATCTCGCGCCGCCATGTATTGTCGGGCGACTGGCAGGCTTTGTATGATGAGATGAAAGCCTTCCGCACCGCCTGCGGCGATGCCCATGTAAAAGCCATTCTGGCGACCGGAGAGCTGGGCAGCCTGCGCAACGTGGCCCGCGCCTCGGTCGTGTGCATGATGGCGGGGGCGGATTTCATCAAAACCTCGACCGGCAAGGAAAGTGTGAACGCGACGCTGCCGGTGTCGCTGGTGATGATCCGGGCGATCCGCGATTATTATGACCGCACCGGATACCGCGTGGGGTACAAGCCCGCAGGCGGGATTTCGAAAGCCAAAGACGCACTGGTCTATCTGTCGCTGATCAAGGATGAACTGGGCGACCGCTGGCTGGAACCGGACCTGTTCCGGTTCGGTGCATCATCGCTGCTGGGCGATATCGAGCGGCAGCTGGAACATTATGTCACCGGGGCTTACTCGGCTGGCTATCGTCACTCCATGGGCTGAGGGCAAAACAATGACAGTCAAAGAAATCTTCGACACCATGGACTATGGCCCCGCCCCCGAAAGCGCCGCCGAGGCGCTGGCCTGGCTGGTCGATCAGGGCGACCGGTTCGGGCATTACATCGATGGGGCCTTCACCAAGCCCGGCAAGGGCTTTGACAGCCGCAACCCGGCAACGGGCGAGGTTCTGGCCACGCTCACCCAGGCCACGCAGGCCGAGGTAGATGCCGCCGTGGCCGCCGCGCGCAAGGCGCAGCCGAAATGGGCCGGGCTGGGCGGCGCGGGCCGGGCGCGGTATCTTTATGCGCTCGCAAGGTTGCTGCAGAAACATGCGCGACTGTTCGCTGTGCTGGAAAGCCTCGACAACGGCAAGCCGATCCGCGAAGCGCGGGATATCGACGTGCCCTTGGTCCAGCGGCATTTCTACTATCACGCGGGCATGGCACAGCTGATGGAGAGTGAGCTACCCGATGCCGAACCTCTGGGCGTGTGCGGCCAGATCATCCCGTGGAACTTCCCGTTGCTGATGCTGGCGTGGAAGGTTGCGCCTGCGCTGGCGATGGGCAACACGGTGGTTCTGAAACCGGCTGAATATACCTCGCTGACCGCATTGCTGTTTGCCGATATCTGCACACAGGCCGGGCTGCCCAAGGGCGTGGTCAACATCGTCACCGGCGACGGCGCGGTGGGCGAGATGATCGTGGCCTCGGATGTCGACAAGATCGCCTTTACCGGCTCGACCTCGGTCGGGCGGCGTATCCGCGAGGCGACCGCCGGGTCAGGCAAGGCGCTGACGCTGGAGCTGGGCGGCAAGTCGTCCTATGTGGTGTTTGACGATGCCGATATCGACTCGGCCATCGAGGGGCTGGTCGACGCGATCTGGTTCAATCAGGGTCAGGTCTGCTGTGCGGGCTCGCGCCTGCTGGTGCAGGAGGGCATTGCCGAACGGTTCTATGACAAACTGCGCGCGCGGATGGACAAGCTGCGGGTGGGCGATCCGCTGGACAAATGCATCGACGTGGGCGCGGTTGTGGACCCGATCCAACTGCAGGCGATCACGCGGATGGTTGACGGCAACACCGTGGGCCAGATGCACCGCGCCGCCTGTGACATGCCCGAGAACGGGTGTTTCTATCCTCCGACGCTGATCACCGGGCTCGAGACCTCGGACCCGCTGATGCAGGAGGAGATCTTTGGCCCGGTGCTGGTATCGTCGACCTTCCGCACCCCGGCCGAGGCGGTCGAACTGGCCAACAACACCCGCTATGGGCTGGCCGCGACCGTATGGACCGAGAACGTGAACCTGGCGCTGGACATCGCACCCAAGCTGGTTGCGGGCGTGGTCTGGGTCAATGCCACCAACCTGTTCGACGCCGCTGCCGGGTTCGGCGGCGTGCGCGAAAGCGGCTTTGGCCGCGAGGGCGGTTGGGAAGGGCTGGCGGCCTATACCCGGCCCAAGGGCAAGGCCAAAGCTTTGACCAAGGTCGAGGCGGCTTCGGGTCAGGGGGCCTCGGTTGATCCCATCGACCGGACCGCCAAGATGTATGTCGGCGGCAAGCAGGCGCGGCCCGATGGCGGCTATTCAAAACCTGTCTGGAGCAAATCGGGCCTGCTGGGTCATGTCGGGCTGGCCAACCGCAAGGATGTGCGCAACGCGGTCGAGGCCGCGGCGGGCGCAAAAGGCTGGGCCAAGACCACGGGCCATTTGCGGGCGCAGATTCTGTATTACATCGGCGAGAACCTCTCGGCCCGCGCGGGCGAGTTTGCCGCGCGCATCGACGCGATGACCGGCAAGAAGGGCGGCGCGCAAGAGGTCGAGACCGCAATTCAGCGCCTGTTCACCGCTGCGGCCTGGGCCGACAAGTATGATGGTCAGGTGCATGGCGTTCCGATCCGCGGCGTGGCGCTTGCGATGAAAGAACCAGTGGGCGTGATCGGTGCGCTTTGCGCCGATGACGTACCGCTGCTGGGTCTGGTCTCGGCCCTGGCTCCGGCGATTGCGATGGGCAACCGGGTGGTGCTGGCCGCATCCGAGCCCTACCCGCTGGCGGCGACCGATTTCTATCAGATTCTCGAGACGTCGGACGTGCCCGCAGGCGTGGTCAACATCCTGACCGGCAGCCATGCGGAACTGGCCGGACCGCTGGCTTCGCATCTGAATGTGGATGCGGTCTGGTCCTTCTCGTCCACCGACCTGTCGGCGCAGATCGAAAAGGCATCCGCCGGGAACCTCAAGCGCACATGGGTCAATAACGCGACGGCATTTGACTGGACCGTGGACCATTCGCGCCGCTTCCTGCAGGCTGCGACCGAAGTGAAGAACATCTGGGTGCCCTACGGCGAGTAGGGCTCCCGTCAGGGAGGCCCATATGGATTTTTCAGGACAGACAGTCATCGTCATCGGCGGCACCAGCGGCATC
The DNA here is from genome assembly GCF_056536725.1 of Ruegeria sp. CJ3. Lineage (NCBI taxonomy): Bacteria > Pseudomonadati > Pseudomonadota > Alphaproteobacteria > Rhodobacterales > Roseobacteraceae > Ruegeria > Ruegeria sp. CJ3. The sequence continues at coordinate 207,687 of NZ_JBQFQE010000003.1, forward strand.
AACCGAGGCATTGCCGAGGCCTTTGCCACCGCAGGCGCGAAGCTGGCCGTGGCCAGCCGGTCGCAGGACAAGGTGGACGATACCATCGCCGCGCTGAAAGCCGCCGGCGCGCAGGATGCGACCGGTGCGGCGTTTGACGTGCGCGAGCCGGACGCGGTGGCCGCTGGCCTGAAGCAATTCCATGATGTGTTTGGCGATTTCAACGTGCTGATCTCGGGCGCGGCGGGCAACTTTCCGGCGCTGGCGGCGGAGATGTCGGTCAATGCGTTCAAGACGGTGATCGACATCGATCTGATGGGCACGATCCACGTAATGAAGGGCGCCTATCCCTATCTGAAACGGCCCGGAGCCAGCATCATCAACATCTCGGCCCCGCAATCCTATCTGCCTTATGAAGGTCAGGCCCATGTCTGCGCCGCCAAGGCCGGGGTCGATCAGATCACCCGGACGCTGTCGATGGAATGGGGGGTCGAGGGCATCCGCGTGAATTCGGTCGTGCCCGGTTTCATCGAGGGTACCGAAGGGGCCAAACGCCTTGCGCCCACACCCGATGCGGGCGAGGCGCTGCGCCGTGACGTGCCCTTGGGCCGGTGGGGGCAACCGCAGGACGTCGCCAATGCCTGCCTGTTTCTCAGCTCGGACATGGCCAGCTATGTCAGCGGTACGGTACTGGCGGTCGATGGCGCGCTGTATCAGCGCGGGTCCGGCAAGTTTGGCCAGATGATGGGGCAGATGCTGCGCGAGGCAAAAAAGGGCTGAGCACCGGCTCAGCCCCTGTTGGTCAGTTCGTGGTTTCCAGCCCTTCGGGCTTGCCCACGACGGTGAAATGCAGTCCCTCGGGATCCAGCAATTCCGCGGCCACCCGGTTCACCTCATCCAGCGTTACCGCGTTCACCTTGTCATTGCGGGTGGCGATGTAGTCGATGGGCAGGTCTTCCATCTGCATCCCCACCATGATCCCGGCGATCTGGCCGTTGCCATCAAACCGCAGCGGATAGGCTCCGGTCAGATAGGTCTTGGCATCGTCCAGTTCCTTCTGTGTCACGCCCTCGGTGGCGGCACGGGCCCATTCGGCGCGGATCACCTCAACCGCGTCGGCAATCCGGTCATTGGCCGAGGACACCGAGCCCAGATAGACCGAGGCCAGATCCTTGGGCACAAGGAAGGTCGAAACGCCATAGGTCAGTCCACGCTTTTCACGCACCTCGTGCATCAGACGGCTTTCGAACCCGCCCCCGCCCAGAATGTGATTCAGGATGAAGGCGGCAAAGAAGTCGGGGTCGTCGCGGTCGATCCCCGCATGACCGAACAGAGCCACCGATTGCGGCGTGTCGAACTCGACCACACTGACGCCGCCGGGAATGTTGACCTCGGCCTTGCCGGGGATCGGCTTGCCGGTATCGGGCAGATCGGCCAGCAGCGTATCCAGCAACGCGCCCAGTTCTTCGGCGGTAATGTCGCCCACGGCGCCCACATAGAGCTGGTCCTTGGCAAACACGTCGTTATAGGCGGTCACGATATCGTCGCGCGTCAGGGCCGAGACGCTTTCGATCGTCCCCTTGCCCTCGGTCCCATAGGGATGATCGCCATAGGCCATCGCCGCGAAATTCCGCCCGGCAATGTCATTCGGATCGGTCCGGTCCGACCGCAGGCCCGAGATCACCTGTGCGCGCACCCGATCAATCGCATCCTGATCAAAGCGCGGTTCGTGGATGGTGATGCGCAGCAGGTCGATCACCGCGTCCCGGTTCTCGGTCAGAAACCGCGCCGAAATCGACACGGTGTCATCCGTCGCGCGATAGCTGAACGAGGCGGCCAGCGATTCCAGCTGGCGCGCATAGGTACGGGCGTCCATCTCGCCCGCGCCCTCTTCGATCAGACCGCTCATCAGATAGACCGCACCGCGCTTGTCCGGATCGTCCAGCGAGGTGCCGCCGCGGAAGCGCAGCTCCAGCGCGGTGAAGGGGATGGCGTGATCCTCGACCAGCCAGGCGGTGATGCCGCCGGGCGAGGTGACCTCTTGAATCTCGATCTCGGCCCAGGCGGGCAGCGCGATGACGAAAGCAATCAGGGTTGCGAAAATCCGTTTCATTGCGTCACCTCATCGTCGCGCATCAGCCAGCCGGTGACGGATGTTTCGGGTTGCAGCACGTCGCGCGCGGCGGCGATGATCTCATCCCCGGTCACGGCCTGCAGGATATCGGGCCAGGCCTGCACATCCTCGACCGTCAGACCGCTGGTCAGCGCCCGGCCATAGCGGTTGCCGATGCCGTCCACATTGTCCCGTGCATAGGTCTGCGCAGCGCGCAACTGCATCTTGATCCGGTCCAGATCATCGGGGTTCACCCCTTCGGCGATGAAATCCGCCACCACCTGATCCATCGCATCCTCGGCCTCTTGCAGGGAAACCCCTTCGGCCGGAACAACCAGCAGATCAAACGTCGTGTCATCCAGCGACACGCCGCGATAGAACGCCCCGGCATAGACAACCTTCTGCTGCTCGAACTGCAGTTTCTCGTTCAGATACGAGGTCGTGCTGCCGCCCAGCAACTCGGCCAGCAGAAACAGCGCGGCGGCTTTCTCTTGCGCGCCCGCGTCGCGTTCGGGGGCCAGATAGCTGCGCTGCACGTAAGGCTGTGCCACGCGCGGGTCCTTGAACGTCAGACGCCGCGCCGAGGTTTGCGGCGGTTCCTGCGACCGCACCCGTTCCGGCAGGTCTGGGTTGGCCGGGATCACGCCATAGTACTTCTCGGCCAGGGTCCGGACTTCATCGGGGTCCACGTCTCCGGTGACGACCAGAATGGCGTTATTGGGCGAATAGTGGATCTGGTAGAAGGACAGTGCGTCCTCCATGTCCAGCGTCTCCATCTCGTGTTTCCAGCCGATGATCGGCACGCCGTAGCGGTGGTTTAGATATTGCGCCGCATTCATCTGTTCACCGAACAGGGCGCGGGGATTGTTTTCGGTGCGCTGGTTGCGCTCCTCCAGAATGACGTCGCGCTCGGTAGCGATGTCGTCCTCGGTCAGGCGGATGTTGCGCATCCGGTCCGCCTCCATCCGCATCATCAACTCCAGCCGGTCGGCGGCGACGCGTTGAAAATAGGCGGTGTAGTCATACGAGGTGAAAGCGTTGTCATTGCCACCATTGGCCGCGACAGTGGCCGAAAACTCTCCGGCCTCAAGATCGTCGGTGGCCTTGAACAGCAGGTGTTCCAGAAAATGCGCCACGCCGGACGATCCGATCGGTTCATCCGCCGATCCGGCCCGATACCAGACCATATGCTGCACAACAGGCGCGCGGTTATCCTCGACCACGACGACATCCATGCCGTTGTCCAGCGTGAAGGTTGTGACCGCCTCGTGGCCTTCCTTGGCCCACAAAGGGGTCGCGGTCAGCAGGGCAGCCGACAGGGCAAGGGCCCGAACCATGGGGCATCCTCCGTTTGTTTCCTGACGTTCAAACTACGGTGGTGCAGGCTGCGTTCAAGACCGATGACGGAAAGTTAAGAAGATTTCATTCCAGCGGCGGGGCCGAAGGTGTCTCGATCCCGCGCTGGCGCGCGGCCTCGTTGGCGTTGTTGGCATCGATGGCCTGACGCCGATAGGCCTGCGCGTAGCGATCAACCGGGAACAAGCGCAGGCGGGTGAAACGTTCCTGCCGCTTGCGGAAGGCCGCATCCTCTTCAGCCAGCACCTGCCGCGTATCGGCGGCAACACCATAGCGGCTGGACGCCGTCACCAGCGCCGCATCACCCGAGGGGATCGCCCCATTGGGGTTCAGCGCCGTTTCCTTGCCGCCCAGTGCAACGACCGCATCCGCCTTGGGGTTCGGATCGGTCAGATTCGCACCGCCCGGCGTGGGAGCTGGCAGAAAGGCGTAATCCTTGGGCTCGGTCAGCGGCTTCACCGGCAGCACCGAGAACTCATCCGGGCCCTGCCCCGGCGCGCGCAGATTGCGCAGACCGATATCGGAACAGCCCGCAACCGCAAGCGTCAGGATCAGAATGGCGTGCGGCGTCCGCATGAGTGTCTCCAGCCAGTTTCCACGCGCTTTTATCCCATTTGAACGGGCGCGTCACGAGGGCTTTTTGCCCTCAAACAGCACCAGCCCGATTGCGCCGGCAAAAATGAACACATCCGCCAGATTGAACACAAACGGGTTATTGATGCCGCAGCAGGACATATTGAGAAAGTCCAGAACATAGCCGTAAAGCACCCGATCCACGACATTTCCCAGCGCCCCGCCGATCAACAGGCCGCCGCAGATGGCCATCAGCTTGGTCGGGGCGGTGCGCCCCAGCCAGATCAGAACACCAACGCAGATTGCGACAGAAATCCCGATCAGCACCCAGCGCGCAGCCTCGCTGTCGCCCTGAAACAGGCCGAAATTGATGCCCCGATTCTCGCCGTATTTGAACACCAGAAGCGGCGGCAACACATCGATATCGCCCTGCGCCACGCGCATTACGTGCACGACCAGATATTTGCTGATCTGGTCGGTCGCAAAGGCAGCCAGCGCAGCCCAGAGAAGCAGCGGATTGCGCATCAGTGCCGGAAATGCCGCATGCCGGTGAAGACCATGGCCAGTCCGGCCTCATCCGCAGCGGCAATCACCTCGTCATCGCGCATCGATCCGCCGGGCTGGATCACGCAGGTCGCACCGGCCTCAGCGGCCTCCATCAGACCGTCGGGGAAGGGGAAGAACGCATCCGACGCCACCGCCGAGCCGATGGTCAGCGGTTGCGGCAGGTCCAGCACATCGGCCATGCGTTCGGCCTTCTTCGCGGCAATCAGGGCCGAGTCCACGCGGCTCATCTGCCCTGCGCCCACGCCCACGGTTGCGCCGTCTTTTACATAGACGATGGCGTTGGATTTGACGTGTTTCGCAACTTTCCACGCAAACAGCAGGTCGCGCATCTGCTCGTCGGTCGGGGCTTTCTTGGTGACGACCTTCAGGTCATCCATGCCGACAAAACCGTTATCCTTGTCCTGCACCAGCAGACCTCCGGCGACCTGACGCACGGTTTTGCCACCGGCGGTCACATCCGGCAGGCCCTCGGTCGTCAGCAGGCGCAGGTTCTTCTTGGCGGCAAAAATCGCCTTGGCCTCGTCTGAGGCACCCGGAGCAATCACCACCTCGGTGAAAATCCCGGTGATCTCTTGCGCGGTTTCCGCATCCAGCGGCTGGTTCAGCGCCACAATCCCGCCAAAGGCCGAGGTGCGGTCGCAGTCGAAGGCCGCTTTGTAGGCGTCCAGCAGGGTTGCGCCGTTGGCCACACCGCAGGGGTTGGCGTGTTTGATGATGGCACAGGCGGCACCTTCCGCCGGGTCGAATTCGGCCACCAGTTCGAACGCGGCATCGGTGTCGTTGATATTGTTGTAGCTGAGTTCCTTGCCCTGATGCTGCACGGCGGTAGCAACGCCGGCGCGGCCCGAGCCATCGGTGTAGAAGGCTGCCGTCTGATGGCTGTTCTCGCCATAACGCAGGGTCTGTTTCAGCTCTCCGGCAAAGGCGCGGCGTTTGGGGGCCTCAAGTTCCAGCGCCTCGGCCAGCCAGTTCGACACGGCGGTGTCATAGGCGGCGGTACGGGCATAGGCCTTTTGCGCCAGCTTGCGGCGGAATTTCGGGCAGGTTGCGCCGTTGTGCTGGTCCATATCGCCCAGCAGCTTGTCATAATCCTCGACATCCACAACCACGTTTACAAAGGCATGGTTCTTCGCCGCCGCGCGGATCATTGCCGGGCCGCCAATGTCGATATTCTCGACACATTCGTCATAATCGGCACCTTTGGCCACGGTCGCCTCAAACGGATAGAGGTTCACCACCAGCAGGTCGATCGCACCGATACCGTGTTCCTCCATCGCAGCGATGTGCGTGTCGTTGTCGCGCAGCGCCAGCAGGCCGCCATGCACCATCGGGTGCAGCGTCTTGACCCGGCCATCCATCATCTCTGGGAAGCCGGTGACCTCGCTGACATCCTTAACGGCAAGCCCCGCATCCCGAAGCGCCTTTGCCGTGCCACCGGTCGACAACAGCTCGACCCCGCGCTCTGCCAAGGCCTTGCCCAGCTCGATCAGCCCGGTCTTGTCGGAAACGGAAAGCAACGCGCGGCGCACGGGGTGAAGATCGGTCATGGGTCCAAAGGTCCTTTTGGCGTCAGTCGAATACGGGCTCATCCCGGTGCGTGTCCCGCACGGCATAGGCTGTATCCTGAGCCTTCCGCAGCGTCCACCGGATGCGCGTCGCATACTCCATTGCGCGGCCAGAGAGAACGATCTGTTTTGTCGCGCGTGGCTTCAGGCGGCCCTTTTCAAGATAAACACTTGGTTCGACTGACAACTTTCCGATGTTGTCATGGCGAAAAACCCAGATCTCGCCGCTTTTGAGTGCCATCGACACCGCAGCACCCCCCAGATCCAGCGCCGCATCCACGTCGGGATGCAGGTGAAAACGGATATCAAAGCCGATCCCTTTGAGGTTCGCCGCGTCCATCGCCCGGTCAAACTGCCGCTTGGCCTTGTCAGTGGCGGTCAGCAGAATATCCTCGCCCACCAATTCGCGCCCGTCAAAACGCAGTTCAAGCGTCCGGGCGTGGGTCAGGCCGAAGACCTTGGCGTACCCGTCGTGACCGGCCATGAACCGGGTGCCTTCGAAAGCGTCCTCGAAATCTACCGGCACGTCTTGCGGGCCATCGACCATCGCCTCATGCGCGGCACCTTTCATCGGCGCGGCAAGGCGGGCGCTGGAATATCTGTCCACGCACAATGTCGAATGTGAGGGCGTCGCCCGGCCCGCCCGGCGCCAATCCTGTCCGAAACTGCCGCCCGAGCCGCAATTCACGATCAGCGGACGGCGGCCCGAGGTCAGCTCGAACGCAAGGGTCGAGGCATGGGCGTTGTAAGACGCGGCCCCTTTGGGTGGCGCGCTGGCATCCACCAGAACGGTGGTCCGCGACGCCGCCAGCCGTGCGAAGCCCATCGACAGGTCCGAATGGTCCTGCGGTTTCACCCCACTGTGGGCCAACGCCTGATCCAGCCGCCCTTCAAGCCCCCGCCCACCACCATGGAACCGCGCCAGCGCGCCATCCGCATGGCGTAGGTTGCGCAGAGTCGGCGCGATCCGCCGGATCGCCTCGGTCTGGGCCGCAGGTGTGCCACGCCCCACCTCGCTCAGCGCGGCAGAGGTCCAGGCTAGCAGCGTGAAAACCTCAAGCAATTCTTCAGGGTTCCGGGTCGGGATACCCCCTTCGGCATCAATCTGACGCTCGCATTCACGGGCCAGCGCCTTGAGCGCGGGGTCCGCCATCTGCTCCAGCCCGTCCAGCGCCAAGCCGGCCTGTACCAGACCGCCCAGCGCCTCGAACCGCGGCAGACCCGGCGTGGCCGAGGTCCAGCGTTTGGACAGGAACCATGTCTGCTGCGCCAGCGACCGGAAGAACAACTTGCTGTGCGCCTCATCCATCCCGCGCAGCAGGAACAGGGCGTGGTTGATCCAGCGCATCACACGCCGCCCGGTCAGATCGGGGGCCCAGCCGGGGCCATGCCCCCGCCCATGCGCCTCGATCCAGCCCCAGACCCAGCGCTGCGCCTTTTCGCGCGCGCGGTAGTCTCCGACGGCGGCCAGATCGTCGAGCCATGCGAATCCGTGGCGCTCATTGTCGAAATCGGCGCTGGGGGCGATGACGTCCCAAAGCTCGGTATCTTCGGCCTCGACCAGATAGCCCGCAAACAGCAGGTTGCCGGCCACCAACTGCCGCCCGCGCGCGAATGAGCCGACCGTGCGCGGCTCGGGCTGGCCGACGAAACCGGCGACCGGCTTTCGCCTTTGGCTCAGACGCGCGTAGAGACGGTTCTGAAACCGTGTCCAGCGATTGGCCATTGGGTCCGAGTTTGACATGACGCTTGCGATTCTGCCCCTTGCGCTCTGCGGGCGCTTGAGCACACGATAGACCGGTCCGTTCGTCAAGTCATCGAAAAGCGTCGCCTCAGGCGGATTTGTTCAGACAGGCGATATAGAAGCCGTCCATGCCGCCTTGCTCGGGCCAATAATCAGGTCGCAGGCGCAACCCGCCTTCCTCGGTGATCCAGTCGCTTTCAATGCCCGCAATATCCAGCGCGGCACGGTCAGTTTGCATATCAGAATGCTGGTCCAGCGCCTCTTCGATCTGTACCTCGCCCTCGTCGGGCAACAACGAACAGGTGCAATAAACCAGCCGCCCTCCGGGTTTGAGCAAAGACCACGCATGGGCAAGCATCCGCGCCTGCAGATCCATCAGCCCGCCGAATTCCGAGCCGTCCTTGGCAAAGGGCAGGTCCGGGTGGCGGCGAATGGTGCCGGTTGCCGAACACGGCGCGTCCAGCAGGATGGCGTCGTACTCGCCCTGATGGTCCAGCGCATCACCGGCGATCACGGTGGCCTTCAGGCCCGTGCGTTTCAGGTTCTCATGCACCCGCGCCAGCCGCGCCTCTGAGATATCCAGCGCCGTGACCTCGGCCCCCGCAGCCGCCAGTTGCAAAGTCTTACCCCCCGGCGCAGCGCAAAGGTCCAGCACCTTTTCCCCCGCCTTCGGGGCCAGAACCCGCGCAGGTAATGCCGCCGCCGCATCCTGCACCCACCAATCACCCCGGTCATATCCCGGCAAGGTCGACACCTGACCGGCCTCGTGCAACCGGACCGAACCGGTGGGCAAGGCGTCTCCGCCCGGGGCCTCAGCCCCCGGTTTCAGGGTCACATCCAAAGGTGCGCCGTGGAATTGGGTCTGCTCCATGCCCTTCACGGCATCCTCACCCCACGCCATAATCAACGGATCGCGCAGCCACTCCGGCAGGCGAGGCACGCGCATCTTGGGCCATGCCTCGGGGCCGTCGGCCGCGATCTTGCGCAGAACTGCGTTCACCAGCCCTTTGAGCCGCCCATGCTTGCGTGACCGCCCGATGATCTCGACCATCGAATTGACGACCCCATGCGCCGCCTCGCCCTGACACAGCTCGACCGTGCCCAGCCGCAAGGCGTTGTGAACGGTCAGCGCAGGTGTCTGCCGCAGGTGATCCGCCAGCAGCCGGTCGGCGCGTTCCAACCCGCGCAAGGTTTCGATGGTCAACCGTTGCGCCCGCGCACGATCTTCAGGAGCCAGTCGATCCAGCGCGCCCGCGGCCAGACATTCGGGCAGCAGCCGCCCCTCGCCCAGTATCTGATCCAGCAGATAGATGGCGCTGCGGCGCGCGGCGGTTGCGGAATTTGACATGATGCTGGTTGCCCCTGATGACCTTTGCCCGCATTGCCTTGGGCGGACGAGGGCGTATATCAAGGCGCGGAACGGAAAGGAACCCGATCTCATGAGTGACGCGCACCAAGACCTGCCCCCCGCCGCCCAGCGCGCCTTGGCCGAGGCTGAAGCCCGTCGTAAAAAAGCCGAGGCCGAGGCGAAAGAGCAACCCAAAGAACTGGGCGGGCGCGACGGTCCCGATCCGGCCCGCTATGGAGATTGGGAGAAGAAGGGCATCGCCATCGACTTCTGATCAGTCCGCGCCCCGCAGCGCCTGCAGAAAATCGTCAATCAACGCCCGCTGGCGTTTCGACCGCACCCGATCCTCGGGCCAAGTCAGCCAGTAGCCATCTTTGGTCTGCAGCTCAGGCAGGTCCAGACGGCACAACCGCCCCGTCTGCAGGTTGCCCGCTGCCAAAGGCACCGAGCCCAACACGATCCCCATCCCTTGCCGCGCTGCCGTGATCGCGTGGCCAACGGAATCGAAACTCAGCCGCCCCGTCGGCAAATCTTCGACCCCCGCCACCCGCACCCAATCCTGCCATCCCGGGCGCTCCCCGCGCAGATCGATCAGCGGTGCACCCCATTCGACACCAGGCGCAGCCATCGGGGCCAGTACCTCAGGCGAGATCAGTTTCGCCTCGCGACCAGCCCACGACCCGCGACCATAACGTAACTGCAACCATGTCCGCTCTTCCTCCAACGACGATCGGCGCGCCATGGAATCGGTCATCACCCGCACCTTGGGCCGTACATCCAGAAACGCGGGCAACGCAGGCAAGACCAAAGCATGGATGTGCGACGACAACCCCGCCACCCGCAACTCGCGCGGGGATTTGCCGAACAGGTCCTCGGTATTGCGCTCCAGCGCCTGCAGGCTGTCCTGCACCAGCGGCAGATAGCTTTCGCCCTCGATAGTCAGCGACACCCCGCGCGCCTCGCGCACGAACAGCGACCGGCCCAGCCATGCCTCAAGGTTCCCAATCCGCTGGCTGACTGCCGCCTGCGTCAAGCCGAACTCGCGCGCGGCAGCCGAGAAACCGCCCAAACGCCCAGCGGCCTCAAACACACGCAGCCAATCCAGCGGCGGCAATCCGATCTGTTTCTTAGCCATAAGATTTTCCAAGCCTCAGTCGCAATAAGGATTAATTGTGGTAATGCCACGAACCGCGTATCTCCTCAACCAAAGCCGCGCTGAACAGGAGAGACCCCATGCTGCGCACCGCCACCTTCGATCCGTCCGTTGTCACCGTAGACTTCGCCGATGGCACACGCTCCCGCTTTCACGCCATCTGGCTGCGCGACAACGCGCTGGACCCGGAAACCCGCGCGCCGGGCAATGGCCAGCGCCTGATCACCATCGGTGACATCCCCGCTGATACTGCGATCAGTGCTGTCGAGATTACCAATGGCGATCTGCAAGTCACCTTCCAACCCGAAGACAAGACCGTCACTTTCCCCGCCGACTGGCTGGCCGCGCACCGCTATGACCGCGATCAGAGCACCGAATTCGGGCGCATTGCCCCCGGCATCACTACATGGGCGCAGGGCATCGACGCCCCAAGCGGCGACTGGACGCAGGTTCACACGGACCCCGCCGCCAAGCGCAACTGGCTGGCCGCCGTCGCCGAATACGGCTTTGCCAAGCTGACAAACGGCCCGACCACGCCGGAATCGCTGCTGCAGGTGGCTGACCTGTTCGGCTATGTGCGTGAAACCAATTACGGCCCCTATTTCGAAGTCCGGACCGAGGTGAACCCGAACAACCTCGCCTTTACCGGGTTGGGCCTGCAGGCGCATACCGACAACCCTTATCGCGACCCGGTGCCGACGCTGCAGATCCTCTATTGCCTCGAAAACAGCGCCGAGGGCGGCGATTCCATCGTGGTCGACGGGTTCCGCGCCGCCGAGACGCTGCGCGATCAGAACCCCGAGGGCTTCGCCCTGCTGGCGGGCTATCCCGCCCGGTTCGAATACAAGGGCTCGGACGGAGTCTGCCTGCGGTCGCGCCGCCCAATGATCGAGTTGTCACCCGATGGAGAACTAATCGGCATCCGCTTCAACAATCGGTCCTCGGCCCCGTTCGTGGACGTGCCGTTTGACAAGATGGAGGCCTATTACGCCGCCTACCGCCAACTGGGCGACATCATCGACGACCCGGCGATGGGCGTGTCGTTCAAACTGGAACCAGGTGAGAGCTTTATCGTCGACAACACCCGCGTGCTGCATGCCCGTCTGGGCTATTCAGGCGCAGGCTCTCGCTGGCTACAGGGATGTTATGCTGACAAAGACGGGCTGCTTTCGACGCTGGCGGCAATGGAGATGACGCAAACGGAGGCGGCGGAATGAGGCCCGATTTCTCAACCCTGAACCGAGACAACATCGTGGCCTTCATCGGCGATATCTTTACCCGCCGCGGCGGCGAGGAATACCTGGGCGAACCCGTCACCATGGCCGAGCACATGCTGCAAGGCGCAACCATCGCCGAACAAAACGGCATGCCCGAGGAAATCATCGTCGGCGCGCTGCTGCATGACATCGGCCACTTCACCTCGGAATTCGGCACCTACCAACCTGACGACACCGAAGACCGGCATCACGAAGATGCAGGGGCCGAAGTGCTGGAGCAGTTCTTTCCCTCTGTCATCACCGATTGCTGCCGATACCATGTGGCGGCCAAGCGATACCTCTGCGCCACTAAGCCCGAGTACTTCAACCGCTTGTCGACCGCCTCGGTCCACACGCTGGAACTGCAGGGCGGCCCGATGAGCGCCGAAGAAGTCACCGCCTTCGAGGCCAACCCGAACCTGAAAGAGATCATTCAGGTGCGATATCTGGACGAGGCCGGAAAGCGCGCTGATATGGAAACCCCCGATTTCGCTCATTTCGCCCCGATGGTGCAGCGTATGGTCGACAAACATATGGAGGTCGCATGAACGCCCCCGAATATATCTTTGAAGCCAGCACCAAGCCCTCACTGCCCTGGCACGAGGTGCCTCTGATCCGCGCCACCGACGAATCTGTCAAAGGCTATGGCTGTCTGGTCGATGACCCCGAGGGGTTCGAGATCGAAATCACCCGCTGGCCGCAACAGGGCTGGCGCCCCATAGATGAGGGCACCGGGGATGAAGGCGGCTGGGTCGAGGGCACCTTTCACGGTGAATGGAAGGGCGATGTGCTCTATGGCAAGAACGAGGCGGTCGGTGGCCACTATGTTCTGGGCTGGTCCACCGACCCGCAGCAGGCGCAGGCGGACCGGCAAACCGCGCCCCGGGATCAGGTCCTGCTGTGGCATATGAATTACCACCCCGATGGCGGTCAGATGTTCTGGCCGTTAGACAACAAACCCTTCATCATCCCCGCTGCCCTGCCGGGTGACAATCTGACACCTGAAAAGGTGGTGGCTTTCTGGTGCGACGGCTCCAAAGGCCTCTATATCCATCCCGGCATCTGGCACGAGGGGATTTTCCCGGTCGAAGACACCCAGCGGTTCCTTGATCGCCAGGGCGCAGTTCACGCTCGGGTCAGCGCCGATATCGGCAAAGAGTTCGGCGTCTATCTCGCCTGTCCGCTGCGTGCGAACAAGATCAGGGATCTCTAAGGATACATCCTTCGGGGCGTGTTTTCAGATTCCCTTAACCTTTGCGCCAAACTTCTGCGATACTCTCCTTGTGCGTGTTGTGAGGAGGCGCAGATGGCTTTGAATCGACGGAAACTGGTGCAATTGGGAACCGCAGCCACCGCAAGCGCGCTGGTGCCGCAAATTGCACTTGGCGCAACCGGTCAGAATGAGGCCTTCGAAGCGCAGTTTGCCGATACGCTGAACCGCCTGCGCGCGGGTTTTGCCGCGCTTGGCTTTGCCGAGGCACAGCCGCTGCCGATCAGCACCGGTGATACGAGCTATAACGGCGGGCTGCGGCATGATTTCGATCAGAGCACGCTGCCCACCGAAGCATTCATCATTCAACCTCTGGCCCGCGTCGGCGATGTCGCCGAGAAAACCCGCCCCGATGTCCTGCCCCTGTTTCACGAGGTCGGCTGCCATCCGGGCGGCTTGATTACCGGTCAGGACACGACCCATCTGATGCTGCACCTTCTGACCGAGACCTTCGGCCTCGACCCCGCGCGCATCGCCTTTGTCAGCGTGCCGCAGGCAAACGATATGCGCCCCGTTCTGGACGGCCTGAACCTACCCTTTGCGGAAAAGGTCCTGCTGCGCGACGAGGCCGAAGCGCTGGCCGCCCGCGATGCCTCGGGCTATTTCTTTCCCGACCCGTTTGGCGACGACTATCTGGTCACGATGGGCGTCTATTACCGCGTCGGTGACCAACCCGAACCGGCACCTGCCGCCTATCCCCCTTCGGCCAACTGGACCGAGATCGGAGAGATCATCATCGGCGGTGAGGTCGCACCTTTGGGCATTTCTATCGGAGCTGAACGCCTCACATATGCTCTGACCGGTCAGTTCCCGACATGGGATCAGCGGTTGGGCGCATTGTTTGCGCAGGTCGAGCAGGAGGGTGCCGAACCGCCCGGTCTGACCGCGTTTCGGTAATCTGCATTTTGCGAAGGGTATGAGGAATCTTATTTGCTGACTTTGTTCTTAATTATGTTTGGGTTTGTGTTCATCATGAGCCTGACATGCTGGATCGCCACGATTTTTCTGACTTCGGTTTTCCCGATATTCAAATTTAAGGACGAGTTTATCGAGTTCTGGATCAGAACAAGAGGCGAGCCACCATCACGCAAGCGATTGCTTCTGAACGCTCATGGAGCATGTAATATTTGGTTCAGGACTGAAATATGTGACGATCTGAACGTACCCAATGGGATACGGATTATCCCGAATGCCAACTACTTCCATTTTTTCATGATACACTTTCTATCGCTTTTCGCAGCTGTGGTATTTTGGATCGTGATGTTCTTTCTTTATGTTCTTGCGCGCGCTTACATCTAGCCGTAGCCCCTACAACCCCAATACATCCACCATATCATACTGACCCGGCGCCTTGCCCTGCCCCCACAGCGCCGCCTTGAGCGCGCCGCGGGCAAATATGGCGCGGTCGGTGGCCAGATGGCGCAGGACGATGCGCTCGCCGGGGGCGGCGAACAGGACGTCATGCTCGCCCACGATGTCTCCGCCGCGAATGGCGTGGAAGCCGATATGGCCGCGCTGACGCGCGCCGGTGATGCCGTCGCGTGCTCGGTCGGACACGTCCGCCAGATTGACCCCGCGCCCTTCGGCGGCGGCCTCACCCAGCATCAGCGCCGTGCCCGAGGGCGCATCGACCTTGTGGTGGTGGTGGCCCTCAATCACCTCGATATCGAAATCTTCGTCCAGTGCAGCAGCGACCTTTTTTGTTAGCTGAACCAACAAGTTGACGCCTAGACTCATGTTGCCCGCCCGAACGATCACCGCATGGCGCGCGGCTGGTTCCAGCGCGGCGATCTGTTCGTCACTCATGCCGGTGGTGCCGATCACATGCACACAGCGCGCCTGTGCCGCCAGCGCTGCGAACTCCAGCGTTGCCTCGGGCGCGGTGAAATCGATCACCGCTTGCGCCCGCGCAAAGGCTTCCAACGGGTCGTCAGTGACCGTGACGCCCAACGCCTGACCACCCATCGCCGTGCCCACATCCTGACCGATCCAGTCATGCCCCTTACGCTCGACCACGCCGACCAGACGCGCCTGATCGCTCTCAGACACGGTCTTGATCAGCATCTGCCCCATCCGGCCCGAAGCCCCTGTGATGACGATCCCCGGAATATGGGTCATTACGCTGGTCCTTTTCGCTAAGTCGGCTCAAAGCCTCCTACCCCGTTCGCACCCGCTTGGCAAAGCCCAGCTTTGCGCTTAGATCGGGGATTATGGCAAAGAACAAATTCCACGATGGCCCCGGCCCGTCCCAACGGCAACTGCGCGTCGGCGAACTGATCCGCCGCACCCTGTCCGAGGTTCTGGCGCGCGGAGATGTCCACGACCCCGACCTGAACCGCATGTCGATCACCGTGGGCGAGGTGCGCACCTCGCCCGATCTGAAAATCGCCACCGCCTATGTGCTGCCCCTGGGCGGCAAGGGTCAGGAGGACGTGATCGACCTGCTCGCCCGTAACAAGGGTGAATTGCGGCGCGTGATCGGCAAGAAGCTGAATCTGAAATTCTCACCCGATCTGCGGTTCCGTCTGGATGACACGTTCGACCGTCTGGACGACACCCGCCGCATGTTCGATCAGGACGCGGTGCGCCGCGATCTGGACGAGTGATCCGGGCATTCGCCACATTGGGCGCGGTCCTGTGGGCCGCGCAGGCTGGTGCGGTGACCTGCGAGAAGGTTACCCATGAAGACAAGCGTTTTACCATCTGCGAGGCAGATGCGTCCGAAGATCTGCGTCTGTTTTTGAACGGCGCGGACGGCGACGTACTGGGGCATTTTTCCTCAGTAAACGAGGCTCTGGCCCCGGAAGGCAAGCGTCTCGCCTTTGCAATGAATGCGGGCATGTATCACGACGACCGTTCGCCTGTCGGTCACTATGTGGAAAATGGGCAAGAACAGATGCGCGTCATCGCCAACCCCGGCCCCGGCAATTTCGGCCTGCTGCCCAACGGTGTGTTCTGCATCCGCGACGGGCGCGCCGATGTATTCGAGACGCTGGATTATGTCGACCAGGCCCCAGATTGTCGTTTCGCCACCCAATCCGGCCCCATGCTGGTGATCGACGGAGAGTTGCACCCCCGGTTCCTGCCCGATTCGACCTCGCTTTTCGTGCGCAACGGCGTGGGCACCAGCGATGATGGCAAGCTTGTGGTGTTTGCGATCTCTGAGGACTACGTCACATTCCACGAATTCGGCCTGCTGTTTCGCGACGTGCTGCAAACCCCGAACGCGCTGTTCTTCGACGGCAATATCTCGCGCCTCTACGACCGCGCGGGCAACCGGTCGGATATCGGGTTCTCGCTGGGGCCGATCGTGGGTGTGGTCGAAGACGTCCCTGCAAATTGACAGGGCTGAGGCGATCCGTTACCCCGCGCGCCTTGGCAAGATTCTGGGTGTGACATGGGACGCAAACGCAAGGGCCGCGATATCTCGGGTTGGCTGGTGGTGGACAAGCCTGCGGGCATGACCTCGACCGCGGTGGTCAACAAGGTGCGTTGGGCGATGGACGCGAAGAAGGCGGGCCATGCAGGCACGCTGGACCCCGAGGCGACGGGTGTTCTGGCGGTGGCCTTGGGTGAGGCGACCAAGACGGTTCCCTATATCACCGACGCGCTGAAGGCTTACACCTTCACCGTGCGTCTGGGGCAGGCCACCAACACCGACGATGCCGAGGGCGAAGTGATCGCATCCAGCGATCTGCGCCCTTCGGATGACGACATCAAACAGGCGCTCAGCCCGTTTCTGGGTGAGATCATGCAGGTGCCGCCGAAGTTCTCGGCCGTGAAGATCGACGGCCAGCGCGCCTATAAACTGGCCCGCGATGGCGAGGATGTGGAACTGGCCGCCCGGCCCCTGTGGGTCGAGGAACTGATCCTGGTTGACCGTCCCGACACCGATCATGTGGTGCTGGAGATGACCTGTGGCAAGGGTGGCTATGTGCGGTCCATCGCCCGCGATCTGGGTGAGGCGTTGGGCTGCCATGGCCATGTCCGGGAACTACGCCGCATCTGGTCCGGCCCGTTTGAGGCCGAGGATGGGCTGAGCATTGAGCAAATCGACGAGATGGCCAAAACCACCGCGCTGGACGACTATCTGCACCCGCTGGAAACCGGTCTGTCGGACCTGCCCGAGCTGAAATGCACCCCCGAAGGGGCCACCCGCCTGCGCAATGGCAATCCGGGCATGGTGCTGGCCTCGGACGTGGAATATGGCGATGAGGCTTGGGCCTCGCTGGATGGCAAGGCCGTGGCCGTGGGCATCTACAAATCCGGCGAATTGCATCCCAGCCGGGTGTTCGTCGCCTAACCCTCGTGATAGGCGATAGGGCATGATCACCCGAACGCATACCAAGGGCGACGCGCCCTCGACCGCCATCTATTCCGACTGCGAAAAGTATCGATATAGCCTGACCCGTGTCTGGGATGCGGCGGGGCGAAAAGCGCTGTTCGTGATGCTGAACCCGTCAACCGCGACCGAGGTGCAGAACGACCCGACCGTCGAACGCTGTGAGCGCCGCGCAAGGGCGCTGGGGTTCGGGGCGTTTCAAGTCACCAACATCTTCGCCTGGCGCGACACCGACCCACGCAAGATGCGCGCCGCAGCCGATCCGGTCGGACCCGCCAACGACGCGGCCATTCTGGACGGCGTTAAATGGGCCGATCAGGTCATCGCCGCATGGGGCACCCATGGCGCGCATCTGGATCGCGGCCCGGCGGTCGAATGCCTGCTGCGCGGCACCGGGCAGCCGCTGTTCCATCTGGGGCTGACCAAGGACGGGCATCCGAAACATCCGCTCTATATCGCCTATACCCAACAGCCCGAGCGCTGGTGACGAAGGGTTAACCACACCTCCAACTTGGCTTTGACCAAGCACCTGACAACATGGGATATTTCACACTCGGAGCATTCTGCGTGCGGAGGGGTGTCATGTTTCTGATCGGGTTGTTTGGACTGGCTGCCGTTGGCGGCGCAGCTTACGCGATGGGGGATATCCTTGCCCCCGTGGAAGAGGATGAGGATGACCACATCGAAGAGACGCCCGACGAGGATCTGCCCGAAGGCAACCTGTTGGATCCGGACGAAAACATCGAAGAACCAACTGACCCCGAAGAGGTCGGCACGGGTGAAGTGATCTCGGACCACGAGGGCGATCTGATCCTTGCAGGCAGCGAGGGCACCGACGCGCTGACTGGTCAGGATGGCGACGATCAGATCAACGGATATGGTGGCGATGATCTGATTGACGGCGGTGCGGGACATGACGTTTTGCATGGCGGTCAGGGCGATGACATCGTGGCTGGCAACGCGGGAAATGACCTGCTGCACGGCGAGGCGGGCGCGGATGAATTGCTGGGTCAGTCGGGGGATGACACGCTCTATGGTCATTTCGGCGCGGATCATCTGATGGGCGGCGAAGGGGACGATCAGCTTTTTGGCGGGCAGGATGACGACAGGCTTGACGGTGGCGACGGCGACGACGCGTTACAGGGCGGCAAGGGCGCGGATTATCTGGCGGGCGGAGAAGGTGAGGACGCGCTGTTCGGCGGCGATGGAGACGACGTTCTGACCGGCGACGATGGTAAGGGCGAGGAAACCCGCGATTTCCTCAATGGCGGCGCGGGGGATGATGTTCTGCTGGCCTATGGCGGCGATGTGGTAACGGGCGGAGAAGGCGAGGACGACGTCGTCATCCAGGCCGAGCCCGCGCAAGACAGTGTCACGATCATGGACTTCCAGTTGGGGCAGGACAAGCTTCTGGTCACCTGGGAGGGGCCCGGTGAACCCGATATCGAGATCGAAAAAGACAGTGAAAATAGCAGCTTGACCCATGTGAGCCTGAACGGGGAGCAGATCGCCCGGCTGCATGGAGTTGATGGTTTGACCATCGAGGATATTCAACTGGTGACCGAGGCGCATCTGGCCCAGCTGACCGCCACCGGCTGAGCGGGCAGAAACCCTTTGCCATCCGCGCCAAAAGCGCCTATACGCGCCCATCCGCATCGGAATCGGTGCGGTTTTCTCCATGGGCCTGTGCTGGACGACATCCCGGCCTGCGCCATCAACCTCAACCTTTTTAAAGGAGACCCCGATGTCGATTACTGCCGCTGAAAAAGCACGCGTCATGAAAGAATTCGCAACCAAGGACGGCGACACCGGTTCGCCCGAAGTCCAGGTTGCCATCCTGACCTCGCGCATCACCACCCTGACCGAGCACTTCAAGACCCACAAGAAAGACAACCACGGTCGCCGTGGTCTGCTGAAGATGGTCGCCCAGCGCCGTAAGCTGCTGGACTATCTGAAGGGTAAAGAAGAAGCACGGTACCAGGACCTGATCAAAAAGCTGGGCATCCGCCGCTAAGCGCGTTTTGTCCGGATTGTACAAGCTCTGAGAGCAACTTTGTGCAATTTGTACGTTTTTACGCCCGCCATTTTGGCGGGCGTTTTTCGTTTGCTGGGGTCCCGGTTTCATAAACCCAGCGGCGACCGGTGCCCACACATTGCGCGCGCAACGACGTTAACCTTTCATTAACGATTGCCCTGCCACCATCGGGTGCTATCCATTACTCAAGTGTTGATTTCGGGACATTGATTTCATGAAGCTTAACAGATTCCTGTGTACCCTGCTGGTGGCCGGGGCGGGGCAAATCGCGTCGGCACAATCGGAACCCACGCCCGAACCGGGGCCGAACCTGACGCGGCAGACGATGGAGCGGATCACCCTGAATCCGAACGCCTTCACGGAAGAGGCGATCCGGCAGCTGTTCCACTACTCCCCCGATGGAGAGCTGACCCGAGACGCCATCGCGGTGCACGAGGCGATGCAGACAGCGCGGCAGCGGGCCAGCGCCTTGGGTCGTGTATTTGCGTTCGATCTGGATGGCGACATGGAGGTCTCGACAGCTGAGGTCGAGCGGCAGCTGCCCTATCTGAACCAAGGTCAGTCGGTGGCGCTGCAGACCCTTCTGGCAACCGCAGATCGCAACCGCGACGGCAGTTTGTCGCTGACCGAGCTTTGGCAAGACGCGATGTCGCGCGAGGCGCGGATGCGGCCGGACCGGAAACGGATGGAAGAGCTTTTGCAGTTTGACGCCAATCAGGACGGCAAGGTCACCCCGGACGAGATCGCGCAGACCGTCGAAAAGATTGCAGCCAACGAAGTGTCACCGAACGTCACCCCGCCACAGTCCCTGCGCCAACCCGTAGCCGGACAGTCTTGCGAATTTCCCGAACCATCGGCAGAGGCCGAAATCCTGCTGCTCGGCGGGTATGAGGGCTATGCCGTTTCCAACATGGCAATGTCGGGGCTGGACCGAGAGACCTCGGCGGCGGTGATCCATATCGAAGAGGGCGATGCGCCGCTTTATATCCTAGCGACGGCATTCGACTCGATCGTCTGGAAAATCACCGGCGACACGGACCGGGTGGAACGGTTTGTTGCGCCGGCCACCGCGCGGGGTGTCGGCGTTGCCGGGCTTGCGCCCGAGGTCGTTCATTTCGAACCCGGGCGCAACTGTTTGCCCAAGTATTTCAAGGACCGCGACTCGGGCGAAGCGATCGCCGCCAAAGGACGGGTCTCATCCAAGCTGAAGCGCAGCGTGGACCATATGTTCGGGGCCTATACGCTGGGCGAGATTCACCTGCCCTCGGGCGCACATAAGGGCATCACGGGCGGCGGCACCAAGGCGAACGGGCTGACCATCATCAAGAACAACCGGCGTTACCTTGTGACCGATGACGGGGTGCAGGTTCTGGACCCGCCCAAGGACCAACAGGTTGGCGATCTGGAGCGCAAACTGCAGAAGCTGTTGCTGCGTTATTACAGAGGGGGGATTCTGGAATTTGCCGAGGGCGAGGTTGTGGCCTCACATCAAGCCCAGCCCTATGACGTGCTGCCGCAACAGGCAGGGTTGCTGCAACTGGCCCGACAAGGCGCGCTGAGCCAGACGCCGGATGGCTATTTCAAGATCGACAAGCCGATCCCGCGGTTCCCGGCGGGTCTGAACGGCGGGCATTCGGTCCGGTTCATCTTGTCGACCGGCGTACCGATGCCGGGCGGTTCACCCGGGCATTCGACCGTGATCCGCGAGGAAGACGGAACCTGCGTCGCGGGGCACAGGTGCCCCTGAGCCGGAGGGCTCAGTCGGGGTGGGCGCGCTCATACTCCATACGCGCGGTTTTGACCTGATCCATCTGCTCGTGCGACCAGTAGACCAGCGGCTTGAGCAAGCCTAACAGGCTGCGGCCCAGAGGGGTCAGCGCATAGGACACCGCAACCGGCGGGCCGGGGTCGACGGTGCGGGTCAGATAGCCGTCGCGCTGCAACCCGCGCAGGTTTTCGGTCAGCACCCGCTGGGTGACGTCGCCGATGCAGCGCTTGATCTCTCCGAACCGTTTCGGTTCGTCCTCAAGCGCCAGAATGATGATCATCCGCCATTTGCCGGTGACGTTCGACAGAACGGAACGGATTGAGCAGTTTGACGCTTCGGCCTTGCTGTTGACGCCGATGGGAAGCATGGGGACCTCTGGTTCGATTTAGATACTTGCAGCGATCATAATACTATTAGTCGACAGCGCAAAGCATTGTTTTGCATGGCAGTATCCTGAAAGTAACTACGTGATTTTAAAGTGCGTAATTGTAATGTGGTGCGTTTTTAATACTTACTATCGCCACAACACGAATCATCAGGAATTGACCCATGACCCCCAAAGAGCTTGTCCTCGCCCTGTTCTCGGCCGCCTTTGTCGAGCATGACCCCGACGCCGCGCGCCAGATGGTGAGCCCCGACTATATCCAGCATAACCCGCAGGTGCCCACCGGTGCCGAAGGGCTGATGGGTCTGATCCCGCTGGTTGCACAGTCGGGCATGACAGCCACCACCCATCGCGTGATCACCGAGGGTGACATGGTTGTGCTGCACAACACCTATGACAATGCGGATGCGTTCGGGGCCTCTTCGCTGGCGGCGTTTGACATCTTCCGGGTCGATGACGGGAAGGTTGTCGAACATTGGGACAACCTGCAGCCCATCCCAGACACCACTGCATCGGGGCGCGGCATGACGGACGGGCCCACTCAGATCACCGATCTGGACAAGACGCAGGAAAACAAGGCGCTGGTGCTGGGTTTTGTGCGCGATGTGCTGGGCGGTGCCGCGCCCGAGAATGTCGCGAATTACATGGACCCCGAAGTTTACATGCAGCACAACCCCTCGATCGAGGACGGGCTGTCGGGCCTGATGGCCGCAATTGAAGCCTTTGCCGCGCAGGGTATGGTGATCACGAAGTTCGAGCCCCAGTTTGCGGTGGCCGAGGGCAATTTCGTCTTTGTGGCGACGGACGCGATTATGGGCGGTGAGCCTTGGGCGTTCTTCGATCTGTGGCGGGTCGAGGACGGCAAGATTGTCGAGCATTGGGATGTCGTCTCGCCCATTCCGGCGGAGATGGCGCATGGGAATGGGAAGTTCTGAGGCGTAGGCGCAGGGGCTAAAGCCTTTATTCTTTACAACTAGGGAAAACGCCCGCCAATTCGGCGGGCGTTCTTCATTTGGATGATCTCCAAGCAGTCATTCGCTGGGCTTGCAGCGCAGAGCCCAAGACCCGCACCAACGAAAACAATGCGGACGTCGCAAGATAAAGTGCAGGGCATGATCCGGACCTTCTGTGCCACCACATTTGCTGTGTTGCGGCTTTCCTAACGCACACATCCAAGAACGCACCTTACTCTAGCCTGCTACGAGAGCCATGCAACGAGCAGGATAGTGCTTTTGATAGTCGCCTAATTGAAGCTACTTTAATCTTCTCAAGTCTTGTGGTCGGGCTGCAATCAACCACCAACGCTGAGAACCCCCCCCTAGGGAAGAACATTTCGGGATCAAATGCCATCTCAACCATAACAAATAGGCCATCACAGCATTGACTCACCCTCTCCGATGCTGCATTAACTGAGATATGGAAATCTCAGCATCACAGATTCAGGGTCGGCGCAAAAAATTAGAGCAAGATATCTCTGATTTAATGAAGCGCATTGAAGACAAAAAGACGGAGCTTAGTGAGCTTGAAATCGCTGAGCGCGTGTTCAGAAGCTTGTCTGCTCCATCAACAGTTGATGGCCGCTCAAGTAAGCCTCGAACGCCCGTTTATGCCCAGACGCCAGCTGTGGAAAAGTATTCGGCTCCTTCGACGCCGACATTGACAGTAAGACAAATTATCTTTGAGGCACTGAAAGTTGCACAGCAACAAGGCAAGCCTGGATTGGCTCCTAAAGACTTTAGAGAATACGCTCGAGAGAAGTATGGACGTGATATCGGGCCGCAGGCAAATACCGTATCTTCACGTATGTGGCGTGATGCAAAGGAAATCGACAAGAACGTAGAGACTGGGTTGTTCAGTTTACTGCCTAGGAATGAAGACGCTGACAGAAACCTTGGCCGGGATACATCAGCGCCTTCTCTTTTCCAACCACCTGCGAAAGACCGTGAAGCCGGTTCGGGAGGTGGTCCATGATAATAGACTAGCTTCTCACCATGGCGGCTCTCGCGAAAGCGGGGGCCGTTTCAAAACCTTGAGCGGCAACTCAAGGAAAAATTAGACCGTTGTGCAGCCCAACTTCTCTTAGGAATATGCGATTTTTCGCTGAATCCGTCAACTGTATAACGGTCGCAGCATCATGGAGATATTGATGCACGACTGCAAAGTGACGCCTGCCATGGCGTCCGTAATCAAACTGGCACGCGAACAGCGCATCCCCTACTCGTGGATTACTGGGTACTACACTGGCCTCAATTTTGGTCGGATCGCGGACGTGATGAAGGGGCGCTTGTTTCCTGACGTACCGCCAGCTCAGGCGCTTCCACCTGACTTCCCAACGTCGGTGTAAACTACGAGGGCGGCTCATAGGCCGCCCTCTTTCGGCACCCAATGCTAGTAAGGACCGTTTCATTCCATCGTGGTCATCTGTCAAACTGACCGCAGTACTAACTACCGCTCTCTGAGATGGCAAAGTCGGAAATTGGACTAATCTATCTGACTGCCTGCAGTACGTTGTCTACACTGGAACGGCGGCACAGGGCTCATGGCATTCCTCTACCTCTGAAAAAACGCCCGCCAAATGACGGGCGTTTCGTGTTGGTACAACCAAGGCCTACATCTTGGCCCGCTCTGATTTCAGCGCCAGCCACAGGCAATAGCACATCACCAGAACAACCAGCGTGAACGGGATGCCGGTCGAGACCGCAGCCCCCTGCAACGCGGCGAGGCCTCCGCCCAGCAGCAGCGCGATGGCAACCAGACCTTCCAGCGTACACCAGAACACCCGCTGTACCACCGGCGCATCCATCTTGCCGCCTGCGGTGATCGTGTCGATCACCAGCGAGCCCGAGTCGGACGAGGTGACAAAGAACACCACGATCAGCACCAGTGCGATGGGTGCGACAATGCCGTAAAGCGGCAGTTCTTTCAGGAAGCCGAACAGCGCGCCCTCGGGGGCGTAGCTGTCGATCACCGTGGCGCGAACGCCTTCCGCTCCGCCTGCGTTCAGCATGTCGATGGCGGCACCGCCGAAGGTCGACATCCACAGCGCGCAAACTGCCGTGGGAGCCAGCAGGGCGCAGAGAATGAACTCACGCACTGTGCGGCCCTTGGAGATACGGGCGATGAACATGCCGACAAAGGGCGACCACGCGATCCACCAGGCCCAGTAGAAGGTTGTCCAGCCGTGGAAATAGCTGGTGTCTTCTCGTCCGAACGGATTCGACAGCGCCGGAAGGTGCGTCACGTAATCTACCATCACGTTGAAATACCGCGCGATGGCGGTGCCGACGCCGGTGACGACGATGACAAAGATGAACAGGCCCACGGCCATGATCATGTTGATCTCGCTCAGCCGTTTGACACCTGCATCCATGCCCATCAGGACCGAGCCCAGCGCGATCAGCGTGATGCCGATGATCAGCAGGACGGTCACGGTCGGGCTGGGTTCGATGCCGAACACCTCGTTCAGGCCTGCCGCAACCTGTTGCGCGCCAAGACCCAGCGATGTGGTCAGGCCAAAGAGCGTAGCAAAGACCGCCAGCGTGTCGATCATGTGACCCCACCAGCCCCAGACACGCTCGCCCAGGATCGGATAGAACGCCGAGCGCAGGGTCAGCGGCAGATCCAGGTTATAGGCAAAGATCGCAAGGCTCAGGCCCACGGCCGCATAGACCGCCCAGCCTTCGAGGCCCCAATGGTGGATGGTGCCGACGATGCCTGCATATTCATTGCCCGGCACCGCGATATCGATGCCCAGAGGCACCGCGTTGCCGCCTTCCGCAAAGTTGTAATAGACCGGCTCCATCACGCCGAAGAACAGCAGCCCGATGCCGATACCGGCGGCGAACATCATCGCGATCCAACCAGCATAGGAATAGTCTGGCTTGGCGTCCTTGCCGCCGATCCGCACCTTGCCCACTGGCAGGATGATCAGCACCAGACAGAACAGGGTGATTGCATCGACCGACAGGACCAGGAACCAGTCAAACGTGCTGGTCAGCCAGGGCCGGAGCCAGCCAAAAAAGGTTGCCGCGGCCTCCTGATTGGCGAGTGCGATCAGAACGAACGCAAAGATCAGGATGCTTGAGATCAAAAAGACCGGGTTGTGAATATCCAGACCGAAAGGCCGGACGTTATCCTGCCCAAGCTCATATTCGGTCTCGAAGTCATAAATCCGGGGATCCGGATCCAGCATTTTCTTGGTTTGTGCCATTCGTCTGCCCTTCTGTTCGACAAGTGCAAACGCCAAGGTATTCGGCCAGCGGACGGAGAGGAGAGTATTGTCCCTTGGCGCATTTCCGTCATATCGACCGCAAGCTTCGTGGTAACAGCCTATACCGACATGAAAATTTCACAAAATATATTCCTCACTAGGAATGTTAGCGAGCAAAACACATCCGTACTGTCTGACCGTCCCGCGCTGGACCAGCTTACCTCTTTCAAAGAGTCTCACAGGTCGCTAAGTCTTCGACGCTGATGTCGTTCCCCATTTCAACCGTTCGATCCCGCCCAAAACTGCAGCATTCTTAGGCAAGTTGAGGACTCTGATGCGTGTCTTATTCTCTTTTGTGATAGTGCTTTTATCTGCGTGCTCCGCTGATCTTCTTTCACCTGAAGCCCTATCCTCCAAAGTCGCTCAGGCATCGACGTCAGAATTGTGCGCTGCCTATTTTCAGCCGCGAACCACATCCCGTGGCAAACTCATGATCGAAGCGGAACTGGCCGAGCGCAAGGTCAACCAATGTGCTTTGGGCAACTATGGTCAGTTCAGTCTGTCGAACGCTGGAAAGACGATCTATTCAAGGCCCGCTGCCGCTGGCTTGGACCAATACGACTGTGACGACTTTCCAAATGGCGCAGCAGCTCAGAAGTTCTTTCTGGCTTCCGGTGGTCCAATCTCAGATCCGCATAACCTTGATGGTGATGGCGACGGTCTGGCCTGCGAGTGGAGCGCACAGATCCGAAGGGTGTCGACGTACCGCCGACCTGTACCTAGCGCCAGACGATCCTATTCCAGATGCTATACTGGTCCACGCGGTGGGACCTACACGATAACCGCTAGTGGCAACAAGAATTACAGCGGTTGTTAATCGGCACACCTTCCGCCGTCTTGTCCCTTCCCTTCGCGCGCATTCTCATGTATGCGCGCGGGTATCTGAGACGTTGTGCCCTGACCTCGGCACTCGAATGGAAGATAAACTGGGGTCGGCGGCAATGGGGCCGCCATGCAAACCGGAGACCCGCAGGGGCGGGAGTGCTCCGTTCTAGGATACGCATATGTTTGATGTAACGAAGAAATCAATGCAGTGGGGCGAAGAGACGCTGACACTGGAAACCGGCAAGGTTGCCCGTCAGGCTGACGGCAGCGTGATTGCCACGCTGGGTGAAACCAGCGTCATGGCAAACGTGACCTTTGCACGGGCGCAAAAACCGGGTCAGGACTTTTTCCCGCTGACCGTCCACTATCAGGAAAAATACTATGCCGCCGGTAAGGTTCCGGGCGGCTTCTTCAAGCGCGAGGCGCGCCCGACCGAGAAAGAGACGCTGACCGCGCGTCTGATCGACCGCCCGATCCGCCCGCTGTTCGTTGACGGCTTCAAGAACGAAGTTCTGGTGATGTGCACCGTGCTGTCGCACGATCTGGTCAACG
This sequence comes from Ruegeria sp. CJ3, assembly GCF_056536725.1. Classification (NCBI taxonomy): domain Bacteria; kingdom Pseudomonadati; phylum Pseudomonadota; class Alphaproteobacteria; order Rhodobacterales; family Roseobacteraceae; genus Ruegeria; species Ruegeria sp. CJ3. Next base: position 234,788 of record NZ_JBQFQE010000003.1, read on the forward strand.
ATCCCGATATCGTGGCGATGATTGCTGCCTCGGCTGCTCTGACCATTTCCGGCGCGCCCTTCATGGGCCCGATCGCCGGTGCCCGCGTTGGGTTTGAGGATGGTGAATACGTTCTGAACCCGACCGTCGACGACATGCAGGACCTACGCCTGAACCCTGAACAGCGTCTGGATCTGGTTGTGGCCGGCACCAAAGACGCCGTGATGATGGTGGAATCGGAAGCCTACGAGCTGTCCGAGGCCGAAATGCTGGGCGCGGTGAACTTTGCGCATGCGCAGATCCAGCCGGTGATCGACCTGATCATCTCGCTGGCTGAAGATGCCGCGAAAGAGCCGTTTGACTTCCAGGCCCCCGACTATTCGGACCTGTACGCTGCCGTCAAAGCTGCCGGTGAAGAGCAGATGCGCGCCGCCTTCGCGATCACCGACAAGCAAGAGCGCACCGCCGCTGTTGCCGCTGCCCGTGAGGCGATCAAGGAAGCGCTGACCGAAGAGCAGCTGGAAGACGGCAATCTCGGTTCCGCGATGAAAAAGCTGGAAGCTGGCATTCTGCGCGGTGACGTCGTCAAAGGCGGCAAGCGGATCGATGGTCGTTCGACCACCGATATCCGCTCGATCGTTGCGGAAACCTCGATGCTGCCGCGGACCCATGGTTCGGCCCTGTTCACCCGTGGTGAAACGCAGGCGCTGGCCGTGACCACGCTGGGCACCGGTGACGATGAGCAGTTCATCGACGCGCTGCACGGCAACTTCAAATCGAACTTCCTGCTGCACTACAACTTCCCGCCCTACTCGGTTGGTGAAGTTGGCCGCGTGGGTGGCCCGGGCCGTCGTGAAATCGGCCACGGCAAGCTGGCATGGCGCGCCCTGCAGGCGGTTCTGCCTGCGGCAACCGACTTCCCCTACACGATCCGCATCGTGTCCGAGATCACCGAATCCAACGGCTCCAGCTCGATGGCGTCGGTCTGCGGCGGCTCGCTGTCGATGATGGATGCGGGCGTTCCGCTGAAAGCACCGGTTGCCGGTGTGGCCATGGGTCTGATCCTGGAAGATGACGGCAACTATGCCATCCTGTCGGACATTCTGGGTGACGAAGACCATCTGGGCGACATGGATTTCAAAGTGGCAGGTACCGAAAACGGCATCACCTCGCTGCAAATGGATATCAAGGTCGCGGGCATCACGCCCGAGATCATGGAGAAAGCCCTGGCGCAAGCCAAGGACGGCCGGATGCACATTCTGGGTGAGATGGGCAAAGCCCTGTCCGAGACCAACGAATTCTCGGTCCACGCCCCGCGCATCGAAACCATGAACATCCCAACCGACAAGATCCGCGAAGTGATCGGTTCGGGCGGTAAGGTCATCCGTGAAATCGTTGAAGTGTCGGGCGCCAAGGTCGACATCAACGACGACGGCGTTATCAAGATCGCCTCGCCCGATGGTGAATCGATCAAGAAGGCATACGAAATGATCCACTCGATCGTTGCTGAGCCGGAAGAGGGTCAGGTCTACACCGGTAAAGTGGTCAAGATCGTCGACTTCGGTGCCTTCGTGAACTTCTTTGGCAAGCGCGACGGTCTGGTCCACGTGTCCCAGATCGAAAACCGCCGCCTGAACCACCCTTCGGATGTTCTGAAGGAAGGTCAGGAAGTAAAGGTCAAGCTGCTGGGCTTTGACGATCGCGGCAAGGTCCGCCTGTCGATGAAAGTGGTCGATCAGGAAACCGGCGAAGAGATCGTGCCTGAGAAGAAAGAAAAGAAAGAAGACGCAGAGTAATCTGTTCTTCCCTCTCAAATTAAGAAACAAACCCCGGCTTCGGCCGGGGTTTTTTCATGATCTCGAATAAACCCACGCAGGATCAGCGGCCATCCGGTCCGATGTTGCGCGGTTTCCGGATTCCTCGTTATAGTCAACCACAAGTGTTTTAATCGTTTTCTCAAGAAACGCCGGGGCCACCCGGTGGAGTCGTTTAATGGTCCTTCGGTGCTTTAGCCAGATTTCTTCCCCAAAGCTGAATTTCGACATCATCATCGTTGGCTCGGGTCCGGCGGGCCTTTCCATCGCCACCGAACTTCTGGGCTCGGGGCTGAACGTTGCGGTGCTGGAAAGCGGCGACACCACCCGCAGCGCATCTGGCGACGAGTTGAACGCATTCGAACAGGTCGGACAGACCAGGGCCCCCCATGCCGAGGTGTCCTGCCGCGGATTCGGCGGCACAAGCGCGCTGTGGACTGGGCGTTGCGGCGCATTCGACCCCATAGACTATGCCCGGCGGCCGTGGCTGCCCGGCACGGGCTGGCCAATCGGGCGCGAGACACTGGCGCCGTATTACCAGAGAGCGGGCCGGTTCCTTGGCCTCGCCCCGACCCGGTCGGCAGAAAAGGCACAGCACGAACTGGGCAAGGCCTTTGACACGCCGCCCTTTGCGTCCTCGATGTTCAAACCCGTCATCTGGCAATTCAGCAAGTCCAACACCGGTGATGCCTCGGACATCAGACATTTCACACCCGAGGGCGACATGCCCGGCGACATGCTCCAGCACACCGGAGCGCCGACATCCATCAATGTCGGCGAACGCCACCGGGCCGAGTTGGAGGCCAGCGAAACGGTTCAGATACTGACCTCAGCCACCGTGACCGAAATTCTCACCACCCCGGACCAGGGTCAGGTGTGCGGCGTGCAGGTGATGAACGACGCCGGGGCATCGGTCGAGATCGCAGCGCCGCGCGTGGTGCTGGCCTGCGGCGGCATTCAGACCCCCCGGCTGTTGCTGGCATCACGATCCCGGAACCCCGCAGGTCTGGGCAACGCGCATGATCAGGTCGGGCGTTACCTCGCCGATCACCACTTCACCGAGGTCGCCGCATTCGACAAGGGGAAAGGCACCCAAGTGCGCAAGCGTCTGGGAAACCGCTGGCACCCCCGGTTCGGATCGCATCATGTTCATTGTCTGGGTCTACGCCTGTCGGATGACATTCAACGCGAACAAGGCCTTCTGAACGCCGCCCTGCATCTGGCCGAATTCGGGTCCGAGGTGAACCCTCTGTCCACGCTGGCCCGCGGCTTGCGCGGCCTGAAGGGCGGGACCGGAGGGCTGGCCGATGTCGCAGCGGCCTTGCGGCATCCTTACGGTCTGGCCACCAGCGCTCATGCCCGGCTGGTCACGAAGGTGCCGCCCCTGAACCGCCCCGACCGCAGCGTCGTCGGCTGCGTTGTCGAACAAGAGCTGCAACCGGACAGCCGTGTCAGCCTTTCCGACCAGACCGACCGGTTCGGGGTCCCGCTGGCACGCATCGACTGGCGCATTTCAGAGCGCGAATACCAGACCGTACGCGCCGTCGAAAACGCCTTTCATTTGGAAACCCGGCGTCTGGGCATTGACGATGCCTATCAGCGCCCCGCCTGGCTGGAACAGGGGTTCGACGCCTGGCGCAGCGGCCTTCTGGACCTGGCCCACCCTGCCTGTTCCGCCCGCATGGCGCTGGATCCGTCCGATGGTGTTGTCGACGTCAATTGCCAGGTTCATGGTGTCGAAGGCCTGTTCATCGCAGGCAGTTCCGTGTTCCCCACCAACAGTCACATGAACCCGACGCAAACGCTGGTCGCCCTGTCGCTGCGGCTGGCTGACCATATCCACGTCTCTGCGCGGAAATCGGCAGCCGCGGCAGTTGCACATCAACCAGATCGCTGCCGCGTCGGCTTTGTAGGCGGCGGTGACCGCGTCCGGTCGATCTATGCGCCAGCCATGCAGGCGCTGTCGCACGAGGCTGATATCTGCGGCGCGGTCACGGCAAGCGACGCAGGGGCGGAGCGGTTGGCCGACTTGACGGGGTGGTCCGTGGGCACAGATCTTGACGCTTTGATCCGGGACAAAAACCCCGAGCTTCTGATCGTCGCGGTGCCGCCGGATCAGATCGACTGGTTCTATCCGGTCATGGCCGACCGGGGTATTCCGCTGTTGCTCGAGACGCCATTTTGCTGGAACGAACGCGCAGGCCGCAAACTACTGAGCAAAATCGAAAACCACAACGCGCTGGTCGGGATTGCCGAACAGTTTCCTTTCCTGCCCGAAATCCGCCTGCAGAAAAAGATGATTTCTCTGGGTCTGATCGGAGACATCACGTCGGTCGTCAACGACTTCGCCGTGTTCGACTATCACGGCATCGGCCTGATGCGAGAGCTGCTCGGACGGGATCGCCAACCGCAGTCCGCGCAGGCCGTGCGTTCGCACATGGTGTCGGATGAATGCTGGATGCGCGGGACGGTGACATTTGACGATGGCAGCTTCTTTATCCATCGGTTCTCGCCCGACTACGAAAAGTCCCCGCACCGTAATGCGCCGCGCATGATCACCTATGGTTCAAGCGGCACCTTGCTGCCGGGTGAAGCCAGGTTTGCCGCGGGCACCGGGCCGGCCATGGTCAGCACGTTTCAGCGCTTCGAAGACGCCGCAGGGCTCAAGGCCATCCGCGTCGAGATGCCGGACGGGGTGGTTGAATGGACCAACCCATTGGCGGGCCACAACCTAAATGACGAGCAGATCGCCGTCGGATGCCTGGTTCAGGCCATGGTCCGGGCCGTCCGGGATGGTGGCGAGCCCGCATACCCCGCATGGGCAGGCCTCGAAGATGTGGAAATCCTGAATGCGCTCGGCTATTCCGCTGACCGGGGCGGCGCGCGGATTGGCCTGCCTGCCTCGCGCCTGTTTCAAAGGGCACTCATCAAAACACGCAACCGGCTTGCCATCTGAACGCAACCTCGGCGTCAGTTCGCGCGTCCATAAGGCCTGCGCACCGCAAAGCCCGAAAACCGCCCGCCTGCTTCATCTGGCCAAAAATATCCTCGGGGGGGATCGCGCCCATCCGGGCGCGATGGGGGGCAGACAGCCCCCCTGACCAGCTTTCAAATCAAACCGGTGCCTTGGTTTTGCGCAAGTAAGGAAAGATCGTCTCGAACTCTCCGAACTTCTCCTTGGCATCCTCATTCGACACCGCAGGAGGAATGATCACATCCTCACCCGGCACCCAATTGGCAGGTGTCGCGACTCCTTTGGACGACATCTGCAATCCGTCCAGCGCGCGCAGGATCTCGGCAAAGTTGCGGCCCACGGTCATCGGATAGGTCATCGACAGCTTCAGCTGCTTGTCCGGCCCGATGATGAACACGGACCGCACCGTGGCGCTGTCGGCGGGGGTGCGGCCGTCGGGCAGGTAAGCTTCGGCAGGCAGCATGTCGAAGGCTTTCGACACGGCCAGACCATCATCGGCGATGATCGGGAAGCCGGGGTTGGCGTTGCCATAGGCTTCGATGTCTTTCTTCCACTTCTTGTGGTCCTCAACGCCATCGACCGAGACGCCGATCACCTTGGTGCCGCGTGCGGCCCATTCGTCATTCAGTTGCGCCACCGCCGAAAACTCGGTGGTGCAGACAGGGGTGAAATCCTTGGGGTGCGAGAACAGGATGGCCCAGCTGTCGCCGATCCAGTCGTGGAACTGGATGGTTCCCTGATCGGTTTCTGCTGTGAAATTCGGGACGGTATCATTTATGCGCAAACCCATGGGGCGTCTCCTCTGTCTTGGTTCTTGGCCGACTCGGCTGCTGCCAACTTAGTCACTTTGCGGTCAGGTTAAACCTCTCATTCCTGACGCAAGGTAAGTCTGCCCCCGGCTCGCAGGCCCGAAGCTTTCCCCTTGCCCCGGAGCACCGGCGATGACACTGTTGGAAATAAACCGACCAGACGGTCGATTTCTTGCGATGCGGAGGCACAATTCATGATCGAAAAGCGCGATTTCTACATCAACGGCAAATGGGTCCCGGCGGCAGAGCCAAATGATTTCCACGTCATCGACCCGTCAACCGAAGAGCCCTGCGCGGTGATCTCGCTGGGTACGCAGGCCGATACCGATGCAGCGGTCGCGGCAGCCAAGGCCGCCCTGCCCGGCTGGATGGCAACTCCGGTCGAGGACCGCATCGCGCTGGTGGAAAGGCTGGTCGAAGTCTACAGCACCCGGACTGAGGATCTGGCACAGGCCATGTCGCATGAGATGGGCGCGCCGATCGATATGGCGCGCACCCAGCAGGTGGGCGCGGGCATCTGGCACCTGAAGAACTTCATCCGCGCCGCCAAGGCGTTTGAATTCGAGCGCCCGCTGGGCGATCACGCCCCTAATGACCGGATCATCTATGAGGCCGTGGGTGTGGCCGCCCTGATCACGCCCTGGAACTGGCCGATGAATCAGGTCACGCTCAAGGTCGGTGCGGCGGCGATTGCGGGCTGCACGATGGTTTTGAAGCCGTCGGAGCAGAGCCCGCTGAACGCGATGATCTTTGCCGAGATGATGGATGAGGCGGGTTTCCCTGCGGGCGTGTTCAATCTGGTGAACGGCGATGGCGTGGGTGTCGGTTCGCAACTGTCCGGCCACAAGGACGTGGATATGGTCAGCTTCACCGGCTCGACCCGCGCGGGGACGGCGATTTCCAAGAATGCCGCCGAGACGCTGAAGAAGGTGCATCTGGAACTGGGCGGCAAGGGCGCGAATGTGGTCTTTGCCGATGCGGATGAAAAAGCGGTGAAACGCGGCGTGCTGCATATGATGAACAACACCGGCCAAAGCTGTAACGCGCCCAGCCGGATGCTGGTGCAGCGCCCGATCTATGACAGGGCGGTCGAGACTGCGGCTGAGGTGGCCAGCAAGGTCTCGGTCGGGCCTGCCATGGACGAAGGTCGTCATATCGGACCCGTCGTAAACGAGGTACAGTGGACCAAGATTCAAGACCTGATCCAGAAGGGCATCGACGAAGGCGCGCGGCTGGTTGCGGGCGGCACCGGACGGCCCGAAGGTCTGAACAAGGGGTATTTTGTCCGCCCCACGGTTTTTGCCGATGCCAACAACCAGATGACAATCGCACGCGAGGAGATCTTTGGCCCGGTCCTGACCATGATCCCCTTTGATACCGAAGAAGAAGCGATCGAGATCGCCAATGACACGCCTTATGGGCTGACCAACTATGTCCAGACGCAGGACGGCGCGCGCGCAAATCGTATGGCGCGGCATCTGCGGTCAGGAATGGTCGAGATGAACGGGCAATCGCGCAGCGCGGGGTCTCCGTTCGGGGGGATGAAGCAATCCGGCAACGGGCGCGAGGGCGGTGTTTTCGGGCTGGAAGATTTCCTTGAGGTCAAGGCCGTCGGCGGCTGGGCTGCCGAGTAAGCGCCCTTCGTGATCCAGTTGTGAGGCACCCTGCAGGGTGCCTCGCTTTATTATTTCAGGCGGGGCGGACCACCAGCTGCGGCTCTCCGTCCGAGGTGCGCCGAGTCGAGCGGCCGTCCCAGCCGATCTCTCCGGTCACGCGCTGGCGCAGCGATGAGAAACTGTCGAACCGCACCACATCCACGGGCGTGTCGAACTGCAATGTCACCCGGCGCTGTTCCCCATTGCTCAGCTTTGTCATCCCGCGAATTTCCGCTGTGAAGGGCTGCCCCAGATACCGGCCTTCGACGCGGTTCCCGACCTGCAGGTCCACCCGGTTGGCCGCCATGGCGCGCAGGGTGTTCCAGTCGCGCAGCCCGTGCTGATGGGCCAGCAGTTCAAGCGCCGCGCTATGCGACAGGGCAATGCCTTCGGTCTGCAATCGGGCACGCAGCCGTTTGGCCTGCGTTTTCAGCTTCGCCACCGGAGCGATATCGTGTGATTTGGTCATGGTATGCCTCGTTTCCTTGAACGGGCGCGACATCAGGACGGGGTTCGCATTGCCATCCGCGCGCCAGGAAAGGGCAACAGATGTGGTGTCATCGGGTTTCACCAAAGCCAAAGGGCCGCGAACGGCAGGAGACCCGAACCTGCGGCGGCTTCTGACACCGATGGCCCATGTTGTCAATCAAGCCTCGGCCTGCGCTGCCTCGTAGGCCAGCATGGCGCGTTTGACCGGCAGGCCCCAGTGATAACCACCCAAACCGCCGGATTTGCGCAAAGCCCTGTGGCAGGGGATCAGCCAACTGACCGGGTTTCGACCCACCGCCGTGCCTACGGCGCGCACCGCCTGCGGCGAGCCCACGCGCTGCGCAATCTCGGAATAGGTGGTCACTTGACCCGATGGGATATGCATCAACGCCTCCCACACCTTGATCTGCAGGGGTGAGCCGATCAGATGCAGCGGGGTTTCGGACCGGTCGGCGCCAAACGCGCCTTGCACCCATGGGTGCAGGCGCGCGGAATTTTCCAAAAATTCCGCTTTCGGCCAGCGTGAGACCATGTCCTCCATCGCCGCCGCTTCGCCGGTCTCGGACCCGAAGGCGATACCGCAGATGCCCTTGTCGGTGCCCATGACCAGAGCGGGGCCGAAGGGGCAGTCGAACCAGCCCCAATAAATCGTCAGCCCTTCGCCCTTGCGGGCGTATTCGCCGGGGCTCATGGATTCCCATTTCAGGAACAAATCATGCAGGCGACCGCTGCCCGAAAGACCCACGTTATGCGCTGTCTCCAGCGTGGTGAACCGTTCACGCAGCAACGCCTTGGCGTGGCCCAGCGTCAGGTATTGCTGATACCGCTTGGGCGACACACCAGTCCAGCGCGAGAACAGGCGCTGGAAATGGGCGGGGCTCATGTCCATCTGGCGGGCCAGCTCATCCAGGCTCAGCCCCTCGCCGCCCTGATCGATCAGGTCGATGGCGCGGCGCATGACGTTATAGTGATAACCGCTTTCGGGTGTCTGGACATTCATGGCGTTCACCTCGGTTCGTTTCCAAAAACCATAGCGCGCGCACCGGCCCCCTGCGACCCGGAACTTGCGCATTGGCTTTGGGCTTGTGTCACGGCCCCTTGGTCGGCATTAAGGCGCGCATGGCAAAGCAACTTGATTACCACACGATCCGCGAGATCTTTACGCGTTTCCACGACGCCGACCCCGAACCCAAGGGTGAGCTGGACCATGTGAACGTCTATACTCTGGTCGTTGCCGTGGCGCTGTCGGCGCAGGCCACCGATGCGGGCGTCAACAAGGCCACGAAAGAGCTGTTCAAGATCGCCGACACGCCGCAAAAGATGCTGGATCTGGGCGAAGAGGGTCTGATCGAGCACATTAAAACCATCGGCCTGTTCCGCCAGAAGGCGAAGAACGTGATCAAACTGAGCCGCATTCTGGTCGAGGACTATGATGGCGAGGTGCCAAACTCGCGCGCCGCCCTACAATCGCTGCCGGGTGTCGGGCGCAAGACGGCCAATGTGGTGCTGAATATGTGGTGGCGTTATCCGGCGCAGGCGGTGGACACGCATATCTTTCGCGTCGGCAACCGCACCGGCATCTGCCCCGGCAAACACGTGGACGCGGTGGAACGCGCCATCGAGGATAACATCCCGACCGACTTTCAACTCCATGCGCATCACTGGCTGATCCTGCATGGGCGGTACCATTGCAAGGCGCGCAAGCCGCAATGCCCGACCTGCATCATCCGTGATCTCTGTCAATTCGAGGACAAGACCCAATGAAGACCTACCAACTCACCGGTATCGGAAACGCCGTTGTGGACGTGATTTCCCAGGCCGATGACAGTTTTCTGGAACTGATGGGCATCGAAAAAGGCATCATGCAGCTGATCGAGCAGGAGCGCGGTGAGGTGCTGTATGCCTCGATGGAGGGTCGGGTGCAGACACCCGGCGGCTCGGTTGCGAACACGATTGCCGGGGCCGGTGCGCTGGGGCTTGACGCCGCGTTCATCGGGCGTGTGCATGATGACGCTTTGGGCCGGTTCTATGCGGATGCGATGAACGAGGATGGGGTCGATTTCGTGAACCCGCCGGTGCCGGGGGGCGAGTTGCCGACCTCGCGTTCGATGATCTTCGTCTCGCCCGATGGCGAGCGGTCGATGAATACCTATCTGGGGATTTCGTCCGAGCTGTCATCGCAGGACGTTTCCAGCGAGGTGGCGGGCAACAGTCAGATCATGTTCCTTGAGGGCTATCTGTTCGACAAGGAAAAGGGCAAGGCAGCATTTCTTGAGGCGGCGCGGAACTGTCACGCAGGCGGCGGCAAGGCGGGGATCGCGATTTCCGATCCGTTCTGTGTGGAACGTCACCGGGTCGATTTCCTGCTGCTGATCGAGAATGAACTGGATTTCGTGATCGGCAACGAGGCCGAGATCAAATCGCTGTTCGAAACCGACGATCTGGAAGAGGCGCTGGCAAAAACCGCCGCGATCTGTCGGCTGGTTGTGTGTACGCGGTCCGGGGATGGAGTGACCGTGTTGTCGGAAGGGCAACGCATTGATGTGCCCGTCGAAAAGGTGGTGCCGGTGGATGCGACCGGCGCGGGCGATCAGTTCGCCGCCGGGTTCCTGTTCGGCATGGCCACGGGGCGCGACTACGAGACCTGCGCGAAGATCGGAAATGTCTGCGCGCGCGAGGTGATCAGCCATATCGGCCCGCGCCCCGAGGCGAATATGCAAGAGTTGCTGCGGGCGGAAGGGTTGCTGTAAAGCGCTGACGCGGCGGCCTGCGGCCTTGATTCCGCGCCGTTAAGAACCCGCTGCCGCGTCGTTCAGGGCCCAGTTGTATTCATAGGCGCTCACGCGGGCTGTGTCCTGTAGGCGGGCGCGCAACTCCGGCTCGGCCGCCGTTTCCAGATAGGCAAGCACGGCCTTCTCATTCACCCCGAAATCCTCGCGGAACCAGATGTAGATTTTCGACAGGATCAACCTGCCCCGCTGATCGAACCGCACCCCGCGCGGGTCGTTGACATAGGCGCGCTCGGCTGCGGCAAGGTCGCGTTCCAGCGTCTGCGCCTGCCATGCGCGATCCATCAGGTTGGGGCAACCCACAGCGGCGCAGTTCAGGGCATAATGGATGCGCGGTTCCTCAAAACTGGGGCGGATGATGCGGTGTTCGATATCGTTCAGCGTCAGGCTCTGCCCCGCGACCATCGCCAGAGGGCGGCTCCACGGGCCGATCGATAGCGGCCCGTCCCTGATGTCGCGGATCGAGGCGACGGGGTAGTTCTCCAGCACCACATCCACGGTCAGCGCATTATAGAGGTTGATCCAATAAGCCAGTTGCTGATCGCGGGTCAGTACGGCGGGATCAACCGATTGCAGCCGCGTCAGATATCCGTCCAGCCGCGCCCGGTCCGCCTGCGAGACCTGCCCGTAGGCCACCCGGTTCACCCCCTGCGCATCCGGCGCGACATAGCGGTTCAGAAACGCGGTCCAGTCGCGGTGATCGACCCGCTCGCCGGGGGGCGATGCGGTACGGGTCAGGGCCGTGTTTTCAAGCGGGGCGGCGGCGGGCAGGGCCAGACGCTCGACACTGGCGCAGGCGGCCAGAAGCGGCAGCAAAAGCAGGATCAGCAGCACCCTCATGACGCGGCCTTTCGGGCGGTCTGTTGCGCGCGCAACTGACCTTTGAGCTTTTTCAGCGGCGCCCGCGCCGGATCGCGCAGGCCGGGCAGATCAGGGCTGTCGGACAGATCGCGAGAGGCCGCGTTCCACCACTGGGGCCCTTGGTCGCCCTCGATCCGGTCGGGGGCGGTCAGATGGCGGTCGCGCTGCGCGTTATGGGCGCACATCGACAGAGGGCCATTGGCGGTGGCGACCATGAAGACACAAGACGCGCAGCGGTCCTGATCCAGCGCCTCGGCGGACATGAAGTTGTGAATGAACACCGCCTGCCGCCGCACCCGTCCGCGCAACAGCCCGGGGCCCAGTCGCAGGGCACAGGCGGCCAGATGCGCACCCGCGCGCAGGGCAACGAGCGGGTGACGCAGCACCAGCCGACGCAGCCCGTCGCGGATGTTCAGATGCCCGTCCTGCGAGCGATCCTCGTGCTCCAGCGTGTCGATCACGCGGTGCACAAGGCGGCGGTTCGACAGCACCGATTTCGCCCTGCCTCCGGCGGTCAACACGCTGGCATAGCGGTTGCAGCGGGAATGGCCCACCGCGGCGGTGTCGAAATGCAGCGGGGTCTCGTACCCCGCTTCGACCGCGCGCATCACGCTGTCCTGCGTGATCATCTCGGGGCGTTCGCGCAGCACCCCGCGCCCGGTATCGGCCTGCATCTGGAATGAGACAAAGGCGACCTCGGGCCGGTCGCGCAGGAAACGGGCCAGGGCAGGCAGTTCGTCGAAATTGCCTGCAAAGACGGTGGTGTTGAACAGAATGCGCAGCCCCAGCCCCCGCGCGCGGCGGATATAGGCGCGGCGAACGGTGTTCAGATCAGCCTCGGTGTCGAACCCGCGACGCTCCTGCGTCAGATCGACATGGAAGGCCACATCGTCCAGCCCCGCCGCCGCCAGCCGTGTCAGCTTGGCCCGACTGGCGCGGATGCCGTTGGTCATCAGGCAGGACCGCATCCCCAAGCGGCGAATCTCGCGGCACAGCGCCTCTAGGTCTTCGATCTTGCGCAGGGTCGGATCGCCGCCCGTCAACTGCACCGAGACGCCGGGGCCATAGTGGCTGTGGATCGTCGCCAGCCGCGCGAACAGGACCGAGAGCGGGGGGTCATAGGTCATCTCGGCCCGGTCCGAGAGGTAACAGAGCGTGCAATCCAGATTGCAGCGCTGTGTCACCTCAAGCGCAACGCAGGCGATGGGATAAAACCGGCCTGCAGTCTGGCCGGGGCCGTATTCGCCCGCGGACCAAAGCCCGTCCCGCAGCGGCGCGCGGCGGTCAGAGCCATGAAACCGGCGACCGGCAGGGGTGCATTGCGTGAAGGTCGGGATGTGGGGATCAACGGTGTCTTTCATACCCCCGAGGCTAACCACACCCAAAGCCCCGCGCCACGGCCCCTCACGGCGATTTGTCGCGCGGTGAGTGTTCAGCAAACCGTGTTGCAATTCTGTGCGTAGCCTGCACTCTGCAGGCAAGGTCAGAAAGTGAGACGTACGGATGCAATGGCTGCTTCAGGAGTTTGAAGACACCCAAAAACTCTCCCATGCGCTGGATCAGCTGGACATCCCATATTCGTGGCACAAAGTCGTGCCGTTTGTAGGCGACTTGACCCCCGAACCAGATATTGCAGACCGGAGTGCCGTTGTTCTGTTCGGGTCCTATACTCTTTGGCGGTATGCGGCTTCTCGGAACCTGAAGCCCGGAGTATTCAAGCTGCGGCCTTATGTGCACGAGCAAGCGTGGCACCCGCATTTGTTGAACGGGGCGGGCTCGGTGTTTCTCACGCTCCGCGACATCCCTGACGCGCTATCCGATGACGGGCAGTTGTGGTTCTTTCGCCCCGTGGATGACAGCAAAGAAATCGCAGGAACCGTCAAATCTGCTGACGAAATCATCACACTTGCACAAACCGTGCTGGCATTGAATGAAGATGTGATACCAAATGGATCGCTACGCCATGACACTCAACTGATGCTGAGCCGACCAGCCCGTATCCTCAAGGAATGGCGGCTCTGGGTGGTCGATGGGAAAGTGGTCACATATTCCCTGTATAAAGAGGGTGCGCGCGTTGTGTACCGACATGAGATCGACGCCGATGCGTTAGTTTTTGCGCAGAGGATGGTGGACCTCAATCCCAGCTACTCACAAGCTTACGTGATCGATATCTGCCGCACGGGTGATGGACTGAGAATGCTTGAGACGAACTGCATCAACGCAGCCGGGTTTTATGCGGCAGACCTGATGCGGTTGGTTACGGCCATCGAAGCCTTGGGCGAATAGCCCTCAGCTCAAGTGTTCCGCAAACGCGGCCACGACCTGTTTATACACTTCGCGCTTGAAGGGGACGATTTCGGCGATTAGGCGCGAGGGGTCCTGCCATTTCCAGCGGGCGAACTCGGGGTGGGCAGTGTCGATGTTGATGTGATCGTCGCGGCCGGTAAAGCGCAGCAGGAACCATTTCTGTTCCTGCCCACGATAGCGGCCTTTCCAGATTTTCGGCACGATGTCGTGGGGCAGATCGTAGGGCAGCCAGCCGGGGGTCTCGGCGATGATCTCGACCAGATCGGGGGTGACGCCGGTCTCCTCCCACAGCTCGCGCAGGGCGGCATCGCGGGGGTCTTCGCCCTTGTCCACACCCCCCTGGGGCATCTGCCATGCGTCCCGGGGGCCGTCGTTGCGCAGGCCCGTGAATATCCGGCCTTCCGCATTCATCAGCATCAGCCCGACGCAGGGGCGATAGGGCAGTTTGGCGATCTGGTCGGGGGTCATGCGCGGCCTCTTGGGTTGTTTGGCCCCTCTGTATCAAGCACCACCCCGGCGGCAAAGGGGATGACGTTAGGTTTCGCGTGACAAAGGTGACGCGCGCGTCAATCTAAGCGCCGAAACAGGGAGAGTTCGCCATGACCGCGTACCCAAACATGCTGGCCCCGCTGGATCTGGGCTTTACCACCTTGAAGAACCGCGTGCTGATGGGCTCGATGCATACCGGGCTGGAAGAAACCGGCGACTGGAACCGGGTGGCCGAGTTCTATGCCGATCGGGCGCGCGGCGGTGTGGCGCTGATGGTGACGGGCGGGATTGGCCCGAACCTTGAAGGCTCGGTCCTGCCCGGCGCGTCGATGATGACCAATGACACAGAGGTCGCGAACCATTCCATCGTGACACAGCGGGTGCATGAGGCAGGCGGCAAGATCGCGATGCAGATCCTGCATGCGGGGCGGTATGCCTATGGTCCGAAATGCGTGGCGCCCAGCCCGGTGAAATCTCCGATCTCTCCGTTTCCGCCGCATGAGCTGGATGAAGACGGGATCGAAAAACAGATCGGCGACATCGTGAATGCGGCCCGGCTGGCACAGAAGGCGGGGTATGACGGCGTCGAGATCATGGGGTCCGAGGGGTATTTCCTGAACCAGTTCCTGGTGACCCACACCAACAAACGCACCGACCGCTGGGGCGGGTCGTATGAGAACCGGATGCGCCTGCCCATCGAAGTCGTGCGTCGCACGCGCGAAGCGGTCGGGACGGATTTCATCATCATCTATCGGCTGTCGATGATCGATCTGGTCCCCAATGGCTCGACCCATGATGAGGTGGTCGAGCTGGCGCAGCGGATCGAGGCTGCGGGGGCCACGATCATCAACACCGGCATCGGCTGGCACGAGGCGCGGATACCGACGATTGCCACATCTGTGCCGCGGGCGGCGTTCGCATGGGTGACCAAGAAACTGATGGGCAAAGTCGGGATTCCGATCATCACCTCGAACCGGATCAACACGCCCGAGGTCGCCGAAGAGGTTCTGTCGACGGGTTGCGCCGACATGGTGTCTCTGGCCCGCCCGATGCTGGCGGACGCGGATTTCGTGAACAAGGCCATCGCGGGTGAGGCGGCGCAGATCGCGCCCTGTATCGCCTGCAATCAGGCCTGTCTGGATCACACGTTCAGCGGCAAGCTGACGTCTTGCCTTGTGAATCCGCGCGCCTGCCATGAGACCGAGTTGGTGATCACCAAGGCCGAGATTGCCAAGACTGTTGCCATCGTTGGGGCTGGCCCGGCTGGCCTGTCCACCGCGATGACCGCCGCCCAGCGCGGCCATGACGTGACCCTGTTCGACCGGGCGGCTGAAATTGGCGGTCAGCTGAACATGGCCAAACAGGTGCCGGGGAAAGAGGAATTCTGGGGGCTGGTCGACTGGTACCGCACCATGATGGACGACCTGGGCGTCAAGGTGGAACTGAACCGCGAGGTCCGCGCCGATGACCTGACCGGTTTTGACGAGGTGGTCATCGCCACCGGCGTCACCCCGCGCGATCCGCAGATACCGGGGCAGGATCGGGACAATGTGCTCAGTTATATCGAGGTGCTGCGCGACAAGGCCGAGGTCGGCAAATCCGTGGCCGTGATCGGCGCGGGTGGCATCGGGTTCGACGTGTCCGAGTTCCTGCTGGAGGACGGCCACAGTGCGACCACGGACCTGCTGCTGTGGATGAAGGAATGGGGGGTCACCGACCCGTCCGAGCACCGCTCGGGTTTGGCATCGGAAGGTCCCCAGCCCGCCGCCCCGGCGCGGCAGGTCTCGTTGCTGCAGCGCAAGGCTCAACGGCATGGCAAGGGCTTGGGCAAGACCACAGGCTGGATTCACCGCGCCACGCTGAAGATGAAAGACGTCAACTTCGTAGGTGGCGTGAATTACGAGCGCATCGACGAAGATGGCCTGCATGTCAGCTTTGGCGAGACCCGCGCCGATCCGACTGTGATCCCGGCGGAAACGATTGTCTTGTGCGCGGGTCAGGTCTCGGACCGGTCGCTGGCTGATGAGCTGAGCGCGCGCGGTATCGCCTGCCATGTGATCGGCGGCGCGGATGTTGCGGCAGAACTGGACGCAAAGCGGGCGATCAATCAGGGCACACGGCTTGCGGCAGGGCTGTAGCGGTCATTCAACGGTAATCGTAATCACCTCGGACACGATCGGCGTCGCGTGGGGCACATGGCCCGCATCGCCCAGCACCAGCTGCAGCGTGTGTTCGCCCGGCGTCATATCCAGCGTGACCTCGGTCTGGCCGCCGCCAAAATGGATGTGGTTGTCATCGGCGGGCAGGCCATAGGCCAGCTCATCCGCGCCATCCTCGCCCTGCCCGATCGGCGGGCGGTCGATCAACAGGTGGTGGTGGCCGGTGTTTTCAGCTTCGGTGCCGGCCGGCGCGACGCCCATACCGCTGAGGCCAAACACAATTGTTACGGGTGATTGCACCGTGTCCCCGTCCGACAGGTTGACGAAATAGAGCTTTGCGTCGGGATTCGACGGTGTCTCGCCCCCGGCCCAGGCAAGCGTGGCGGTCAGACACAGGGCGATGGCTGTAAAAAGGGCTCTCATACTCTCCTCCGTGGTCACAAAATTGCCATCCTGATCATAGCACAATCGGGAAAAAGTCCAGAAATCGGGGATTTGCAAGGGAAGGCATGATCCGCCACACGTTCATCTTAGCGTTTCCCAGTCGCAAACGATCCGATTCAAAACCCTGATATTATCCCATGTCTGCCCAGTTCTCGCCCAGATTGATCGCGATAAAGAGACAACGAACAGAAGACCTGGGGAACGAGAATGGATCGACTGACCGAAATGGAGGCCTTTTCCAACGTGGTGGACCAGGGTGGTTTCACCGACGCGGCCAAGAAAATGGGGATCTCCAAATCGGCCGTATCCAAACACGTGTCGAGCCTTGAGGCGCGGCTGGGTGCAAGACTGCTGAACCGCACCACACGCCGCGTATCACCGACCGAGATTGGATTGGCCTATTACGACCGTGCCCGCCGCGTGCTGAACGACGCGGGTGAGGCGGATGCGCTGGTAACGTCGATGCAATCGGCGCCTTCCGGTCTGCTGCGGATCAGCGTGGCGACGGATTTCGGGGTCAATCACCTGTCGCCGGTGCTGTCGGAGTTCCTGTCGGTCTATCCCGACATCACCGTGAACATGGTACTGAACAACCGCTATGTGGAGTTGATCTCCGAAGGCTTCGACGTGGCCGTGCGCATCGGAGAGCTGGAAGACAGCACCCTGCGCGCCCGCAAGCTGACTGAGACGGTCAAGCGTCTGGTTGCCTCGCCGAAATATATCGAACAGTTCGGACGGCCCCAAAAGATCGACGATCTGAACGAACACAAGCTGCTGCATTATTCCAGCCAGTCCTCGGGCAGCGTCTGGAAACTGACCGCGCCGTCCGGTGAAAAGCGCCAGGTGCGCACGGCCGGCTGGCTGAGTGTGAATGACGGGCAATCGTTGCTGAACGCCGCGATCTCGGGCCTGGGGATCGCGCATCTGCCCAGCTATCTTTATGCGGACGCACTGAAGTCTGGTGAGGTCGTAGATGCGATGCCGTCGCTGCCCGATGAGGTGCAAGGCGTCTATGCGGTCTACCCGCCGGGCCGGTTCACCCAGCCCAAGGTCCGGGCTTTCATTGATTTTCTCGTCGCGTCCTTTGCTGAAAAAGGCCCGATGGATTGGTAGAATTCTCCCTGTGGTACCTTGATGGCCCGTGTTGAAAGACACGGGCCTTTTTTTACTCGATCACCGGCAGACCCATGGTGCGGGCGACGGCGCGCAGGCTTTCGGTCAGGACGGTTTGACCCGGCAGCGGGGTCTCGGCGGGGCGGGCCAGCAGGGCGATGTCGCGGTTGGCGTTCGGGATCGACAGGGGGCGCAGGCGCACTTCGTCGCGGTAGATGCCCTGTCTGCGGGCATAGAGGTCGGGCAGAATCGCCACGCCGACGCCCGAGGCGGCCATCAGGACGATGGAATCGAGCGTCGTGCCCTCGTATTCATCTGACACCACGCCGCCGCATTCCGCCGCCAGCGCATAGACGATGCGCGACAGGCGGTGGCTTTGGTCCAGTGTCAGGAACAGGCGGTTTTGCAGGTCACCGGCGCTGACGCCCTGCAGGTCCTGCGCCAGCACGTCGTCGACGGCCACCGCAACCCAGAGGGATTCGTTGAACAGGCGGTGCTGCAGGGTGTTGGGGTGGTCCTCGGGCGTGGACAGGATCAGGTCAAAGCGCCCGGTCTTGAGACCCTGTTCCAGATCGCGGGTGTTTTCCTCGCGCACGATGATGCGCAGGCCGGGGCGCAGGCGGTGGACCTCTTTGATCACCTGCGGCAACAGGTAGGGCCCGATCGACGGCAGCACGCCCAGCCGCAGCCGCCCGCCCACCGGCGTGTCGCTGGACATGGCGTGGCGCAGGTCTTTGACATCGGCGAGGATTTTCTGCGCCCGGGCGATGAAGTCTTCGCCCTTGGCCGTCACCTGCACGCCGCCACGATTGCGGTCGAAGATGCGGACGCCAAGCTCCTGTTCCACCGTCGCAATCTGGGCTGACAGGCTGGGCTGGCTGACATTCAGCACATCGGCGGCAAGGCTGAACCGGCCCAGGCGGCTGACGGTGACGATATATTCCAGTTGGCGCAGGGTTGGGCGCATCTCATAGCCTGAAACTAAGCAAAACTTAGCAAGATAGTATTGGGCGAAATCAATTTTGCAAGGCACCTAGCCCGAAACCCGAGGGAACAGGAGCGCAAAATGCCCGGAGTGATCGAGACGCTGTCCAGCAATCTGCTGGTGCCGACCATATTGTTTTTCGCCCTCGGGCTGCTGGCGGCCTTTGTGCGCAGCGATTTGTCGATCCCGGCGGGGGCGGCGAAATTCATGTCGCTTTACCTGCTGCTGGCCATCGGGTTCAAAGGCGGGGCCAGTCTGGCCGAGCATGGGATACATCTGCAGCTGTTCCTGACGCTGATGGGCGGGGTTGTCCTGTCCTTTGCGATACCGTTTGTGGCCTTTGGCCTGCTGCGGGTGATGACCCGGCTTGATCCGCTGAACGCAGCAGCGGTGGCAGGGCATTACGGCTCGATCTCGATCGTCACCTTTGTCACTGCCACCAGCCTGCTGGATCTGGTGGGGCTGACCCATGACGGGTTCATGGTGGCCGTCGCCGCCGCGATGGAGGTTCCGGCGATCCTGTCGGCGCTGTGGCTGGCGCACAAGGCGGGCAACACCGGTGTGAAAGATGACAAGCTGTGGCGCGATCTGCTGGCCAATGGCTCGATCGTGTTGCTGACCGGCGCGTTCCTGATCGGGGTGATCACGGGCGGCGAAGGGATGCAGATGATCGCGCCCTTCATCGTGACACCCTTCACCGGCATCCTGTGCCTGTTCCTGCTGGATATGGGCCTGTCGGCGGGGCGTAGCCTGATCACCAACCGGGACAAGCTGTCGGTGGGACTGTTTGCCTTTGGGGTGCTGATGCCGCTGATCGGGGCGCTGATGGCCTGGGCCGTGGGCGCGCTGATCGGATTGCCGCAGGGCAGCCTGTTTTTGTTCATGGTGCTGGCGGCCTCGGCCTCTTACATCGCGGTGCCTGCGGCGATGAAGATCGCGCTGCCCAAGGCGGAAGCCGGGATTTACCTGACACTGTCGCTGGGGGTGTCGTTTCCGTTCAACATCACGGTCGGGCTGCCGCTGTATCTGTGGTGGGTCAGTTGACCAGCAGCACCGCCTCGACCCGGCGGTTGATGTCGCGACCCTCGGGCGTGGCGTTCGAGGTGATGGGGGCGAGATAGCCCGCGCCCTGCGCCTCGACCCGGTCGGCGGCGATGCCGTGGGCCTCGATCAAGCGAGCGCGCACGGCGTCGGCACGCTTGGTGCTAACCGCGATATTGGCCTGCAGATCACCGGTGTCATCGGTGTGCCCGACCAGCGCAAGGCGGGTATCAGGGTTCTCGGACAGATAGCCCGCCAGCAGGGCCAGCGAGGCAAAGGGCCCCTCGCCCAGCGCGACCTCGCCGGTGCGGAAATGCAGGTCATCAAGGATGACATGACCTTTGCTGCTCAGCTCGGTCAGCAACCCGACGGCACCGTCCACGGTTTCCTCGATCACCAGCGGCGGGGCGGGTTGGGTGCCAACGGGCGTGACCCGGATCATCTGTGCATAGCCGTCGGGCGGGTTGCGGCTGATCAGCAGGCTGATCACGTTGTTGCCGCGGATGGCGGTCAGAAAGCGGTAATCATGGATCGCCACATACATATCGGGGGTTGGCACGACCTCGGTGCCAAAGCGGAAATCAAAACCGCCGCAGCTGCGGGCCTCGCATTCAAAGATGATCTCATACCCCTGCGCCAAAAGCTGGTCACGCAGCGGTGTGAGGATTTGCAGCGTGGTGCTGGACCCGGCTTGCAGCCGCCATGTCAGGCGTTCGACCTTGCCTTCAACCGTGCGAGAGGGCACCGCGTTGTCAGCAAATACCGCAATCGGCACGTCATAACTGTCAAACGCGCTGGTCCGGTCCGAAATCTGACGCGCGCTGGAGGGCAGCACCAGTTCCTGCGCGAGGGCCGGAGCGGCCAGCAGAACAAAGCAGAGAACAAGAGGTCGGATCATCGGGACTGGGCGTGATATTCGGGGTTCGGGGCCATCGCGGTGGCGCTGGCCACGCGGTTGGTCATGTTGAAGAAACCAGTGACATTGGCGATGTCCCAGATATCACGATCCGAGAATCCGGCATCGCGTAATTGCTGGCGGTCGGGTTCTTCAATCGTTGTGCTGGCGGTGGTCATCTTGGCGGCAAAATCCAGCATCGCGCGCTGGCGGTCGTCCAGCGGAGCAACCCGGTAATTCATCACCAGCATCTCGCCCAGTTGCGGATCACCCGAAAGCTGACGCACCGCCGCGCCATGGGCTACGAGGCAGTAGAAGCACTTGTTGATGGACGAGACCACAACGGCGATCATCTCGCGTTCCAGCTTGCTCAGCCCGCTGTCGGCCAGCATCAGGTCGTTATACATCGCCGTGAACGCGTTCAGCTTGTCGATATCGAAGGCATAGGCGCGCAGCACGTTGGGGACCATGCCCAGCTTTTCGACGCAGATATCGAAGTACTTCTGCGTCTCGGGCGGCAGCGGGTCCGCCATCGGCAGGTTCAGGGCGGTGGGCATATCCTGTGTGGTCAATTCGCTCTCCTCAGACCTGCTGGCGATAGTGGTACTCGCCGACAATCTCCATCCCCAGCGCCTGATAGAGCCCGTTGGCCCCGACATTCGCCTTGGTACAGATCACGCTAAGGGTCTCAGCGCCATTGTCCAGCGCCCAGAAGGCCGCAGCGCGCATCGCCCATGCACCCATGCCCTGACGGCGGTGATCGGGCAGGATTTCCAGCGCGTGCACCATGGCGATGCCATCATGAATAGCGACAAACCCGGTGCCCGCAGGTTGATCGCTGCGGCGCATCAACTGGCCGGTTTTGGGCCCTTGTGCCCGGTCCATGATGGCCAGCCGTTCCGGACCGATGCCGCCCTGCGCCCAGATTTCCCGCATGATGGCCAGCGGTTCCCAGACATTGAACACGGTCACGCGCGGGATCGGGATGTCGGTCAGATGTCTCGCCGGGCAGGCATAGATGTTGACCGGATCAAGGATGTCATAGCCACGATCCGCAAGTTGGACGTCCAGCGCCTCATCCCCGGGCCAGAGACAAAAGAGGCGTTTTTGATCCATCGCCTGCATCGCGGTCTCGGCAGCGTCGATATCGGCGTCCGTGACCTCGCCCATTCGGCTGGCTGCGGACACGCGCGACCCGCCACCCTGCCCCTGCCGCAGCCGAAACGGCCCCAGCCTGTCATAGCCAGCGGCGGGCCAGGTGCCGTCGACAATCGCGGACCAGTTGGCGTTCAAAGTTCAATCTCTTTCGCGAGACGGGTGATGGCGGCATCGACACGCGCGCCATCGGTACCGCGTACAACAACATTGGCGCCAAACACGCCATTGGTCTGGAACGGGTAGCAGCCGATCGACAGATCATCGAAATCCTCGGCCAGCGTGGCCAGAGTTGCTGCGATATCCCCTTCGCCCCGGTCGACGCGCAGGGTTTGCGACAATAGCGGGCTGCCACCGGTCAGCGCAGGCAGGACGCTGGCGACCATAGCCTGAAACACCAGCGGCACCCCGGCCATAACGTGCACATTCCCCAGCGTGAAGCCCGGTGCGGTCGAGACCGGATTGTCGATCAGCGCCGCCCCATCGGGGATGCGCGCCATGCGCAGGCGAGCGGCGTTCAGTTCCAGCCCGGACTTGTCGTAATGCGCCTCGAGCAGGGCGCGGGCATCGGCGCGCACGTCAATATGCGCCCCAAAGGCGCGAGCAATGCAATCGGCGGTGATATCGTCATGGGTGGGCCCGATGCCGCCACTGGTGAAGACATGGTCATGCGCCTCGGACAGCGCCTTGACCGCAGATTCGATCGCCGAGGCATCGTCGCTGACGATCCGTACCTCGTTCAGATCGATGCCCTGTTTGGTCAGTTCTCCGGCCAGAAAATGCATGTTGGCGTCGCGGGTGCGGCCCGAGAGGATCTCATCCCCGATCACCAGCATTGCAGCGGTTGGATTGGCCATGGCGCGCCCTCCCTCTTGATCGGCCCTTAGGGCAGGTATAGGCCCTTGGCCATGCGATTTGAAACCCCCCTTGTTCCCGCCCGCCTGATCCGCCGCTACAAACGCTTTCTGGCCGATTGCACGCTGGAGGACGGGCGCGAGGTGACCGCCCATTGCGCCAATCCAGGATCGATGATGGGGCTGGCGGAACCGGGCGAGAAAATCTGGCTGGAGCCCAATGACGATCCGAAAAAAAAGCTGAAATACGGCTGGCGGCTGGTCGATCATGAGAACGGGCATTTCACCGGGGTCGATACCTCGCTGCCGAACCGGGCGCTGCGGGCGGCGCTGATGGCGCGCGACATCCCCGAACTGGCCGCCTATGAAACCGTCCGCCCCGAGGTGAAATACGGTGAAAACAGCCGCATCGATTTCCTGCTGACCCAACCCGGCCTGCCGGATGCTTATGTCGAGGTCAAAAGCGTGACGCTCTCGCGCCAGCCCGGTCTGGCCGAGTTTCCCGACAGCGTGACCGCGCGCGGCACCAAACATCTGGGCGAGTTGGCGGCGATGGCGGCACAGGGGCATCGGGCGGTGATGCTGTATCTGGTGCAGCGCACCGATTGCGACCGGTTCACGCTGGCCGCCGATATTGATCCGGCCTATGCGGCCGCGTTCGAGGCGGCCAAGGGGGTTGAGCGGCTGGTCGTCGGTACGCGGATCTCGCCAGACGGCGTTTGGGCTGATCCCATGCGACACTGGGAATTTTCCTGAGTTCAGTCCTCAAACCGAAAATTCCCGATCAACGCGCCCGATTTCGGAAACTGACCGCGATATCCGCCATCCGGCAGCCGTCCGACCCGCGCGCAAAGCTGGCGACCCTGCTGAAACGATTTCCAGCGACTGCACAGCTTGTCACCATCCAGCCACCAAACGCCACTATCCTGTCCCAATCGCGGGATAAGGACCTTAAAGGTTTCATCCGCCCTAAGGGTTGCCGTCCCGGAATAGTGGAATCTGTCAAACGCGATCTTGCGATCTTTGGCCAGCAGCGCCTTTATCTCGGACCCCGACAGAAGCGTCACCTCATCCCGGCAGCCGGATAGTGTCAGAACCAGCAAAACCGCGATCCATTTCTTCATCACATTCCCTGCATCGATTCTGAGGCGTTTCGTCACCCTATCCGAGATTTCGATCAGTCAAAGATTGAACCCGGCCCGTTCAACGCCATTTGAACGGTCGAAAACCGCACCCTCTGGAACTTTCTGCACAAGCAGCGTAAAAGGGGCGCTGCGCGAAATATTTGGAGCTTGGCGTCGATGAAAGAGCATCGTGGCCGTCTGACCAAGGACGGTATCCGCATTTACGAACAGGGGGACTTTGCCGGGATGCACGCGGCAGGGGCCTTGGCTGCGCGGATATTGGATGACATTGCCGATCATGTGTTTGTGGGCCAGACCACAGGAGCGATTGACGGGCTGATCACGCAGATGGTCGAGGATGCTGGCGCAGAGTCTGCCACCATCGGTTACAAAGGGTACAAGCACGCCAGTTGTATCAGCGTGAATCACGTAGTCTGCCACGGCATTCCCGGCGACAAGAAGCTGAAGGATGGCGATATCCTGAATATCGACGTCACCGTCATCGTCGATGGCTGGTTCGGCGATACCTCGCGCATGTATGTGGCAGGTAAACTGCCCCGCAAGGCGGAACGGTTGATTCAGGTGACCCATGACGCGCTGTTCAAGGGCATCGAGATGGTCAAGCCGGGCAATACATTCGGCGATATCGGCCACGCCATTCAGGCTTATGTCGAGGCACACCGGATGAGCGTTGTGCGCGATTTCTGCGGTCACGGGCTGGGCCGGGTGTTCCACGCGCCACCGAATGTGCTGCATTACGGGCGTCCGGGCACCGGCGCGGTGCTGGAAGAGGGCATGTTCTTCACCATCGAGCCGATGGTTAATCTGGGACGGCCCGAGACCAAGACGCTGGCCGATGACTGGACCGCCGTAACCCGCGACAAATCACTGTCGGCGCAGTTTGAGCATTCGGTGGGTGTAACGGCAGATGGGGTCGAGATTTTCACCCTGTCACCGGGCGGTAAGTATCACCCGACCTATTCGTCCTGATCGCGCAGCAGTTTCAGCAGCAATGTCTCATCCCGCCACGGGATCACCGCGTCGTGGATGAACACCGGCGCGCGCATCGGGTTGGGCGGCGGCCCTGTGGTGGTGTCGGTATCCTTCGAAAAGGCCCAAAGCGGAGGTGAGAGAGCGCGGTCCATGGCCGGACCTTACCATGTTTCGCGCTCAGAGTCCCAAAAGCCCGGGCACTTGTGACATATCCGTGAAGACCTCGGCCCCCAGCGCGGCCAGACGCGCGCCGTCGTCATGGGCGGCGTAAGCCAGGCAGCGCATATCGGCCCGGATCGCAGCGGTGACGCCGTTTTCGCTGTCTTCGATAACCACCGGGTGCTGCGCGCCGAAATGCTGCGCGGCGGTCAGGAACAACGTGGGTTCGGGCTTGCCGGCGCCCAGTTCATGGGCCGAGAACATCACGTCCCTGAACCGCTCCCACAGCCCATTCTGACCAAGGGTGATCTGCATCTTCTCGGGTCGGCCATTCGAGGCGACGCAATAGGGGATGGCCTGCGCGTCCAGTTGCGCCAGCAATTCGGGAATGCCTTCGACCAGCGGCGTGCCTGCTTTCAATGCCGTATAGATTTCCGCGTAAATCTGCTCGGTCCAGTCATCCGGCAGATCCGCCCCCAACGCCCGCGCCTTGTCGCGCACGCCGGTCATGGTTCCGCCGACAAACAGCGCCATGCATTCGGTGAGGCTCAGGTGCAGGCCATAGCGGGCGAAATTGTCGACCATGACCTGATTGGACAGAACCTCGCTGTCGACCAGAACGCCGTCACAATCGAAGATGACCAGATCATGCATTCGGATCGTCCCTCCACATCAACGAGATATGCGTGTCGCCATATTTGCGTGTGTCGCTCAGGGTGAACCCGTCGGGCGCGGCCATGGGGGCGTTTTCCTCCCAGACGATCAGGGCGTCGTCGGCCAGCCAGCCGCCGGACAGGGCGGCGATTGCTTTCTGGCCCAGCGCCTTGCCGTAAGGCGGGTCGAGGAAGATCAGATCATAGGGCGCGCCGGGGTTGTCGCCCAATCGGGTTGCGTCGCGGCGGATCATTTCCGTGCGAGTCTTGCATCCCGTCAGGTCGATATTCTTGCGGATCAGACCCTGCGCCACGCGCCCGTCATCGACAAAGGTGACGTGCGCCGCGCCGCGCGACAGCGCCTCGAGCCCCAACGCGCCGGTGCCTGCGAACAGGTCCAGAACGCGCAGACCGTCGAAGTCGATCTGGTGGCTGAGCACATTGAACAGGCTTTCGCGCACCCGGTCCGTGGTGGGGCGCAGATGTGCGCCCGCATCGCCTTTGCCGACCGAGGCCAGCGCCCGACCCCGGAAGTCTCCGGCGATGATCCTCACGCTTTGAGCAGCGGTTTGAGGTCCGCATCCGGGTCGGCGACCACCGCCGGATCAGCGGTTTTGCCCGCGTCGATCAGGCGCTTGCCAACCATATAGGCGCGCGGGTCGTTCATCGCGTCCACGGCAATCAGCTGATCGCCCTTGTAGTACCAGAAAGACACCGTCGCGCCCTGCCCCTTGCGGGTCACGACGCGGTCATAGCCGGTGTTCAGGCCAGCGATCTGCAGCTTGACGTCATACTGATCCGACCAGAACCATGGCGTCGCCACGTAGTCCTTGGCCGCGCCCAGCATGTTCTGAGCCACAATCTCGGCCTGATCGATTGCGTTGGGCACGCTTTCCAGACGGATGCGGCCTTCGCCATGCGGGAAGGACGCGCAATCGCCTGCCGCCCAGATCGAGGGATCCGAGGTGCGGCCATGGGCGTCGGTCTTGATCCCGTTATCCAGCTCCAGACCCGCCATCTCGGCCAGTTGGGTCGCGGGCGCGATGCCCACGCCGACAATGACGAAATCCACCGCCAGTTCCGAGCCGTCCGTCAGGACGGCCCCCGTCACATGGCCATCTTCCCCGATCAGACGATCCAGCCCGACCCCTTCGCGGATATCGGCGCCGTATTCGGAATGCAGAGCGCGGAAATAGTCGCTGGTCTCGGGTGCCGCGACCCGCTGCAAGATACGCTCGGCCATCTCGACCAAGGTCACCTTGACCCCGCGCTTGGCGCAGACGGCTGCGGCCTCAAGTCCGATATAGCCGCCGCCCACGATCAGCGCGCGCGCGCCGTCTTTGACACCGGGCTCCAGCGCGTCGATATGGGCCAGATCGCGGACCACATGGACGCCCTCCAGATCGCCGCCGATCGCCGCTGGCAAGCGGCGCGGATCGGACCCGGTGGTCAGGGCCAGTTCGTCGTATGAGATGACCTCATTGCCCAGCGAAACCGTCTTGGCCTGCGGGTCGATGCCGGTGACGCGCTGACCCAGACGCAAGGTGATATTATTCTCGGCATAAAAGCTTTCGGGCCGCAGGAACAGGCGGTCCAGCTCCATCTCACCCAGCAGATAGGCCTTGGACAGCGGCGGGCGCTGATAGGGCAGATGCGGCTCGGCCCCGATCAGGGTGATGTCACCCGCGAACCCGTCCTTGCGCAGCCGCGCCACCAGCGAGGCTCCGGCCTGCCCGGCACCGATCACGACAATATGGCTCATGTTTCACCCGCTCTGCAGAATTCACGTGGTCACTTTGTTTCGACCACCTATATTGCGGCAAAGCCCGACTCTGCAAATCCAAATGACAGGAGCATAAAAATGATTTCAACAGGTGACATGCTGCCCGAAGCGACCCTGATCCAGATGGGCGCGGAAGGCCCTGAGGAGGTTCGGATTTCAGACAAAACCAAAGGGCGCAAGGTTGTGATCTTTGCCGTGCCCGGTGCGTTTACCGGAACCTGCACAACCGCTCATGTTCCAAGCTTCATGCGCACCAAGGACCAGTTCGATGCCAAGGGTGTCGAGGAGATCATCTGCATCTCGGTCAACGATCCGTTCGTAATGGGAGCGTGGGGGGAAAGCACCGGCGCAACAGCCGCCGGGTTGACCATGCTGGCCGATGCCGCGTCCGAATTCACCAAGGCCATCGGCATGGATTTCGACGCCCCGCCCGTAGGGCTGATCGCGCGTTCCAAACGCTATGCGATGCTGGTCGAGGACGGCAAGGTCGTGGCGCTCAACCTCGAAGACAACCCCGGCGCCTGCGAGATTTCGGCAGGTGAGGGCCTGCTTGAAACCATCTAAGATGTTCGGCCCCGGCAAGACCGGGGCCGCATGAAGCGCAATTAACTTGATGCAACATCCCGATGTGCCAATACTTGGCGCATACAACCCGGGAGTTCATTGATGCGACTTAGATTTCTGACTTTGCTTCTTGGCGCAACAGGCGCGTTGGCCGCCTGTGGACCAGCATCCACACCACAGCAACAGGCCGCGCGACAGCACGAGATTGCGTGTTTGAGCGGCACATTGGGCGGCGCCCTGATCGGCGGCGCAATCGGCAATCAGTTTGGTGGTGGCTCGGGTAAAACCATTCTGACTGCAGCGGGCGCAGCAGCGGGTGGCTTTGAAGGCCAGAGATACGCGTGCTGAGGAGAGGTAAGATGAAACATGCATTTATCGTAGTCGCCGCGCTGGCGATGGCCGGGGTGGCCCATGCCGAGAGTGTCTCGGAGCTTAACGAAGCCGAGCTAAATAATATCGACAAGAACAATGATGGGTTCCTGTCGAAGGACGAGTTCAATGCTTTCTCGGACTACGCCTTTCAGGCGATGGACGAGGACAAGAACGGCACACTGGGCCTGAACGAGGCCAAGCCGTTTCTGGATATCGAACAGTTCCAAGCGGTTGACCGGGATGGAGACAGCCTTATTTCCAAGGCAGAGTATGCCGCGCAAATGCAGAACGATTTTGAGGCGGCGGATCAGGATGGCAATGGCCGGTTAGATTAGCACCCGGCCCGAACATGCAGGAGGCATCATGCGGATTTGGATCGGTTTGGGGGCGTTGGCGGTACTGGCGGCCTGTGATGTGCCGCAATCTCCGGTGGTGACGGGCCCGGACGGGCAGGCGCGCATTCAGATCAACACCAGCGGGCTGACCTGTTACGAGACGCGCTGTCTGGACATCAACCCGGCCAGGCGCAGCGTCCGGTCCATCGGCAACCGCACGATCCGCATTCCGAGCAATATCGATGTCAGCAGCGGCACCGTCACAGTGGCCGAGTTCAAACAGCTTGGGACAGCAGCCCTGCTGGCTGGTGGTGTGGGATCACAAAGCGACCGCGGCTAGATCAGGCTGTCCATCTTTCGGGCCAGCTTGGCATCCTGCGCAGACAGGCCGCCAACATCATGGGTGGACAGAACGACCTCGACCGTGCGGTAGACGTTGGACCATTCCGGGTGGTGGTTCCACTTTTCGGCAAAGATCGCCACCTGGGTCATCCAACCAAAAGCTTGCACGAAATCTTCGAAGATGAAGGTCTTGGTGATCGCATCGCGGTCCTCGACCATGGTCCAGCCATTTCTGAACAGCGGGTCCAGCAGCGGGCCGCGGGTCTCGGTCGACAGAAGTTCGGTCATTGCTGTTCCTCCGGGTTCGATTTCCTGAACGGGCCGTAATCCGTCAGAATCTCGATCTCTTCTCCCACCGCGTGGGCCTCGGCGTCCAGAAATTTCTGAACGGCATCAGCAAAACCCGGATCACCGACCCAATGCAAGCTATGCGTGCGCGTGGGCAAATAGCCGCGCGCCAGCTTGTGTTCGCCCTGCGCCCCGGCCTCGACCCGGGCCAGCCCGTGAGCAATGGCAAAATCGATCGCCCGATAATAGCACAGTTCGAAATGCAGGCAGGGGTGGTGTTCGACGCAGCCCCAATAGCGGCCATAAAGCGTTTCGCGCCCGATGAAGTTCAGCGCACCTGCAACCGGATGCCCGTTGCGCTCGGCCAGCACCAAAGCCATGTCATTGGCCATAGTTTCTTGAGCGATATCAAAGAATTGCCGCGTCAGATATGGCGCACCCCATTTGCGGGCGCCAGTGTCCTGATAGAACTGCCAGAACGCATCCCAATGTTCAGGGCACAGATCGTCGCCGGTGATGGTGCGAATCTGGCCGCCGAAATCGCAGGCCTGCGCGCGTTCCTTGCGGATATTCTTGCGTTTGCGCGAGGATAGCGCGGCCAGAAACCCGTCGAAATCCGTATAACCATCATTCAGCCAGTGGAATTGCTGTGAATGCCGCACCATCAGGCCCATCTGTTCACCTGCCAGCGCCTCGGCCTCGGTGCAGAAGGTGGCGTGCAGGGACGAGATACGGTTTTCAGCCGCCAGCTGTACCGCGCCCTGAACCAGCGCCGAAATGCCGATGGCGTCATAGTCGGGCCGCACCAGGAAGCGCCGTCCTGTGGCCGGTGTAAACGGCGCCGCGATCTGCAGTTTCGGATAATAGCGCCCGCCTGCGTTCTCGTAGGCATGGGCCCAGCTGTGGTCGAAGATATATTCCCCCTGCGAATGCGATTTCGCATACATGGGGGCAGCGGCAATCAGCATCCCGTCCAGATAGGCGGTCAGGTACTGAGGCTGCCATCCGGTGCCCCGCCCGACGGATCCGCTTTCTTCCAGTGCAGACAGAAACCGATATGTGGTGAAAGGATCAAGGGGTCGCCCACCATCTGACGCCTCAGGGCAGGCGCAGCTGTCCCAGTCGCTCGCCGAGATTTGCGAGAGCGATGTCAGAACCCGAACCTCGATCTGTGACTGATCCATGTGCCCTCCGCCTAACCTTTATCTGTGATCAGGCGCGCCGGGATCAAGCGGGATGTGCGGCCATGTACCCTTCGAAGGTCACATTGTCGGCAACCTTGCGCGCCTGCGCCTCTTGTTCAGGCGAGCGGACGGTCCAGCACAGGATGGGTACGCCCTGCGCCTTGATCTCGGCGACGCGGGGGCGGGTCAGATCGGCGGCCTCATGGCTGATGAAGCTGGCTTTGGCGCGGTCGAAATCGGGGATGGTGCGCAGGTGATCGCAAATCTCGGTGAGCAGCAGTTCCACCTTTGGATCATAAGAACAGGTGACAAGCCCGCGCGGCAAGCCCGGCGCGATCCGCGCCAGTTCAACCACCGAGTTGGGGTTGAACGACATCAGCGCCACCGGACCGTCATAGCCCTGCAAGGCACGCACAGTATCCGCTTCGAGTGCGCCGACATTGAGACCCATCGCGCCGTCCTGATCCTTGAGTTCGATCAGCAGGGGCACGCGGCCTGCGACAATGTCCAGAATCTCGTCCAGAGTCGGGATGCCTTCGCCGTCGGATTGCAGCAGCGTCAGCGCCTGCGCCTGTGCAGCGGTGATCTGCTGGATCGGGCCGGGCTGGCCGGTCAGACGCCGCAGATCATAGTCGTGAAACACCATCGCACGACCGTCCGAGGTGAGCTGCAGATCGATCTCGATCCCGTAACCGGCGTCAATGGCGGCGCGAATGGCGGCCCGGCTGTTCTCGGGTCGCTGATCGGTAACATCGTGCAGCGCCCGATGGGTTATCGGGCGCTGCAGGAATTCGGAAGGCAGGGGCGGCGTCATTGAACCTCGAAGATACCTTCGATTTCGACAGCAACACCCAGCGGCAGCGAGGCCGCGCTGACGGCGGAACGCGAATGACGACCGGCCTCGCCCAGTGCTTCGACAAGGAAATCGGATGCGCCGTTGATCACCTGCGGCTGCGCGGTGAAGTCGGCGGTCGAGTTCACGAATCCGGTCAGCTTGATCACGCGCACCAACTTGTCGATATCGCCGCCACAGGCTGCCTTAACCTGTGCCAGCAGGTTGATGGCACAGACCTTGGCCGCCGCTGCGCCCGCATCCACATCCATGTCATCGCCCAGCTTGCCGGTGATCAGATCGTCCGCTTTGGAAATCTGACCCGAGACATAAACGATATTGCCGATCCGCACGAAGGGCACGTAATTCGCCGCAGGGGCGGGCGCGTCCGGCAGGGTGATGCCGAGGCTGTCGAGTTTTGCTGCGATGCTCATGAATAAGGTCTCCCACGGTTTGACTTTGGCCGGACGCTAACCGGGAACGGCGGTTTCGGAAAGCGGGAAAGCGGCATTTTTCCGATTGCCCGCGATCTGGGCATCTCTCCTCTTATTCAGGATGTGTTGATATCGTGTCACTTTACCCGGCCCTATCGGCTGGGGTAGATGCGAGTTGTTGTTTCAAATCGCGCGCGAACGGTCTATGTCGGACCAATTGCAGCGCAAAGACCGCAAAGGCCGTATTGATTGAAGGCCCGGCCCCACCACCGGGTAGTTTTTTGGAGTACCGAAGACCGTGCCACGCCCCATCCGCCTGACGCACCTGATCATTCTGACCGCCATGACGGTCCTGTCCGCCTGCGCATCGCAGCCACAGGATGCCGCGGCCCGTGGAGAGATTTTCGATCCCTACGAGAACGCAAATCGCGGTGTTCACAAGTTCAATCTGGGCGTTGACCGATTCCTATTCCGGCCGGCCTCGAAAGGCTATGTGAAGATCGTGCCCGATCCGATGGTCACCAGCTTCAGCACCTTTGCCGAGAATATTTCATTGCCCGGGCAGGCGGTGGACTATCTTTTGCAGGGCAACCCCAAGCAGATGGGCAACGCGCTGCTGCGCTTTGTGGTCAACATGACCGTGGGTGGTTTTGGCCTGTCGGCCCCGGCGGATGAGCTGAACCTGCCGCCCGTCGATACCGATTTCGGCGAAACGCTGCATGTCTGGGGCTTTGGTGAAGGAGCCTATGTCGAACTGCCCTTCTATGGCCCCTCGACCACCCGCGATGCCGTGGGTGTGGTGGTGAACCTGTTCTCGAACCCGATTAATTTCAGCCCCACGCGGCCCGCCGACAACCTAGGCGTCTATGCCGAGGTGGTCCGGCGCATGGGCGACCGGGGGCGGTTCTCGGATACGGTCGATTCGATTCTGTATGACAGTGCCGACAGTTACGCGCAGGCGCGCACGATCTATCTTCAAAACCGCCGCTTTGAACTGGCGCGCGACGACGAGGATGCCTATCTGGGGCTGTATGACGACCCTTATGCCAATACCGGGACCGACCCTGTCAGGGACCCTTTCCTAGACCCCTACGAGGACCCCTATGCCGAGTAATCTGATGCACCGCCGCCAGTTTGTCACCACCGCCCTGACCGGGCTGACGGTAGCTGCCCTGCCCCTGCCCGCCTTTGCGCTGACCGAAGCCGGGGCGACGCAGCTGGTCAATTCCGTGGTGTCCGACATCACCCGGGTGATCGAATCCGGCAAATCCGAAAAGGCCATGCTGCGCGATTTTCAAAAGATCTTTGTGCAATATGGCGATGTGCCGATCATGGCGCGCTATGCGCTGGGTGTCGAAGCCCGCAGCGCTTCACCGGCACAATTGCGCCAGTTCACCAAGGCCTTCGAAGGCTATATCTCGCGCAAATACGGCCGCCGCTTCCGCGAATTCATCGGCGGCGAGGTCACCGTGCGCAACGCCCGCAAGATCAAGGCAGGCTATGAGGTGCGCACCTCGGTCAAACTGCGCGGCTCGTCGCCCTTCGAGGTGACGTTCCTGGTGTCGGATAAATCCGGCAAGGGCAAGTTCTTCAATATGTTCATCGAGGGCGTGAACCTGCTGCTGACCGAACGCACAGAGATCGGCGCAATGCTGGATGCACGCGGCGGCGATCTGAACCGGCTGATCAAGGATCTGGACAAGGTGGGCTGAGCCTTTCGGCACCATCGCGGGATAGGTGGATCTGTGATTCAGTCCGGATCGCGCAGCGGAAGGATGCCTTCGATATCGGCATAGTTTGACCGCGGGAACCAGCGGTCGATGCTGCGTTCCAGAACGGTGTCGCCGGTCATGAAGAACCGGCCCGCGTCGGTCTCGCGTGCAAATGTCGAGCGGCCAAAGAAGATCGCGTTCAGCGACAATTGCGAGGTCTCAATAAACAGATCAACCTCGCTGCCGGGCAGGTCGATGCACAACTCGACATCCTTGCCCGGTTCATGAATCAGCCAATAGGTCGATACCGCTTCGGGCTCATCCGGAAAGCGAAACCGGATGACGGTCCGCTTGGCCGGTAACTCGGACGTGTTCACCGCTTTGCGAAAGCCCCACATCAGATCGCCGATATCGGCCCCGGTCATGGCGATTTCCGCCTCGATATTGCGCTGCGCCCATCGGGACAGGGCGTTCATCGCCTCTTCGAGGTCCTTGGCCTTGTCGGTGCGCACATAATCGACGGTGCCGCGCGCGCGGTCTTCGATCCGCTCGACCAGCCCGTTGCGCTCCATCTCTTCCAGCCGTTTGGACAGCACCCCGGGCGAGACGCCGCCCACGGCGCGGCGTATGTCGTTGAACCGGCTGTACCCGTTCCACAGCTGGTTCAGAATCGGCAGGGTCCAGCGGGGTTCGAGGATCTGACAGGCCTTCGAGATCGAGCAGATATTGCCATAAGGCTTGGCGGACATGGATGCATTCCTTTCCGGGCGCAGGATATCGCACCCGCCGCGCCTGCATCCAGTACGAAAAGCGTACCACCTCGCTTCTGTTCGCTCACTATCCGGTTCGGTCTGTGCCGGGCGAGACTGTCAGCACATGCAGAAGGAGGACGAACATGGCCCAGACAGACACCATTCTTCATCGCCCGAACGCGCAGCAGCCACAGGCCTTCGGATGGTACAGAGCGCTTTGGTCCAGTTGGAAAAACCGGCGCAAGAGACGACAAGGGGCGCAGGCCCTGAACGCGCTGCCCGGGCGGGCGCTCAGGGATATTGGCCTGACGTGCGCGGATGCTGAGCGGGCGCTGCACGACACCGCATCTCAGACGCAATCCGGCCGGCTGTACCGGGCAGCGAAACAGCAATCGGGCAACTGGTGAGGCTGCCCGACCGGATCAAGTTGCGGCGGCTCAGTTCAACCGCTCGCCCGTTTCCTGGGCAAAATACGACACCTTGCTCATGTCGAAAGCCAGATTCAGCATCTGACCCGCCTGCGCGCTGGTTTCGGCATGCAGACGCGCGGTGACCTGTTTGCCGCCCAGTTCCGAGACCACATAGGTGTCCGCCCCGGCGGGTTCGACCATATCGACCATGCAGGCGGCCTCTTGCACGCCTGCGCCGGCGCGGAAGCCGGCCTCGGCGATATCTTCGGGGCGCAGGCCGAGGATGACGTCCTGCGGCAAGCTTGGCGCGCGGGTGTCGGTCAGCACGATGGTGTCACCGGTTTCGCGCGTGATCGAGATTTGCGTGCCCGACCCGTTGCTGGAGGCCGTGGCCGGGATCAGGTTCATCGCAGGTGAGCCCATGAAATCAGCCACGAACAGGTTGGCGGGGTTGTTGTAGATCTCGGCCGGGCTGCCGATCTGCTGCACGATCCCGCCTTTCAGCACGACGATCTTGGTGGCCAGCGTCATGGCCTCGATCTGGTCATGGGTGACATAGACGATCGAGGCATCCAGCGTCTGGTGCAGCTTCTTGATCTCGGTCCGCATCTCGACCCGCAGCTTGGCGTCGAGGTTCGACAAAGGCTCGTCAAACAGGAACAGCTTGGGGTCGCGCACCAGCGCCCGGCCCATCGCCACCCGCTGGCGCTGAC
Organism: Ruegeria sp. CJ3; assembly: GCF_056536725.1. Classification (NCBI taxonomy): domain Bacteria; kingdom Pseudomonadati; phylum Pseudomonadota; class Alphaproteobacteria; order Rhodobacterales; family Roseobacteraceae; genus Ruegeria; species Ruegeria sp. CJ3. The sequence goes on from NZ_JBQFQE010000003.1 coordinate 270,250, forward strand.
CGCCAGACAACTGGCTGGGGCGGCGGTTCAGCAACTGCTCGATCTGCAGCAGCGAGGCGACCTCGTTCAGTTTGGCCTCTTGCGTGGCGGGATCGACCCCGCGCACTTTCATGCCAAAGGTGATGTTCTTGGCCACCGACATGGTCGGGTAGAGCGCGTAGGACTGGAACACCATGGCGATGTCGCGGTCCTTTGGGCTGACATGGGTCATGTCCTTGCCGCCAATGGCCAGCGTGCCGCCGGTGATCGGTTCCAGCCCCGCGATACAGTTCAGCAGGGTGGATTTACCACAGCCCGAGGGGCCGACCAGAACCAGAAAGTCGCCCGGCTCAATCGAGATGTTGATGTCCTTCAGAATTTCGACATTGCCGTAATTCTTGTAAAGGTTGTTGATGTCGAGAATAGGAGCCATGGGTCTTATCCCTTCACTGAACCGGCGGTTAGGCCGCGGATGAAATACTTACCGGCAACGACATAGACGAGCAGCGTCGGCAGGCCCGCGATGATCGCGGCGGCCATGTCGACGTTGTATTCTTTGACGCCGGTGGTTGAGTTTACGATGTTGTTGAGCGCAACGGTCACGGGCTGAGTCCCGGCCTCGCTGAAGGACACGCCAAACAGGAAATCGTTCCAGATCTGCGTGAACTGCCAGATCACGGTCACCACGATGATGGGCAGCGACAGCGGCAGGAAGATCGACCAGAAAATCCGCAAAAATCCGGCCCCGTCGACGCGGGCCGCTTTGACCAGTTCCACCGGGATCGTGACATAGTAGTTGCGGAAAAACAGTGTGGTGAAGCCAAGGCCATAGACCACATGGACGAAGATCAGGCCCGGAATGGTTCCCGCAATCTCCATCAGGCCAAGCACGCGGGCCATGGGCAGCAGGACGACCTGAAACGGAATGAAGCAGCCAAACAGCATCAGTGAAAAGATGATGTTGGCCCCTTTGAACTTCCATTGCGCCACGACATAGCCGTTCAACGCGCCCAGCAGGGTCGACAGCGCCACCGCAGGCACCGCGATCAGGACCGAGTTCCAGAAATAGGGCCGCAGGCCTTCGCACTGGATACCTGTGCAGGCGCCGGACCATGCGGTTTTCCAGGCCTCAAAGCTGACCTCTCGCGGTAGCGACATGAGGGAACCGGTGCGGATTTCCTCAAGGCTTTTGAGCGAGGTCGTGAGCATCACGAACAGAGGCATCAGGTAATAAAGCGCAAACAGGCCCAGCATGATGTACAGCAGCCAGCGCAGGGCAATCTTGCTTGTGGCGCTTTGGGTGCGGGTTTCGCTTTGGGGCATCGACAGATCAGTCATTTTTAGCCCTCAATTCTGAGTAGAGATAAGGAACCACGATGGCAAAGACGACCAGCATCATGATCATCGCAGACGACGCCGCCTGACCGATATCGCCGCGCGAAAACGCCATGGCGTACATATAGGTGGCGGGCAGATCGGTCGCGTAGCCCGGACCGCCGCCGGTCAGGGCGATGACCAAATCAAAGCTTTTGATCGCCAGATGCGCCAGCACGATGAAGGCCGACAGGAAAATCGGAGCCATCGAGGGGATGATGATCGCCGTGTAGATGCGCCATGTGGGGATACCATCGACCTGCGCGGCCTTGATGATCTCTCCGTCCACCGACCGCAGACCGGCCAGAAACAGCGCCATCACAAAGCCCGAGCTTTGCCAGATCGCGGCAATCACGATGGTGTAGATCGCGTAGTCCGGGTTCACCAGCCAGTCGAATTCGAAGTTTGGAAAGCCCCAGCCCTGCACCATGGCCTCGATCCCCAGACCGGGGTTGAGGATCCATTTCCACGCAGTACCGGTGACGATCATCGACAGCGCCATCGGGTACAGGTAGATCGTGCGGATCGCCCCTTCGACACGGATTTTCTGATCCAGCAGGATGGCCAGCAGCAATCCCAGAAGCATCGCGATCACGATGAACAGCGCGCCGAACAGGTACAGGTTGTTGATCGCCGTATCCCAGCGGGGCGAGTCAAACAGGCGTTCATATTGGATGAAGCCCTTGATCTCGTATTTCGGCAATAGTTTCGATCGGGTTAGCGACACCCATGCGGTCCATCCGATAAATCCGTAGACAAAGATCAATACGGCGATGAACGACGGCGCCAGCACCACCTTGGGCAGGTGGTTTTCCAGCCATTCAGACATTTCAGCCTCCGGGGAAAGATGCTCTGCCCCGCGTTATCCGGGGGCAGAGCGTATTGGATCAGTAGCTGTTGGCCACTGCGTCCGCCAGTTGCTGAACCGCGTCAGCCGAGGACATATCCGAGTTGAAATGCGCGGTCACAACATCGGTGATCGCACCGGCCTGCGACCCGCGCAGCGCCATGCCATGGGCATAGGACGGCAGCAGCGAACCACCGGCCGAAGTGGTGCCCATATCTTCAGCCGAGATTTTGGCACAGATGTCGAATGCATCCAGCGCCACATCGGTCCGGGCCGGGATTGAGCCTTTGTTGAGGTTGAACACCTCCTGGAAGTTCGGACCGACGATCAGCTTGGCCAGCAGTTCCTGACCGGCGCGGTTGTCGTCGCCTTCCACTTCGAACATGGCAAAGCTATCGACGTTATAAAGATAGCCATCGCCGGGGGTCGAGGCACACAGGAAATCCTCGCCGGGCTTCTTGCCTGCGGCCAGGAATTCACCCTTGGCCCAGTCACCCATGATTTGGAACGCCGCTTCGCCATTCATCACCATGGCGGTGGCAAGGTTCCAGTCACGACCCGAGAAGTTTTCGTCCACATGACCACGCAGGACCCGCATCTGGTCAAAGACCTGCACCATCGTGTCCGAAGTCAGCGCCTCGGGGTCAAGATCGACAAGCGCTTTCTGATAGAACTCAGGCCCACCTAGACCCAAGGCAACCGCTTCGAACACGGTCGCGTCCTGCCACGCCTGACCGCCATGGGCCAGCGGGATCACACCGGCGGCCTGCAGCTTCTCGGCAGCGGCGTTGAACTCATCCCATGTGGTGGGCATCTCGATGTCATTGGCGGCCAGAATGTCGGCATTGGCCCAGATCCAGTCGATGCGGTGGACGTTCACCGGCGCCGCGCACCATGTGCCTTCACATTTCATGTGACCGGCGATCGACGCAGGCAGGACATCGGCCCAGCCTTCAGCCTCGGCTACGCTTGAAATATCGGCCAGAACGCCCTCTTCATACCATTCCTGAATTGCAGGGCCCTTCAGCTGAACTGCGGTGGGCGCGTTACCGGCCAAAACGCGGGCGCGCAAAGCGGTCATCGCAGCATCACCGCCGCCGCCCGCCACAGGCATGTCGGTCCATGTGCCGCCGTTCGAGGCGAATTCTTCCTGCAGAACGCCAACCGCCTTGGCCTCACCACCAGATGTCCACCAGTGCAGAACCTCGGCCTGCGGCTCGGCCACAACGGACGACCCCGCCGCGACGGCCAGTGTCGAAACGGTGGCAAATGCAAAACGCTTCATAATCAGTCTCCTCCCTGAGAACTCACATGCCGCCCTTTGGGCAGCGATGCGGGATATTCTGCGGCTCGAACGCCCGCTGGCAACGCGAAATCAGGGGCAAGGCGCGGACAGGGTAGAAATTTTCAACAGTTTTGTTACCGCGTGTTACGTTGGCCTTGAATCCGTTTCCATTCGTTACAAACGAGGACAACGGAGAGGGATGAGGAGGACAGGCAGAGTGGGCATTCCCCGACTTCTGGTGGTGGACGACGATTCGGAGATGCGGTCGATGATGACCCAGTTCTTTCAACAGAACGGGTGCATCGCCTTACCTGCCAGTTCAGAGCACGAGATACGCTCGCATCTGACCTCGGGCCGGATCGATCTGATCCTGCTGGATGTGATGCTGGGGGATGAAAACGGCGTCGAAATCTGCGCACGGCTGCGGCGAGAACAGGATGTACCGATCATTCTGGTCTCGGCCCTGTCGGCGGATCATCAGCGCATGGCAGGCTATGAGGTCGGCGCGGATGACTATATCGCCAAGCCGTTCAACCCGCAGCTTCTGCTGGCCCGCGTCCGGGCCGTGATGCAGCGGGCGCAGCGCACGCCCTCGCTGGCCTATCGCCGCCGCACCCGGACCTTTCGTTTCAACGGCTGGCTCTATGACGGCAAACGCGATGAGGTGCACTCGCCCGAGGGGTTTCAGGTTGCGCTGTCGCAGCGGGAATCCGCGCTGCTGAAGGTGTTGCTGGCCAATCCGCACATCCCGCTGACCCGGGATGAGATCGCCGCCGCACTGGATGTGACCGGCGAGACCGACAAGCCCGAGGCACAGGGCCGCGCCATCGACATGCTGGTCGGGCGGCTGCGGTCCAAGATCGAGGCCAACCCCAAAGACCCGCAGATGCTGCGCACCGAGCGCGGGGTCGGCTATGTCTTCACTGCCGACATCACGGTGGACGAAGACGAATGACCCTGCGCCTGCGTAGTCTTGGCTGGCTGTGGACCCTGTCCGCCTTTGCCGCCGGTCTGCTGTCTGCCGGGATGTGGTTTGCCTCGGCCGACGCCTGGAACCGGTATCTGACGCAGTCATTCGTGGCCGGGTTCGCGGTTTATGAAGAGCTGCGCACCGGCATGGCCCCGCCGCCCGGCCTTGTGATCACACCGCTGAACGCCGAGGCCGCCGCGCTGGCGAATACGGGCGCGTTTCAGCAGATGCAGGGTTTTGCGGGCCGCCGCTTTGTCACCAACCTGTCGATCCTGACCGATAGCTCGGCCCCCTTAAGCGGGCGCGAACTGACGCTGGCGGTGCTGTCGGATCGACTGGTCTATCCGGTGTCGGACATCGTCTCGGGCAGCGACCAAACGGGCCCCGAGAAGATGGGCAATCTGACCCGCCTGCTGGCCACCTATTGCAGCGAGCCGATCCTGATCGCGCGGTTCGGACGCGGCGCGTGGCAACAGGTCGACGGGACGCAGATCTGGGGCTGCGGTGCCGCACCGACCGACCTGCGGCTGCCCGCCATCCTGATAGGGATTGTGGCGCTGGCGGTGCTGCTGACTTCGGTCGGCAATGTCTCGGACAGTTTTACGCGCTTTGCCCACGCTCTGCGCGACCGCAAGCGTCGGGGCGGGCCGCAAAGCTACGACGCCGACGGCCCGGAAGAGCTGCGCGATATCGTGTCGGCGGTGAACGACCACCTTGAGGCCGAGCGCGCACAGCTTGAAAAACGCGCCATCGTGCTGTCAGGCGTCAGCCACGATCTGGGCACACCCGCCACCCGCGTCCGTCTGCGCGCGGCGCTGATCCCCGATGCTGAGCTGCGCGAAAAGCTTGAGGCCGACGTGGATCAGATGACCGGCATGATCGAAAGTGTACTGACCTATACACGCTCGGAGCTGAGCGTTGAGGAGCCGCGCCAAATCTCGCTGACCTCGCTGGTTGAATCGCTGGTGGCCGACTATCAGGATATGGATCGGCCGGTGACGCTGAAAGCCGTCGATCCGGTGGCGATTGAGGGCGCGCCGTCGCTGTTCATGTCGCGCCGGGGCCATGGTTCCCTACCCGAGACGCGGCGCATTCTGGTGATGGGACGCCCGATCTCACTGAAGCGGGCGCTGACCAACCTGATCGACAACGCCCTGAAATACGGACGCCGGGCCGAGCTTGCTTTGGAAACCGATGCCCAAACCGCCTCGATCATTGTCGAGGACAAGGGCACCGACCTGTCTGTCGCCGATATCGAGGCGCTGTTGACCCCGTTTCAGCGCGGCTCGAACACCGGCTCGTCAGACGGGTTCGGGCTGGGGCTGACCATCGCCAGCACGGTTGCCGAACAACATGGCGGCACGCTCAGCTTCGAGGCCGGGGATCAGGGTCTGCGCGCGCGGCTGCAGATCACCCGACACTAGGATCAGGGCACATAGCTGCGCACCAAAGCGCTGGCGATCAGCGCCCAGCCATCCGCGATGACGAAGAAGGCCAGCTTGAACGGCAGCGATACCGTGGCGGGTGGCACCATCATCATGCCCATCGACATCAAAACCGCCGCGACCACCAGATCGATGATCAGGAAGGGCAGGAAAATCAGAAACCCGATCTGAAACGCCCGCGCGATTTCAGACAACATGAACGACGGCATCAGAACCGACAGCGGCGCATCGGGCGACAATTGCATCCCTGCCCCATCAGGCCGCAGCGCCGCCATGGCTTGAAACGTCTCAGCATCCAGACGGGCGGCCATGAAACTGCGAAACGGCTCTAACGCGCGCTCCAGCGCCGGTTCTACGTCCAGCGTTTCATTAACCATGGGCTGGATGCCAACCTCCCACGCTTGGGTAAAGACCGGCTCCATTATGAAATAGGTCAGAAACAGCGCCAGACTGACGATCAGCATATTGGGCGGCGATTGCTGCAACCCGATCCCCTGCCGCAGGATCGCCAGCACGGTGATCAGGAACGGAAAACAGGTGATCATGATCGCCAGCCCCGGCGCGAGGCTGAGCACGGTGATCAGCAGGATCAACTGAATGGTCCGGGCCGAGATCGACCCATCATCGCCCAGCGACAGAGACAAGTCCTGCGCGCCCGCAGCCGATGGCAGCAGCAGGATTGCCAACCAAAGCGCCAGACGCATCAGCCGATCCCGTTCTGCAGGTCCGAGATTTCGGTCAGCCGCACGGCCAACTGCCCGGCCTGATCGCCCTCCATCTCTTCCAGCAGACCGCGGGCAACCAGTTGGTCGCCGACATAAAGGTCCACCGGATCCTCGATCCTTCTATCCAGCGTCAGAACCGCATTTTCACCCATGTTCAGCAAGTCCCGGATCAGGGGACGTGCGCGCCCGACTGAAACGGTCACTTCGATCGGAACAGCCTCGAACGGGTTGGACTTTTCGGATTTGGGTTGGGGATCACTCATTTGACAAAGCCTCTTTTGCTTCAAACAGATATGCGTCGAAGGCCCCGGCGATGGCTGTCAGCAGGGCGGCGCAATCCACCTCGCGCCGGGAAATGCCGACCTGCAGGCGAGCCTGACCGGGGTTCAGCGCGGGATCTTCTACGACCTGCGGCGCAGGCGACAGGTCCGGGGGCAACAGCGCCTCGATCTGTTGCGCCAATCCGGCAGGCACCAGCAGTTGCATCGGCTGCCCGATCTGTTCGCACGCCATTTCGGTCAGCTGTTCGGTCAACCGGGTGGCAAAGCTGCGTTCGACAGCGTCGGGTAACACGACATTGATCAGGCTCTGAAACAGGGGTTCCAGCGACAGGGTCATGCGGCTGAGCGCCTCTTGATAGGTAAACGAGAGGTCGGATAGGGTGGCCGCCAGATCGGCCCCCAGCTGATCGCGCCCCTGTTCCTGCGCCTGAACCGCATCGTCCCAGCCCGCGCCATAACCCTTTTCGAACGCGGCCAGGCGTTGTTCCTCTAACGCGTCCTCATCCAGCAGATGCACCGCGCCGCCGCCGGTATGGAGGGCGAAATCTTCAAGGAGATGGGCAATCGACATCACACCTTCTCCTCGCTTTCCTCAAGCCAGCTGCGCAGGATTTCGACCGTTTCCTCCTGCTTGTCGCCGATCATGGCGCGCAGCCGGTCGACGGCCTCTTCCCCCGGCGCGCTGGCGATTGCCGGAACCGAGCCCTGCAATGGGTCGGCAAGCGGGGCAAAGTCAGAGGACTCCGCCGTCGCAATCTCGCCGGTCAGATAGGCAGCCTCGGCCTCGGGCGTGGCTGCTGCAGGCAGCAAGGCCGGGGACGTTGTCACATTTGTCAGGATTGGCCGGATGACAAACAGGCCCAGTACCAGCGAGACCAGCGCCAGCACCGCCATCTGGATCAGCGACATCGCGTCCAGATGGATCTTCGACCAGATCGAGGCCGCCGCGACCGTGCCCTGCGGCTCAACCACCGGCAAATCCAGCGATTTGAGCGTGATCACATCCCCCCGGTCGGCGTCATACCCCACCGCCGAGGCGACCAGCTCCTCCAACGCGTCCAGCTCGGGCTGCGGCATCGGCACAAATGTTTCGGTGCCATCCGCGCCAGCCTCGCGTGCGCCATTGACCAGCACCGCAACGGTCAGGCGCTTGATCGCGCCGGGTGCGCGGTGCACCTCCAACTCGGTCTCGGAGACCTCGTAGTTCACCCGCTCACGGGTCTGCGTGGCGTTCGAATTCGATTCGTCCCCGCCCGCGCCATCGCCATCGGGCAGGTTCGAGGCCACTGTCACATCCGCAGACTGGTTGCGGGCGCTGTCCGAGCGTTCCTCGATATCCGTGCTGATCGCGACGCGGCCCTTGGGGTCAAAGCGACGTTCGCGGATCGATTCGGTTTCGGTCACCGTATCAACACTGACCTCAACCACCGCATTGCCCGCCCCGACGCGTGCCTCGACCAGCCGCAGCACACGGTCGCGCAGCTGGCGTGCCTTGTCATCGGCAGTGTCAGCCGCCACGGTCGTTTCCTGCGCGCCGATCACAGTCCCGTTCGAATCGATCACCGCGACGTTTTCAGAAGCCAGCCCGCTGACCGCCGAGGCCACCAGAAACCGGATCGCCTTGGCCTGATCGCCGGTGATCTGCGCCCCCGACGGTACCAGATAGACCGAAGCCGTCGGCTCGACGCTGCGCTGAAACGGGTTTGAAGCGCTATTGGCGATATGCACCCGCGCCTGGCTGACATGCGGGCTGCCGACGATGGTGCGGGCCAGTTCGCCCTCTTTCGCACGCCAATAGGCGGCATCGAACATCTGCGAGGTGGTGCCAAAGCCGCTGAGCGAATCCAGCAGCTCGTACCCGCGATTACCGTTCGCAGGCAGGCCCTCGCTGGCCAGCGTCATGCGCAGCTCATCCCGCTGCGCGCCGGGCACATAGATCGAGCCACCGCGGATCTCATACGCCACGCCGCGCTGATCCAGCGCCCGCACGATATCCCCCGCCGCGCCGCTTTCGAGCCCAGCATAGAGCAAAGTCATCGACGGCGCGGTCACGATCCGCGACATCGCAAGCACGCCCAGAAACACCAGCGCCACGGCACCGGCCACGATGATTTGTTTACGCCTGTCCAAACTTCCCCAGACAGTTCCGATCTGCTGCACGCTCACCTCCGACTCACCGACATTCTGTTCGGCTCAGCCCCTGTTTGGACGATTGCCCTTAACAATCGGTTAGTCCCTGCGGGGTTATGACAGATGCAGAACGGATGGATGAGGACGTCATGACCGACGCAACTGCAGATGAAGCCGAAGCCCCTAAGAAATCAGGGAAAAAGGGCCTGATACTTGGGCTGATTCTGGCCGTCGTCGGGGGCGCGGGCGGGTACTTCACAACCGCATCTGGCTTGCTGCCCATCGGCGGGGGCGAGGCGGTGAAAACGGCGGAAAAGAAGGGCGATATGGCCTCTGTCGGGGCCTTGCCCGAAGTCACCTTCGTCGACCTTCCGCCAGTAATCGTCTCTGTCAACACGGGCGATTCGCGGCATCTGAAATTCCACGCTCAGCTTGAGGTGAACGCAGGCTACGCCGCCGATGTTGAGAAGATGCAGCCGCGAATCATGGACGTGCTGAACAGTTATCTGCGGGCGGTCGAACTGTCTGATCTTGAGGATTCGCTGGCACTGATGCGCATTCGCGGCCACCTGCTGCGGCGCATCGGGATCGTCACCGGCGAGGGCCGTGTGCGGGACGTTCTGGTGATGGAATTCGTATTAAACTAGGAGGCGAAGTTGGAGCTGATTGCCGATATTCTGCTGGTCGCTGGCGCGCTTGGGGCGGGGCTGTACTGCTTTGTCCTTGCCCGCAGGCTTAGGCGCTTTACCGATCTGGAAAAAGGCGTGGGCGGGGCCGTTTCGGTTCTGTCGGCGCAGGCGGACGAGTTGAAGAAAACCCTGGATACCGCGCGCGCGGCATCGGACGAGTCGGGCACGGCCCTGCAAGGCCTGACCGAACGGGCCGAGACGGTGGCCCAGCGGTTGGAGCTGATGATGGCCTCGATGCATGATGTCGTGCCAGAACCGCCGGTCGAAGCCGAAGCCGCGGCCAAGGGTTCTGAGGCCGTTGAGGATGAAGTCAAAGATCAAAAGCCCGAGGACGAGGAACCGGCCGGTAAAGACGAAACTTCGACCGCCGAGGCTTCAGCCGCGGCACCCGACGCACCGGCCCAGAAACCCGAAGGGTTGATGTTTTTCCGCCATGCCCGCGCGTCGGGCGGAGCGGCATCATGAAGCGCGCACCGGTCAAACCCGGGGACGCGCGGGCGCGCAGCGGCGTGCTGACTGTGATCTCTTTGCTGATGATCGGCTCTGCCGTCATTCGCATCGGGTTAGAGGCCGGGCCCGCGCTCGCGCGGGGCGCTGAACCTGCCGCCCCGCAGGACCAACCCGCCGAGACCGGCCCCCAAGCTGCAGATCTGCAGCTGGTATTGAACGAATTGTTGCGCCGCGAGGACGACCTGAACCGGCGCGAGGCCGCGATCGTGGACCGTGAGCATGCACTGAAAATCGCCGATCAGGCCATCGAGACCCGTCTGACCCTGCTGCAAGAGGCCGAGCAGTCGTTGCGCGAAACCGTCACGATAGCCGAGAAAGCTGCCGAAAACGATCTGACACAGCTGACCGATGTCTACCAAAACATGAAGCCAAAGGATGCCGCCGCCCTGTTCGAGACGATGGATGCGGTCTTTGCCGCCGGCTTCCTGTCACGAATGCCACCCGAGGCGGCGGCCAATGTGATGGCCGGGCTCAGCCCAGAGGCTGCCTATACCATTAGCGTCGTCATGGCCGGGCGCAACGCCCGCGCCCCGCAGGAGTAGCCATCATGCGCCCCACCCTTCACAACCTTGGAGATCGCTCATGATCGGGATCATTGGAATTGCCGTCATCTTTGTCATGGTGTTCGGCGGCTATCTGGCCGCGGGCGGAAAGATGGCCATCATCCTGAAGTCGCTGCCGTTCGAAATGATGATGATCGGCGGGGCCGCTGTCGGGGCTTTCCTGATCAGCAATGACATGGGAGGCGTCAAGCACACGGCCAAGGATATGGCCAAGGTTTTTAAGGGGCCGAAATGGAAGCCCGAAGACTATCGCGACCTCTTGTGCCTGCTGTTTTCGCTAATCCGGATCGCGCGGGCCAACCCGGTCGAGGTCGAGCAGCATGTCGAGGACCCCGGAAACTCGCCCCTTTTCTCGGCCTATCCCAGGATTCAGGCCGATAAAGAGGCGGTGGACCTGATCTGCGACACCATGCGGTCGGCGGCCATGAATTATGACGACCCGCATCAGGTCGAAGAGGTTCTGGAAAAGCGGATGGAGGCGAACTTCCATCACGCCATGCATTCCAGCCACGCCTTGCAAACCGTCGCAGATGGCCTGCCGGCGCTGGGGATCGTGGCGGCGGTTCTGGGGGTGATCAAGACCATGGGCTCGATCGATCAGCCGCCCGAGGTGCTGGGCAAGCTGATCGGCGGTGCTCTGGTCGGCACCTTTCTGGGCGTGTTCCTGGCCTATGGCCTGGTGGGTCCGTTCGCGGGCAAGCTGAAGGCGGTGGTTGAGGAAGACAATCATTTCTATCAGCTGATCAAAGAGGTGCTGGTCGCCAATCTGCACAACCACAACGCCGCCATGTGTATCGAGGTCGGGCGTCAGAACACGCCGACGCATAATCGCCCCGGGTTCTCTGAGCTGGAGGACGCGCTGAAACAGATCAAGCAGGCGGCGGCATGATCCGGAGTCTTACGGCGATCCTGATTGTTCTGGGCGCATCTGCTTCGGCGGAAACGCTCCGGGTGCGGTCGGGCGAACATGATGGCTATACGCGCCTTGTGGTGCAGGTTCCGCCGGGAACCGGCTGGAGGCTGGATCAGCACCAGGGCGGCGCGCGGCTGAGCATCGCGCTGAACGATGTCACATTCGAGACCCGCTCGGTCTTTGACCGGTTGTCCGGCGACCGGCTGGCGGCGCTGTCGCAACCCGCTCCGGGGGCTCCGCTGGATCTGACATTCGGATGCGAATGCACTGCCACCGCATTTCTGCACCGCCAGACCATGGTGGTCGTAGATATCGCGCCCGGCAGATTTACCGGGTCGGGCATTGCTGCAATGGACCTGCCCGTCACGCCAACGGTGCCGGTGGCCGTCGACCTGCCAGCAGATGCGCTTGCGCTGCCGCTGCTGGAATTGGATCGTCAGGGTTTCGAAGATCGGCTTCTGTCGCGTATCTTGCAAAGTGCCGACCGTGCCGTGGTCGATCTGGAACTGGCTGGCGTGGGGCGCAGGCCAACGGCGCGTTACGGCCCGGTGCGGGTACCACCGGACGGGGCGTCGAACCTGCGCTTATCCTCGGTTCTCGACGATATTCGGGGCCTTGACCAGCTTGCGCTGCCACAGCTCGACACGCAACCCACCTGTATCACCGACAGCGAGCTTGCGTTTGAGACATGGTCCGGGCCTGCGCCCTTCTCCACTCAGGTCGCGGAATTGCGGGCAGGGTTATTTCAGGAGTTCGACCGGATCGACCAGCGCCGCGCGCTGCGACTGGCGCGGCTCTATGCGTATCACGGATTTGGGGCCGAGGCGCTCCAGGTTCTGGCGATGTTGCCCAAACGCCCCGCCGAGGCGGACCGGCTTGCGGCCATCGCCTTTGTCATGGATGGGCTGCCCAACCCTGCACCCAACCCGTTCGAGGGGCAGCAGCACTGCGATTCAGCGGCCGCATTTTGGGCTGTTCTGACCGAGGGCGCACTGTACTCCGACGCACGACTTAATGCGATTGAGCAGGCATTCGCACGGCTGCCCCGGCATCTGAGGCGTCAATTGGGTCCGTCTCTGTCCGATCTGCTGGTCGCGGCCAACCGGCCTGAGGCCTCCCGACGTGTCTTGCGGGCCACCGAGCGGGCGCTGGACACGCCGCCTGCGGACGTCACTTTGGCCAAGGCGGGAGTTGCGGCGGCGGCGGGTGGTCCCGCGACCGCCGAGACCCTTCTGAACGAGGTCACGTCAGACCCCGCCGCGATGATCGAAGCGCCACTGGCACTGGCCCGGCTGGTCGAGAAACGCTGGGCCGATCGCGGCGCGATATCCCCGCGCGATCTGGACCTGGCCGCCGGTTATGCACGAGAGTTCCGCCGATCCGAACTGGGCCCGATGATGGCACAGACCCACGTGCTGGCGCTGGCTCTGTCGCAGGATTTCGGCGGCGCGCTGGACCGTATCGAAAGGGCTGAGAGTCCCAAAGACTGGCGCAGGACGCATGATCAGGTTCTGCACCTTTTGACCGAAAGGTCCAGCGACATAACGTTTTTGCGGCATGTCCTCGGCCTGCAGGATGAGGGGCGTGACGCTATAGCGATCGACGCGGCAATCAAGATCGCAGACCGCCTGGCGGATCTGGGCTTTGCGGGCCATGTTCACGCGCTGGCAAACCGACCGCAAGATCGGACCCACCGTCGCGACCGGGCACGGTTGCGCGCTCGCGCAGCCCTGTTGGGCCAGCGCCCGAACCAGGCGTTGCTGGAAATAACGGGGGACGCGTCGCCGTCCGCTCAGGGCCTTCGGGCACAGGCCATGATGCGCCTTTCGGATTTTGAGGCGACCGCTCAGCTATTACAGGCGATCGGCCAGACAGAGGCTGCAGATCGCCATTTCTGGCTCGCTGGAGCCACGGAAGACGCGGCGGGACGAACGGGCGATTTTGGCGATCTGATCCGGATCGCGGCTTCACTCACAGGGCCGGTCGCGCGGCAGACGGACAAACCGCTGGCGGACGCCGTCGCATTGCTACAAGACAGCGCGACGGCGCGAGACCGGATCGTCGACATGCTGAATATCGTCGGTGAGCCATAGCTTTATCGGTCGCTGCGGCGTTCGACCGGCACCCCAGCGGGGAGCGCAGGGCCAACTCGCCCTACCAGGTATCGGACTGTGACGGTTGGCGCCCGATGATGTCCCGGAAACCGCCGGACCGACGCGGACCCTATCCGGCGGGCCGATCATATAGCAGGTTGGCAAGAGGCCGGAAGCGCGCGCCGGAGGTATCCAATCCAAGGGTCGCATCGGCGATCTGGCTTGCGCGGTCAGGGCCCAGAACGGGGGCCGCAAAATCGGTGAACTTGTCGATCACCTCCTGCCGGCTGAGTGGCAGGTCAGGACCACCGCGCGCGTTGAGGTCACCGGAATGACAGCGTGTTCCGTCCTGTGTCTCAATCTCGACATCGGCCCAACGCCCTTCGGGAAACCGGGCCGAGTGGCGTGGGTTTTCCGACACCTCGACCCGGGTCAAAACATCAGCGACGGTTCGGTCGGTCAGGCCGGACCCCGAGATATGCTCAACCCCGATCCGGCCATGGACGGCCTGTATAGCCACCGCAAAAGGCAACGAATACTGCGCCTGCGATGTCGTCTGGGGAAGACCGGGAAAAAGACAGGCCGCCTCATGGAAGCTTTGGACGCGGATCGCTTTGATCTGCTGGTGCGACAGGTCGTACCGCTGCATCAGTAACCGGACACCATCAATCGCTGCGTGGGCCCAGCGGCAGATCGGGTAGGGTTTGATATATTGCTGCCCGGTCTGCCAGACTTGGCCGAGGTCTGCCCAGAACGGCTGGGCCTCTGGGGCCTCGATGGTGATGGCAGGGGCTCCGGTGAAACCGCGCTCGGCCAGAATGGCGGCGGAAAGCCCAACCAGAGCGCCCCAGCCCGACCCGTCATGCAACATTGTGGGATTGGCAATTTCGCGCATCATCTGACTGCGTGGGCCGTGATATTCGGCAATCCCCAGCGCCTGCCTGAACTGCGCAGGGGCATGACCCCGAAGGCGCGCGGCCATGGCCGCCACGCCCAGCGCGTTCCACGCGCCTGAGGTATGATAGTCGCTGACGGTCGCGTGCAGGGCAAGGCCCGCGCGGCCCGCAATCTCATACCCTGTGATCAGAGCCATAAGGGCCTGAGAGCCGCTCAGGTCCGGGCGCTGTTCGGCCAGCGCGGCCAATGCCGGGACAATGGCAACGCCGATATGGCCTTTGACCGGGTTGAACCCGTCATGAGCATCAAGATTGTCGGTCTGCGTGGCCCCCGCATAGGCCGCCCCGGCAAGGCTGACACTACGGCCGTCAAATAACATGCGCGCGCTATATTTAGACTCTGAACTGGCATAAAGCAGCGCGGCGGTGTCGCGGGCGATCCGCCCGGCCTGCATCGGACCAGCGGCGATCACGACGCCGAGCGTGTCCAGCAACAGCAGGGCAGCGGTAGTACGTATGGCTCGCGGTGTGTCATCAGGCCCAAGTTCCAGCGTGAAGGCGGCAACGCGGTCGAACGTATCGGTCATCGGGCGGCTGCTACGGAGGGGGATGCGCCCCACAGGCGGGTACCGGCGGGATCGAAAGGTGGCGCGCTCAGAATGCGGGCCGTGTGGGGGCGGCCCAGGATGAAGATATCCACCACGTCGCCGGGACCCGCGACATCGGGATCGGCAAAGCCCAGCGCCAGCGATTTGCCCACCGAATAACCGTAAGCGCCCGAGGTGACCCGGCCGACGGGGCGGCCATCTGGGGTGAAGATCGGCTCACCCCCCGCAGCGTCGGCGGTGTCGGCGTCAACCTCGAAGATCGACAGGACCTCTCGGGCGGGGCGGTCCTTGACCGCCAGATAGGCCTCTTTGTGCAGGAAATCCTTGTCGAGCTTGATCAGACGGTCCAACCCGACCTCTTGCGGCCAATACTCCTGCGAATACTCACGCCCCCACGAACCATAACCCTTTTCGATGCGCAGCGATCCCAGCGCGCGGCTGCCGACCAGGCCGCCGTCAAGATGCGTAGAAGCCTTTATTAGAGCCTGATACAGGGTGACCTGATCCCGTTCGTGACAATAAACCTCCCATCCCAAATCGCCGGTATACGACACCCGCAACGCAGCGCATTGCACACCTGCGATCTCAAGCGGTTTGGCGTGCATGAACCGGAAATCTTCTGCCGCCAGAGAGGTATTGGTCAGCGATTGCAGGGCTTCGCGGGATCGGGGCCCGGCGATGTTAAAGCCGCAGGTTCCGTTAGTGCGGCTCTCGAAAATGGTGCCGTCCGGCAGGGGGACCATATCGAAGAAGCGTTTATGAAAGCGTTCAGCCATGCCCGAGCCGATGACCCAGAATTCATCGGGGGCCATTCGGGTGACCGTAAAGTCTCCGGCGATGCCGCCGCGTTTGCTGATCATCGGGGTCAGGCAGGCCCGCCCGACCTCGGCGGGCATGGTGTTCGCAAACACGCGGTTCAACCAGTCTGCCGCGTCGGGGCCGCGGCAGACATATTTGGCAAAGTTCGAGATGTCGATCACGCCGACGGTTTCCCGCAGCATCCGCGCCTCGCGCCCCACCGGGTCCCACCAGTTCTGACGGGTGAAGCCTGTGGTCTCGACCGCGCCGGGTTCATCGGCAAACCAGAGCGGGTGTTCCCAGCCGCAGTTCAGGCCAAAGACTGCGCCCATGGCCTTTTGCAGCTCATATGCGGGTCTAACGCGAGCCGGACGGCCCGCGCTGCGTTCTTCGTTAGGGAAATGAATGGCAAAGCGGTGGGCATATTGATCCTGCACCCGCGCCTTGGTGAACGCCTTGTCCGCCCAGTCGTCAAACCGCGCCAGATCCCAGGCGAACATATCGTATTGCGGCTCGCCCTCGATCATCCATTGGGCCGAGAGCAGCCCAAGGCCGCCCGATTGCGAAAAGCCCGGAATGATGCCGGTGCAGCAGAAATAGTTCCGCAGTTCCGGCACCGGCCCCCAGAGCGCATTGGAATCCGGTGACCAGATCATCGGGCCGTTGATCACCCGTTTGACGCCCGCTGTCGCCGCAAGCGGCACCCGTTCGGTGGCGCGGATGACGTTTTCCATGATCCGATCCAGATCGTCGGGAAACAGGTCATGGGCAAAATCCAGCGGCGTGCCGTTTTCGGCCCAAAACCGCATGTCTTTCTCGTAGGCGCCGATCAACAGCCCGTTGCCTTCCTGCCGGAAATAATACTCGCCATCGCGGTCAGCGATCGAAGGCAGGCGACGGCCAAGGGCTGCAACTTCGTCGATGGCTTCGGTGACGAAATACTGATGCTCGGTCGGTTGCAGCGGCAGTTCGATCCCGGCCATCGCCGCAACCTCGCGCCCCCAGAGACCGCCTGCGTTCACCACCCATTGCGTGTGAATATCGCCCTTCGCTGTGCGGACAATCCACGACCCATCAGGTTGCTGTTCAGTCCCTAACACAGGGCAGAACCGTTCGATCGTAGCACCCAAAGCGCGGGCCCCTGCAGCATAGGCATGGGTCACGCCGGACGGGTCGACATTGCCGCCATCGGGTTCGAACATGATGCAGCGGATGTCGTCGAACTGCGCAAGCGGGTGCAGCGCCCGAGCCTCATCGCGGCTGATTTCATGGAAGTTCAGGCCGTAGAATCGGGCCTTGGCCTCTTGCAGGCGCAGCTGATGTTCGCGGTCCTCGGACTGCGCCAGATAGAGCGAGCCGGGCTGGAACACACCGCAGCCCTGCCCGGTTTCTTTCTCCAGCTCTTTGTACAGGTTCATCGTATAGTGCTGGATGCGGGTGATGTTGTTGTTGTCATGCAGCCCGTGGATGTTGGCCGCCGCGTGCCAGGTCGAGCCGCTGGTCAGTTCATCACGTTCCAGCAGCATCACATCGGTCCAGCCGAGCCGCGCCAGATGATAAAGGATCGAACAGCCGACCACGCCGCCTCCGATCACCACGGCTTGTGCATGGGTTTTCATGGCTGTGCTCTCCTCATGCTGATCATCGCCCTTTGGCAAAGTCAGCCACAGGACCGGAGCGGGAGATGCTCTGTTCCCGACGCGAAATGTCGGTAACGCGCGTCAGAGCGGCGGAAATATACGCAGCGTCGGCGGATGATCGCCGCCCGGGACCCTGCGCGCGATGTCGTGAGCATCTGTGTATTGAATTGAGACCCACCGATTCTTTCATTGAGTCCAAGGCCCGAAAAATGGGCCAGACAGGTCGAAAAGCGACGGGACAGGCTGATCTGAAACGCGGAGCAATCCGCCCCGATCAGCGGAAATCTTGAAAAAGTTCCTAAAATGTTCTATATTTGTTCTGCGGAGAGTCTGACGCGGAACGGAGGTATTCGAGCCATGACCCACGCTGCCCGTCAAAGCTGGTATGACGCACCCAGCAACGATTATCACATGCTGCCTGTCACCGACCGGCAAATGCGCTATGCCCGCGCGATCGCCGAGAAATCCGCGCTGGAAATCCCGGTCGAGGCGCAGCGCGACCGCCGGTCCTTGTCGAACTGGATTTCGGCCAACAAGCCGGATGATCCGTCGCCCTTTGCCAATTATCCCACCGGCAAGCAGGTGGCCTTTGCCGAGCGCATCTCGCGCAGCAAGCGCCGTCCGATCCCGGCGGAATGTTTCCGCGACAAACAGATGATGTCGCGCTGGATTGATCAGAACAAATAGGGCGGCATCATTTGCCGTGGTTGCGCGCATAAATCGCGACCGCGGCAGCGACGAACAGGCCCAGCAGGATATAGCCCGTGACCGCCTCGGCCACGGCCAGCGCACGGCAGAGACCGGTTGGCGACATATCTCCGTAGCCGACGGTGGTGAAGGTCACATACGAGAAATACAGGATATCAGCCGGCCCGTTGGCCCCGATCACGCAATGATCGTTATATCCGAACGCGCCATAGACCGCCGCGAAGAGGAACGGCACCACCTGAATGAAGGACACCCCCATCAGGAACAGCAACCGGCGCGGAGATTTCACCTGGGTCATGTAATACCAGGCTTGCGATACGATCCAAATCAGCAAACCAACTGATGCAATCGTGCCGATCGTGTCGCCCGCCGTCGCCTCGCTGAGGCGTGACAGACCATACCACGCAAGAAAACTGGCCAGAACAAGACCCAGCGAGGCCAGAAAGGTCGATTTCCATTCGTTCAGAGTTCGGGGTTCGTGGGTCATGGGCGCTCCGTCAGACTGACCTGAGCGTGATCATCCGAATTCCGGCGTGGCCTGCAAGCGGAATTCAGTCGGACCCCAGATGCGCCCCGCCCCGGGCGCGGGCCAGCTGGATCTGTTTCTGACGTTCGCGAAAGCGTCGCTTGTCCGCCTCGGAGGTCTGATCAATGCACTGATGGCAGGACACGCCATGTTCGTATTCCGGGCGCTTCATATCCTCGGGCAGGATCGGGCGGCGGCAACCATGGCAGAGCTTATGTGGTCCCTCGACCAGCCCGTGCCCGACCGAGACGCGGTTGTCGAACACGAAACACTCGCCCTGCCACGCGCTGTCTTCGGGTGGCATGTCTTCCAGATAGCGCAGGATGCCACCTTTCAGGTGATAGACATCCTCGACCCCCTGCCCCAACAGGTAGTTGGTGGATTTCTCGCACCGGATACCACCGGTGCAGAACATGGCGACACGCTTGTTGTGAAAGCGGTCCTTGTTCTGTTCCCACCAGGCGGGAAAATCGCGGAAACTGGCCGTATCAGGGTCTATTGCGCCTTCGAACGTGCCGATTGCCACCTCGTAATCGTTGCGGGTGTCGATCACCACCACGTCGTCCGAGCGGATCAGGTCGTTCCAGTCCTCGGGCTCGACATAATGGCCGACGCTGGCGCGCGGATCGACATCGGGCTGGCCCATGGTGACGATCTCTTTCTTTAGCCGTACCTTCATCTTGCCAAAGGGTGGGTGATCCGACGACGCCTCTTTCCAGTCCAGATCGGCGCAGCCCGGCAGCGCGCGGATATGGGCCAGCACCGCATCGATCCCGGCGCGGGGGCCGGCGATGGTGCCGTTGATCCCCTCGCCCGCCAGCAGCAACGTCCCCTTGACGGACTGGGCCCGGCACAGGTCCAGCAACGCGGGGCGCAGCGCGTCGGGGTCGGCAAAGCGCGTGAAATGATAGAGGGCAGCGATCGTATACATGGGCGCGATCTAATGCGACGGGCCGGAACTGGCAAGAGATCGCATTGACGGCCCCCGCCCCACGCCATACCGATAAGGCAACTGAAGGAGGCCCCATGTCCCACGCCCTGCTTGTCATCGATGTCCAGAACGATTTCTGCCCCGGCGGCGCGCTGGCCGTGCCCGGAGGGGACGAGATTGTCGCCCCGATCAACGCGCTGATGCAGGATTTCGACGCGGTGATCCTGACGCAAGACTGGCACCCGGCGGGGCATTCCTCATTTGCCAGCGCCCATCCGGGCAAAGCCCCGTTCGACATGACCCAGATGCCCTATGGCCCGCAGGTTCTGTGGCCCGATCATTGTGTTCAGGGCAGTCAGGGTGCCGCATTCCATCCCGATCTGCGCACCGATGGCGACTTGATCATCCGCAAGGGCTTTCGCCCTGCCATCGACAGCTATTCGGCGTTTTTTGAGAACGATCAGACCACCCCAACCGGCCTGAAGGGCTATCTTCAGACGCGCGGAATCGAGCGACTGACGCTGGTCGGGCTGGCGACGGATTTCTGTGTGCATTTCTCGGCGGTGGATGCGGCGCGGCTGGGCTTTGATGTCAGCGTACGCACCGATCTGTGTCGCGCCATCGACATGGACGGATCGCTGGAGGCCGCCAACGCGGCGATGCGCGCCGCTGGCGTTACGTTGGTTTAGGGCGCGGCCCCTCTTTCAGCCAGATATTTCAGGATCACGAACACGATCACTGCCAGACCCAGCGCAAAACCGATGCGCCCCGGGACCGAGCGGCGCTCAGGCGGCTTGGCAACGGGCCGTGGCGGCCGCAACGGCCGCGGCTGTTCCTTGGCCGGGGCGGCGCCCGGCTTTGCCTCCCGAACATGGTTCAGAAACTGGTGAAAATCGAACTCGCCGCTATATTCACCCTGCACCCCCATGTTGCGGATATTCGCAAACAACCGTTTTAGAATCAGATCGCGATCCACCATATCCTCGGGTGAATAATATCCACGCGCGGTATCCCCCTCGCGCGCGTCCAGACTGAACCCAGATTCCAGAAAAATCCTGCGTATCTTCGGCGAGGCCGCCCGCAGCGCATCCGCAGTTTTCACATCCCGAAACAGCGCCCGCACCGGAGGCCGCCCCGTCACCGCAGAATGACCATGTTCCGGATCATGCTGATCCGGCGCAACCGCCACTATGTCAAAATCGTACTCGAGCCCCATTCACTACATTCAACCTTCGCTACCATCCCACCCCCTCACTAAAACGTGAGGGATACTCATAATATGCCCGCAATGTGACTTGTCATGGGCATTGTTACCAATTCCGCGACTCTTGCCAATCAGCGCGCCGATTGATCTAACAACGGAAATCGCAGGAGGTCCCCATGGTCGACATCGCGACGCGGGTCTACAATCATAAATGGAAAATTGACCCGATTATCCGGTCACTTATCGATACAGACTTCTACAAACTGCTGATGTGTCAGTCAGTGTTTCGCAATAAGCCCCAAACAGACGTGGTTTTTTCACTGATCAACCGGTCGAATCACGTGCCATTGGCGAAATTGATCGACGAAGGCGAGCTGCGCGAGCAGTTGGATCACATCCGCTCGCTCAGCCTCAGCCGGGGGGAAAGCACGTGGCTCAGGGGCAATACGTTCTATGGAAAAAGGCAGATGTTCCGCCCCGATTTCATGGAATGGTTCGAGAATCTGCGCCTGCCGCCCTATCATCTGGAACGCAAAGGCGACCAGTATGAACTGACCTTTGAAGGCAAATGGCACGAGGTCATGCTTTGGGAAATCCCGGCGCTTGCGGTGTTGATGGAGCTGCGCTCACGCGCGGTTCTGAACGACATGCGCCGGTTCGAGCTGCAGGTGCTCTATGCCCGCGCGATGACCCGGGTGTGGGAGAAGATTGCCCAGCTGCGCCAGATCGACGGGCTGGGCATCGCGGATTTCGGTACCCGGCGGCGGCATTCCTTCCTGTGGCAGGATTGGTGTGTGCAGGCGATGATCGAAGGGCTGGGCCCGGCCTTCACCGGCACCTCCAACTGCCTGATCGCCATGCGGCGCGAGGTTGAGGCCATCGGCACCAACGCGCACGAACTGCCCATGGTCTATTCCGCACTGGCTGAAGACGACGACGCGCTGGCGCAGGCTCCGTACGATGTTCTCAGCGACTGGCATGACGAACATGATGGCAACCTGCGCATCATCCTGCCTGACACATACGGCACGCAAGGTTTCCTGGACCGCGCGCCGGATTGGCTGGCTGGCTGGACCGGTATTCGCATCGACAGCGGCGACCCCGCCGCCGGGGCTGAGATCGCCATCGCGTGGTGGAAATCGCGCGGTGAGGACCCCAGACAGAAGCGTATCATTTTTTCGGACGGGTTGGACGTGGACAAAATCCGCGAGTTGCACGCCCAGTTCGCGGGGCGGGTCAATGTCTCGTTCGGTTGGGGCACACTGCTGACCAATGACTTCCGCGGGTTGGTGCCCGATGAGGCGCTAGCTCCGTTTTCGCTGGTGTGTAAGGCGGTCTCGGCCAATGGCCGTCCGACGGTGAAGCTGTCGGACAACCCGGAAAAGGCGATGGGCCCGGCGGATCAGATCGCGCGGTACAAGCAGGTGTTTGGCGTTGGCGCACAAGAGGCGATCGAGGTGATCGTCTAGCCGTGATAGGCGGCCACCGTTTTCAGTTGCGAAAAACCATACAGCGCCTCGAACCCCTTTTCGCGGCCATGGCCGGATTTGCCGACGCCGCCAAACGGCAGCTCAACCCCGCCCCCCGCACCATAGTTGTTAATGAACACCTGCCCCGAGTGCAGCGCCTTGGCCAACCGCATCTGCCGCGCGCCATCGCGGGTCCAGATGCTGGCAACTAGGCCATATTCGGTCGAGTTGGCTATTGTTAGAGCCTGTTCTTCGGTGTCAAACGGGATCAGCACCTGCACCGGGCCAAAGATTTCATCCCGCGCGAGGACGTGATCGGGCGGCACGTCGGCAAACAATGTGGGCCGCACATAGGCTCCGTTTCCGGGCGCATCCTCAACGATCTGCCCCTGCCCGGCGATGGTCAGGTCGCGGCCTTTGTCCAGAAAGCCGCTCACAATCTGCCGCTGCCGGTCCGAAATCAGCGGCCCCACGCGCAAATCCTGCATCGCCGGTCCAACGGTCAGTTGCGCATAGGCCTCGGCCATGCGGGATTTGACCTGCTCATAGACTCCGCGCTGCACCAGAATCCGGGACGATGCCGAGCAGGTCTGGCCCGCATTCTGGATGCCCGCATTCACCAGGAACGGCAGGGCGGCGTCCAGATCGGCGTCGTCGAACACCAGTTGCGGAGATTTCCCGCCCAGCTCCAGCGTCACGGGCACCACATTGCGCCCCGCCGCCTGCTGCACCAAAGCGCCGGTGGCAACTGAACCGGTGAAAGAGATATGGTTTACGCCCGGATGCCCCGACAGCGCCGCGCCCGCCTCTGCCCCCAGACCGGGCACCACGTTCAACGCACCCGCCGGCAAACCGGCCTCGACCGCTAGATGCGCAAAGGCCAGCGCGGTCAGGCAGGCCTCTTCGGCGGGTTTCAGCACGCAGGCATTGCCCATCGCCAGCGCCGCCCCAACCGAGCGGCCAATGATCTGCATCGGATAATTCCACGGCACGATATGGCCCGTCACCCCATGCGGTTCCCGCAGGGTATAGACGGTGTAGCCCTCTAAATAAGGGATCGTCTGTCCCATCACCTTGTCCGCCGCACCGCCGTAAAACTCGCAATACCGCGCCAGTGCGACCGCATCGGCCCGCGCCTGCGTGAGCGGCTTGCCCACATCCATCGCCTCCAGCCGGGCCAGATCGTCAATCCGACCCGCCACCAGTTGACCCAGCCGGGTCAGGATGCGCCCGCGCTCGGTCGCGGTCATGCGACCCCAGGCTCCGTCGCGGGCGGCCTGAGCGGCCTGGACTGCGGCGTCGATATCGGGGGGTATGCCGCGGGCGATGCGGCAGATTTCTGTTCCATCCGACGGATCCGTCAAGGGCAGGGTTCCGGCGGAGGCCGGCGCGGACCATGTGCCGCCGATCAGACACAGGCCGGGGTCAAACCAGATTTCGTCTCTCATGCGGGCTCCTAATTTAGGGTCTAATTCGGGAAATCATGCCGCCCCGATCCGGGGCAAGACCGGAGCGGCGGCGATCAGGTTTTGGGTATAGGGGTGCTGCGGATCGGTAAAAACGGCCTCGGTTGCGCCTTGTTCCACGATCCGCCCGGCGCGCATCACCATGACGCGGTCGGTGATGGTGCGCACCACGCTCAGGTCATGGCTGATGAACAGATAGGTCAGATCATAGGTGGCGCACAGCTCGGCCAGCAGATCGAGAATCTGCGCCCGGACCGAAACATCCAGCGCCGAGACCGCCTCGTCAAACAGGATCAGTTCGGGGCGGATGATCAGGGCGCGGGCGATGGCGATACGCTGCCGTTGGCCGCCCGAGAATTCGTGGATGTACTTGTTCGCATCGTCGGGGCCGAGGCCGACGGCGATCAGCATTTCGGCGATCCGGTCCTGCCGTTCGGACCCGATGGGCGGCTTATCCAGCAGGTGAAACGGTTCGGTGATCAGGCGGGCGACGCGGTGGCGGGGGTTGAAGCTGCCGAACGGGTCCTGGAACACAACCTGCATCTTGCGGCGCACCGCCAGATTGGGCGTGTGGCCCGAGAAAACCGGCTGACCGTCCAGCTGGATCTGGCCAGCCTGCACGTCTTCCAACCCCAGAATTGCCCGCGTTAGGGTCGATTTACCACAGCCGGACTCTCCGACCAGACCCAGACGTTCTCCCTTGTTCAGAGTAA
The DNA here is from genome assembly GCF_056536725.1 of Ruegeria sp. CJ3. Taxonomy (NCBI): domain Bacteria; kingdom Pseudomonadati; phylum Pseudomonadota; class Alphaproteobacteria; order Rhodobacterales; family Roseobacteraceae; genus Ruegeria; species Ruegeria sp. CJ3. Next base: position 295,013 of record NZ_JBQFQE010000003.1, read on the forward strand.
AGCTGACCCCGTCCACGGCGCGGTGGTGACCCGGTCGGGCGAACAGCCCGGTGCGGGGCAGACGGTATGCGCGCACCACATCCTCAACCTGCAGCAGCGGGCGCGGCTGCGTCGGGTCTGGCAGGGCGACCTGATGGTCCGACGCCTTGAACAGCATCCGGGTATAGGGGTGCTGCATGTGGCGCAGCAGATGGTCGGTGGCGCCGGTCTCGACCACTTCGCCCCGGCGCATCACAACGATCTGATCGGCCATATCCGCAACCACCGCCAGATCATGGGTGATCATCAGCAGGCCCATGCCGTATTCCGTCACCAGCCCCTTGAGCAGGTCCAGAATCTGCGCCTGCGTGGTGACGTCCAGCGCGGTTGTCGGCTCGTCCGCGATCAGCAAGCGGGGGCGCAGGGCGATGGCCATGGCGATCACCACCCGCTGACGCTGCCCGCCCGACAACTCGTGCGGATAGCGAGACAGGGGGAAGCGGTCTGGGGGTAGGCCGACCCGGGTCAGGACCTCTTGCGCGCGCTGACGCGCGGCGGGGGCGGGCATGGCCTTGTGGATCAGGATGGTTTCGGTCACCTGATCGCCGATGGTCTTGACCGGGTTCAGGGCCGTCATCGGTTCCTGAAACACCATGCCCACCGAGGCCCCACGCAGGGCGCACATCTGCGACTCGGACGCGGCCAGCAGGTCCTGCCCGTCCAACCGTACCGCGCCCTGTGTCTGCGCCCCGTTGGGCAGCAGCTGCATCACCGCCAGCGCGGTCATCGACTTGCCGGAGCCGCTTTCCCCCGTGACGGCGACGATCTGGCCGGGTGCGATGGACAGGCTGACCCGGCTCAGGATCGGCGCGCCGTGGATCGTCAGCGACAGGTCTTCGATCTGCAGCAAGCTCATGCGCGGGCCACCCGAATGCGGGGATCCAGCCAGTCGCGCAACCCATCGCCCAACAGGTTCAGGCCCAGCACCGTGACAATGATCGCAAACCCCGGAATCAGAGCCAAATGCGGGGCAAAACTGACCATTGTCTGCGCGTCGGCCAGCATCCTGCCCCAGCTGGGCGTCGGAGGCTGCGCGCCGAGGCCGACATAGGACAGGCCAGCCTCGGCCAGTATCCCCAACGAGAACTGGATGGTGCCTTGCACGATCAGCAGATTGGCGACATTGGGCAGGATATGTTCCGCCGAAATCCGCGCCGCGCCCTTGCCTGCGACACGGGCGGCAAGGATGAACTCACGCTCCCACAGAGACAGCGCGGCGCCCCGGGTGATGCGGGCGAAGACCGGGATGTTGAAGATGCCGATGGCGATGATGGCGTTTATGGCGCCTGCCCCGAAAACGGCGGTGATCAGGATGGCAATGACCAACGAGGGGAAGGCAAAGACCAGATCATTGCCGCGCATGATGACCTCGTCCAGCCACGACCCCTTGCGCGCGGCAGCGGTCAGGCCCAGCGGTACGCCGATGCCGATACCGATCCCCACCGCGACCAGCGCCACAGCGATAGACGTCCGCGCGCCGACCATGATCATCGAGAACATATCGCGCCCGAAATGATCCGTGCCGAACCAGTGCTGTGCATTGGGCGGCTGCAGCTTGGCGGGGATGTTCAACGCCGCATGATCGTAGGGCGTCCAGACAAAGGACACCAGCGCCGCAAGCAGCACCAGCGACGACAGCGCCGCGCCCAGGATCAGGTTGCGGCTCATGTCCGGCCCCTCAACCTAGGGTCGACGGCAGCATAGGCGAGATCGACAAGGAAATTCACAGTGATCACCGCAAAGACCAGCAACATCACCACCGATTCCACTACGATCAGGTCACGGGCCGAGATGGCCTGAAACACCAGTCGCCCGAGACCGGGCAGGTAGAACACCTGCTCGATGATGATCGCCCCGGCCAGCAGGAAGGAAAACTGCAAACCGATGATGGTCAGCACCGGGATCAGCGCGTTGCGCACCCCATGCCGCCACAGTGCCTGACGGCGGGTCAGACCCTTGGCGCGGGCGGTGCGCATGAAATCCTCGCCCAAAATATCCAGCAACGATGACCGCATCACCCGCGCCAGAATCGCGGCCTGCGGCAGGGCCAGCGCGATAGCGGGCAGGGTCAGGGAATGCAGGCCGGTCCAAAGGCCATTGTCCCAGCCCGCGAACCCGCCGGCGTTGAACCAACGCAGGTTGATGGCAAAGATCAGCACCAGCATCATGGCGAACCAGAAATTCGGCACTGCGATGCCCAGCTGGGTGGCCCCCATCACGGCCACATCCCCCGGTTTGCCCCGGCGTGCGGCAGCATAGATCCCGGCGGGCAAGGCAATCAGCGTCGATAATGTCAGCGCATACAGCGCCAGCGGTAGCGACACCCACAGCCGGTCGCTGATCATCTGCGCCACCGGCGTACGATAGGTGTAGGAGGTGCCGAAATCCCCAACCAGCATCCCCGAAACCCAGTTCAGATAGCGCTGTGTCTTGGGCACATCCAACCCCAGCTCGGCCCGCAGCGCGGCCAGCGTGTCGGGCTGCGCATTCACCCCCAGCATGAACGAGGCCGGATCGCCGGGTGCAACCTCGATCACCGCGAAAATCACCACCGAGGCAACCGCGAGGCTGACAAGCAATGATATCAAACGTTTGAGGGCGTAACGAAGCATCAAAGCCACGTTAGGGATGCGCGTGGGGCGGGTCCAGCGTTAAGACCCGCCCAATCGGGCCTATTCGCTCCAGCTGATCGCGGTCAGGTCGATGGCAGCCGTTGGCGCGTTTTCCCACAGGCCCTGCACCCCGGCGCGGGCGACCCCCAGCTTGGCCAGCTGGAACAGGTAGCCGTTGACATAATCGTTCGAGATCAGCCGCTGCGCCTCGCCCATCAGGCGGGCGCGCTCGTCCGGGTCGGTGGTGGAATTCAGCGTGTCCATCAGCGCCTGAAAATCGGTGCTGTCATATTGGAAGTAATAATCAGGCCGGGCGTAGATGCCGATATCCATAGGCTCGGTATGGCTGACGATGGTCAGGCCGAACTCTTTGCCCTTGAACACCGATTCCAGCCATTGCGCCCATTCGACATTGATGATCTCGGCGGTGATGCCGACCTCGGCCAGTTGCGCGGCAATGATCTCACCACCACGGCGGGCGTAAGAGGGCGGCGGCAGGTGCAGCGTGGTCTCGAACCCGTCGGCGAACCCGGCCTCGGCCAGCAGCGCGCGGGCCTTGTCGGGGTCATATGCGGATTGGCCGGTCAGATCGACATAGGCCGGGTTATGCGGTGCGAAATGCGTGCCAATAGGGGTGCCATAGCCGAACATCGCACCATCGACGATGGCCTGCCGGTCAATTGCGTGGGCCAGCGCTTGCCGCACGCGGATATCGTCGAACGGGGCCTGTTTGTTGTTGGTGGACAGGATCGTCTCGCCTTCGGTCGAGCCGACAAGCACCTGAAAGCGCGGATCGGCCTCGAACTGGGGCAGGTTTTCCGGCGCGGGGAAATTGTCGAACACATCGACATCCTCGGCCATCATGGCGGCGAAGGCAGCTGTCGGGTCCGAGATGAATTTGAACGTCGCAGTCTCTAAACTGGGCTGATCGCCCCAATAGTCGGGATTACGGTTCAGGGTGATGCTGTCGCCCTGAACCCAGTCGCCAAAGGTATAAGCCCCGGTGCCCACCGGGTTGGTCTTGATAGTCTCGATGCTTTCGGGCGCGACAATCACGGCATCGCCCCAGGCCAGGTTAAACAGGAAATTGCCGTTGGGTTCCGCCAGCGTGACCTTGACGGTCAGCGGGTCCACGACCTCGACGCTTTCGATCCCGGCAAACAGCGCCTTTTGCGCGTTGGCACTGTCTTCGGCGCGGGCGCGGTCGAGGCTGAACTTGACGTCCTCAGCATCCATGGTGCTGCCGTCGTGGAAGGTAACGCCATCCTGCAACGTGAAGGTATAGACCTTTCCATCGTCCGAGATTTCCCAGCTTTCGGCCAGGGCGGGCACCACAGACCCATCGCCCATGAACCGGGTCAGGCCTTCGAAGATGTTGGTGTAGACCACCGAATCAATCGCCTGAGCTGCGGCGCTGGTGGGGTCCAGATGCGGCGGTTCAAGCTGCATGGCGATGGTGATGTCGGATTTGGCCAGCGCCGGGCCGCCAATCAGCCCTGCAACAACTGCCAGAACCGACGCAAAGGACCGAAACGTCTGCTGTGTCATGTAAATCTCTCCCCGCTGATGATGCGTGGCCCGTTGTTTTTTGGGCCATTCGAGGACCAATGTCCCTTTAAACCCAAGGTCAATCAAGGAAATGTTCGCGCAACCGGGGTTCCTCAGACCTGTTTCGATCTGTTATGCCGCGCTGCAACATGACCCCCGCAAGGACCAAGCATGAGCGCCACAGCCCGCAAAACAGCCCCCAACGCCCAGGACATCCGCGCCCGCAAAGGCGGTGCTCCGCTGGTTTCGCTGACCGCCTATACCACGCCGATGGCCCGGCTGATGGACGCCCATTGCGACTTTGTTCTGGTCGGGGACAGCGTCGGCATGGTGCTGCACGGGCTGACCTCGACGTTGGGCGTGACGATGGAAATGATGATCCTGCACGGTCAAGCCGTCGCCCGCGGGCTGGAGCGTGCGATGATGGTCATCGACATGCCCTTTGCCAGCTATGAGCACGACCAAGCGCAGGCCTTCCGCAACGCGGCCCGGCTGATGTCAGAAACCGGCGCGGGCGCAGTCAAGCTGGAAGGCGGCGTTGAGATGGCCGAGACCATCCGCTTTCTCGTCAATCGCGGCATCCCGGTGATGGCCCATATCGGCCTGACGCCGCAATCGATCAACACGCTGGGTGGCTACAAGGTGCAGGGCCGCGATGAACAGGCCGAGACCGTGCTGGCCGACGCCCGCGCGGTGGCTGAGGCGGGTGCGTTTTCGGTCGTGTTAGAGAAGATTCCGCAAGGCTTGGCTGACCGGATCACGCGTGAGGTTTCGATCCCAACCATCGGTATCGGTGCATCAGTAGGATGCGACGGCCAGATTCTGGTGGTCGACGACATGCTGGGCTTTTTCACCGCGTTCAAACCGAAATTCGTCAAACGCTATGCCGATCTCGGGCCGCAGGCCGAAGCGGCCATCGCGGAATACGCGGCAGAGGTCCGTACCCGCAGCTTCCCGGCTGATGAGCATGTTTTTGCAGATCAGGCCCCTGCCAAAGGCAGCAAGTCATGAGCGCGCCGATCCTGCGCAAGCTGGCCGATCTGCGCGCGCTGACCGCCGACTGGCATCGGGGCGGTGCCTCGATCGGTGTGGTCCCAACCATGGGGGCCCTGCATCAGGGGCACCTGTCGCTGGTCGAGGCAGCCAAAGCGGGCACGGATCGCGTCATCGTCACGATCTTTGTGAACCCCAAGCAGTTCAACAACCCCGAAGATCTGGCCAGTTACCCCCGCACCGAACATGACGATGCCGAAAAACTGGCCCCCTATCAGGTCGACGCGATCTATGTTCCCGACCCGGATGAGATCTACCCGCAGGGCTTCGCCACCACCGTCTCGGTCGCCGGGCTGACCGATGTGATGGAGGGCGAATTCCGCCCCGGCCATTTCGACGGCGTGGCCACGGTTGTGGCCAAGCTGTTCCTGCAGTCGCAGGCGGATCGAGCCTATTTCGGCGAAAAAGACTATCAGCAGCTGATGGTCGTGCGGCGCATGGCGCGCGATCTGGACATCCCCATCGAAGTGATCGGTTGTCCCACCGTGCGCGAGCCTTCCGGGCTGGCGATGTCGTCGCGCAATCAGAGGCTCTCGGCCGAGGGGTTGCGGATTGCCGCCGAAAAGCACCACATCATGCGCACGCTGGCCGAATCTCTGGCAAATGGGGCCGGTTTCAAGGCGCTGGCCGCGCAGGCGCGCATCGATCTGCTGGCCGCCGGTTTTGCGGATGTTGAGTATATCCAACTGCGCTGCGCCGACACGTTAGAGCCACTGACCCATGCAGATCGTCCCGCGCGGCTGTTCGTGGCGGCCTGGGCCGACGGGGTTCGGCTGATCGACAACATTCCGGCCTGAACACTCTGGCCCCGGCGCCACTGTTTGCGCTAAAGTCCCGCAAAACCAATGCAGGAGCAGTGCGGGCATGACCTATATTCTGGCCATTGATCAGGGCACGACCTCGTCGCGTGCCATTCTGTTTGACGCGCAGATGCAACGTGTCGGCACGGCGCAGCAAGAGTTTCCGCAGCATTTCCCGCAGGAAGGCTGGGTCGAACACGACCCCGAGGATATCTGGAACAGCGTTCTGCATGTCTGCCGCGAGGTGATCAAGACAACCGGCGTCTCTGTTGATCAGATCGCCGGGATCGGCATCACCAACCAGCGTGAAACCACTGTGATCTGGGACCGCGTCACCGGCCAGCCCATTCACAACGCGATTGTCTGGCAGGACCGCCGCACCGCCGAGATTTGCGCCCGTTACAAACAGGCGGGCTGCGAGGATGACGTGACCGCGCAAACGGGGCTGCTGCTGGATCCGTATTTCTCGGGCACCAAGGTCAAATGGTTGCTGGATACCGTCCCCGGGGCCCGCGACCGCGCCGCCGCCGGAGAATTGCTGTTCGGCACCATCGACACCTTCCTGATCTGGCGCCTGACCGAGGGCCGGGTCCACGCCACCGATGCCACCAACGCCGCCCGCACCCTGCTGTTCGACATCCACAAAGGTGAATGGAGCGCCGAGATCTGCGACCTGATGGACGTCCCCATGACCCTGCTGCCGAAGGTGCAGGATTGCGCGTCAGACTTTGGGAATACGACCCTGTTTGAGGGGAATATCCCCATTCTGGGCGTCGCGGGCGATCAACAGGCGGCCACCATCGGGCAGGCCTGTTTCAAGCCGGGGATGATGAAATCGACCTATGGGACCGGCTGTTTTGCCTTGCTGAACACCGGGGCCCAGCCGGTGATCTCGCAAAACCGTCTGCTGACCACGATTGCCTATCAGTTGGACGGGAAGCGCAGCTATGCGCTTGAAGGCTCGATCTTCATTGCCGGGGCTGCGGTGCAGTGGCTGCGGGACGCGCTGCAGATCATCGCATCAGCCCCCGAAAGCGGAGAGCTGGCGCAACAGGCTGACCCCAATCAGCACGTCGTGCTGGTGCCCGCCTTCACCGGTCTTGGCGCGCCCTATTGGCAGCCAGATTGCCGGGGGGCCGTGTTTGGCCTGACGCGCAACTCGGGCCGGGCGGAATTCGCCAAGGCGACGCTCGAAAGTATCGCCTTCCAGACCCGCGATCTGTGGCACGCCATGCAGGGCGATTGGGGGGCCGAGACCGATGTCACCCTGCGCGTGGATGGCGGGGCCAGCGCGTCGGACTGGGCGATGCAGGGGCTGGCCGATTATCTGGGCGCGGCGGTCGATCGCCCCGTGATGCAGGAGACCACGGCTTTGGGGGCTGCGTGGCTGGCCGGGATGAAAGCCGGCATCTACCCCGATCAGGCCGGTTTTGCAGCAACCTGGGATCTGGACCGCCGGTTCGAGCCGGAAATGACCCAGACAGAGCGCGACGCCGCTTATGCCCGCTGGCAGCGGGCGGTTCAGGCAGCGATGGCGTTCTGAGGCAGAGGAAGGATCAGCTGTGATCTTTCATCAGGCGCTGCTTTTGGCGTGACCAATCGCGCTTGGCCTGCGTCTCGCGCTTGTCGTGCAGCTTCTTGCCCTTGGCGATGCCGATCTTTAGCTTGGCCCGACCCTTGTGGTTGAAATACAGCACCAGCGGCACCAACGTCATGCCCTTGCGCTGAGTTGCATTCCACAGGGTCGACAATTCCTTGCGTGACACCAGCAGCTTGCGGCGGCGGCGTTCGTCATGTTTGAACACCTTCGCCTGTTCATAGGGCGCGATATAGCTGTTGATCAGCCACAGCTCTCCGCCATCGACCGAAGCATAGCTTTCAGCGATGTTCGACCCGCCCGCGCGCAGAGACTTGACCTCGGACCCTTCCAGCACGATGCCGCACTCGATATCGTCTTCGATCGCGTAATCGAAGCGCGCGCGCCGATTTTCGGCGATCACCTTGTAATTCGGGTCTGTCTTCTGCTTGGCCATGGGGCGTTGATTTAGGCCGCTTCGGCGCCCCATGCAAGACGGGGTCAGGACTTGGCCGAAATAATCAGGTCCGGGCCAAAGATCGTGTCGGCGTGATTATGCAGGTAAATCTTCAGCCACGGCGTAAAGCGTGTCGGGTGACGCTGCACCTCGGCCAGCAGATCGTGGTAGTCGATCCAGCGAATCTCCATCACTTCGTCCGGATTAGGCTCGATTTTCAATGACCCGCGCACATGGGCGAGGAAGACGTCGACCACCTCATTCTCGACCAGCCCGTTGCCGACATCCGCGTGATATTCCAGCCGGTGCCGGTATTCGGGATAGAGCCCGGTAATTCCCAACTCTTCGCGCAGACGCCGTACCGCGCAAGCCGAAGCGCTTTCGTTCCAGTCCGGATGGGTGCAGCAGGTATTCGCCCATAGGCCCGGCGTGTGATATTTGCCCAGCGCCCTACGCTGCAGCAAAATCTCGGTACCGCGAACCAGAAAGACCGAAACCGCCTTGTGTTTCAGGCCCTTTTCATGCGCCTCCAGCTTGTCGACCGGGGCCAGTTCGCCCTCGACCCAGGCCGGGATCATGATGCCCATCTGTCGTCTCCTGTTGTCGCTGGACCGTCTGGGTCCGCACCTTGCTGCCGTGATCCCAGAGTGGCGTTGATGCAGGTTCGGATCAATCGCACGAAAGGCCGCAGGGACTGCGGCCTTTTGCACCTGACAACAGGGTTTGCCTGCGGGTGTTATTCGCCCGAGACGCTTACGATATAGGCATAGACGTCCTCGCCACCCTTCTTCAGCTTGAAGGTCATCTTGGATTTGGCGGCGGTGTCATCCAGATAGGTTTTCAGGAAGGCCTTGGGGTCCTGCGCATATTCCACGAATGTGGTTTCATCCCAGACCAGACCGTTCTCACCGGCTGCCACGATGCTGTCGCCGTATTTGAACCCTTCGACGGTTCCCGCGGTGCGGCCAGCGATTCCATAAAGGTTCGGGCCGGTCTTGCCGCCCTTGACGATGACCTCACCGGCGGGATCGGCGATCATGTGGCAGGATTTGCATTTGTTGAAGGCTTTCTTGCCCGCTTCTGCGTCACCTTCGGCATAGGCAGGAAGGGCCAGCAGGCCGGCAATTGCGGTGGCGAGGATACGATTCATAGCTTTTTGCTCCGATACGAATTGGCTGCGCCGAATGGACCGTCGCCGCAGCAGAGAGTCAACGCGCAGATTGCCGCGCGAGGGCACTGTGTCACAGACCTGTTCCGGTCGTCCTTAACTTATGTCATGGACCTGCGACCAGCAGGGCAACAGGTCGCCGGGCGCCGGGGTGGCCAGAAAGATAGCGCGGGCGATCGCCCGAGCAAGGCAGATCGATGCGGCATGACCGATCATCGCCATCGCGCCGGGATCGGCGGTGCGCCCGCCTGTGCTGACCCCGAAGACAAGATCTCCGTCCCCCGGCGTGTGGGCGGGAACGATGGCCCGGGCGATGCCGTCATGGGCCGCCATGGCCAGGCGCTGACATTGCGGCTTGGACAGGGCGGCGTCGGTTGCAACTATGGCGATGGTGGTGTTGGTGCGATCCGGCGGGGCCGGATGCATGGCCTGCGCCTTGCGGCTGGGCTGTACATGACCAAGGTTCGACGCTGGGTCAGGTCCAAGACCGCCGAACTCGGCATCAATCTCGAACGGCGCCGCCCAGAAATGGCGGTCGCCGGGGGTAGTCACGCTGCCCAGAGGGTTGGCCGCGACCAGAGCACCCACCGTGATGCCATCGTCCAGCACCAGCGAGGCCGAGCCCAAACCGCCCTTGTGCATCGCAGCCAAGGCTCCGGTGCCCGCCCCGGCGGTGCCCAATTCAAACTGTTGTGCGGCCGCCAGATAGGCCGCCTTGCCCAGCGCGCGGTAGGGATTGTCGGCCCAAGACTTGTCGCCACCATTGAGAAGGTCGAACAGGATCGCACCCGGCACGATGGGAACGATGGCCGGGCCCACCTGAAACCCGCGCCCGTCGGCTCGCAGCGCATCCGAGACGCCGGAACAGGCGTCGAGCCCAAAGGCCGAGCCACCCGAGAGGGCAATGGCGTCCACCCGGTCGACCGATTTATCGGGGGCCAACAGGTCGGTTTCACGCGTTCCGGGCGCACCGCCCATCACATGCACCGAGGCGGCAAAGGGCTGGTCTGCGGTCAGGACGGTGGTGCCGGATTTGAGCCCATCATCCTGTGCGTTGCCGACCTTGAGGCCGGGGATATCGGTGATCAGGTTTCGCGGTCCGGGGGTCATGTCGGTCTTTGGCGTTGGCGGGGGAGCGCGCTGGCGCGCGCTGCCTCCGGCGGGGATATTTTTGGCCAGATGAAGGATGGATCAGATACAGCGGCCACCGTCCACCTCTAGGGCTGTGCCGGTGATCATGCTGGCTTCGTCCGAGCACAGGAACAGGGCGGCGTTGGCCATGTCTTCGGGGGTGGAGAAGCGGCCCAGCGGGATGGTCGACAGGAATTTGGCCCGGATTTCGGGGGTGTCCTCGCCCATGAAGGATTTGAGCAGCGGGGTTTCGCCCGCCACCGGGCAGATGGCGTTGACCCGGACACCCGAGGGGGCGAGTTCGACGGCCATGGTTTTTGTCGCCGTGATCATCCAGCCTTTGGAGGCGTTATACCAGTTGAGATTGGGGCGCGGCGACAGGCCCGCCGTGGAGGCCACGTTCAGGATCGCACCTGCGCCGCGCGCTTTCATGTGGGGGACAAAGGCGCGGGCGGTCAGGTAGACGGATTTCATGTTCACGGTAAAGACGCGGTCGAAATCGTCCTCGCTGACGTCTTCCAGCGGGGTCGGCAGATGGGTGACGCCCGCGTTGTTGACCAGAATGTCGAGTTGGCCATAGGCGGCATAGGCTGCGTCGGCCATCGCCTGAACCGAGGCCCTGTCGCCCACATCCACCTGCTGCGCGATGGCGTTCGAGCCCAACTGAGCGGCCATATCCTGCGCGGCGTCGCCGTTGATATCAGCAATCATCACGCTGGCCCCTTCGGTCAGGAATTTCTGCGCGATACCTGCCCCGAAACCAGACGCACCGCCGGTGACGATTGCGGTTTTGCCCTCTAACCTCATGATCTTGCTCTCCCTTGCCGGGGTCAGACTAGCAAGGCCGCGCAAAGTTACCAGATTATTCTTCCGAGACTTTGCCCCGCAGCGCCTTGACGTCTCCGCGCGCCTTTTTCGCCGCAAGCCGCCGTTTGACGGATCCATAGGTCGGCTTGGTCGCGATCCTGCGCTTGGGTTTGACCAATGCACGGGTGATCAATTCGGCCAGACGGGCACGAGCGATCTCGCGGTTGCGGGCCTGAGACCGGGTTTCCTCGCATTGTATGATGATCGCGCCGTCCTTGGTCCAGCGGCGACCGGCCAGACGTTTCAGCCGCGATTTCACCGGGTCGGGCAAGGAGGGTGAGCGCGCGGCTTCGAACCGCAGTTCGACGGCAGTCGAAACCTTGTTCACATTCTGCCCGCCGGGGCCGGACGACCGCACGAAGCTTTCCGTCATTTCCCAGTCTTGCAGGGCGATATCGTCGGTGATGTGCAACATAGGCGCGACCTTAACCGGCGTGGGTAGAAACAAAAAGGGCCGCCCCGGCGGGACGGCCCTTCGAAAGTTCAGGAGGTCGGGTCGGTTAGATCAATCGACCAGCCAGAGCGAGTGCTCCGCCAAGGGCTGCCCTAGCAGGCGATCCCCCCGGTTGTTCCGACACCTCTCTCCAATCTCTTTCTCGACACTGGATCACCTCCTTTTCTATCTGTTGCGGTTGAGAAGGATGGTGACACAAGATGCGCCATTCTCAAAGAACTTTTTTATGCGGGCTGTACGGCCGTCAAACGGGCGACAATGACCTTGAAGGGGATCAGGGCGATGAGCGCCAGCGACAGTTTCACCAGCCAGTCTGCAAATGCCAGTGTCACCCACAGCGGTACCATCGGGCCAGACAGCATAAACGGCACCGGCTCCCACGCCCAGTTGATCGCGGCATCGGCGTTTGCGCCGAAGAAGGTGACCGAGGCCGAGAAGGCCAGCGTGAAGAAGATCGCGGTATCCAGTGCCGAGCCGACCAGTGTCGAGACCAGCGGCGCGCGCCACCAGCGGCCCCCGCGCAGCGAATTGAACACGGTCACGTCCGTCAGTTGCGCGATTAGGAAGGCAGTGCCGGATGCCACGGCGATGCGCAGCGGCACGGCGGCATAGGTGAAGCCGTCGCCCTGCAGCATGATCTGGCTGCCGATCAGCGAACAGATGATGCCGGTGATGAAACCTGCAAACACCACCTTGCGGGCGGTGGCCACGCCATAGACGCGGTTCATGATGTCGGTGACCAGAAAGGCCAGCGGATAGGTGAAGGCACCCCAGGTCAACAGCCCGTCAAAGATCAGGAATTGGACCAAGATGTTCGAGGCCACGACGATGGCGGCCATGGCAAGAATGCCGGGAATAAAGCTGCGTTGCATGTTTTGATGCCCGTTTTGACAAGGTAGCGGCGACTTGGCCAAGGGATCGTCCCAAGGCAGGCCGTGCGTTTAGACCTTTGGCCGCGCCCTGTCAATCGGGCAGCAGATATTCCACCAGTTCGGTCCGTTGCAGGGTCAGGAAGTTGTCGTCCGAGATCATGGTGGCCCGCAAACGGCCCTGATCGTCGCGCCAAACCGACAGGCCTTCGAGGTTGTCATGGGTGCCGGTTGTGGTCTCGAACAGGGTTTCTTCGGCATGGGGGGCGTCGTCGGCGATCTGCCAGCGGCGCAGGCGGGATCGGAAACCGGTCACCGACACCGCGCGTTCCAGCAGATAAAACCGCCCATCTGGGCCGAAATCAGCCGAAACAGGTCGGAAACTGCCACGCGGCGGCAGCACGAAAGGGGTCGACCAGCGGGTGCCGTCCCAGCGATAGACCGGGATGGCGCCCTGTCTGGTCCGGTTTTCCTCGGGCAGCGTATACACGCGCCCTGCAGCATCGATGGCTAGTGCTTCGAGGGATCCGTTGCCGTCAAGCTGACGGAATTCGCGGGGCCTTGGCAGAACACGGGCCCGGTCCCCGGGGGCGGCGTAGCGTGCTACCCGGTGGACGCCCTCGAACGAAATGTAGATGCCGCCGTCAGGGGCAACCGCGATTCCTTCGGAATCCCCCACGTAGCCCGGTAGCCGACGGCCTTGGCTGGACAAAACGGGCCAATGCCCCTGCACCTGCACGCCCGAGACCTGATCATCACGATCAATACGGGCCTGAACAAGCACCGCGCGGTCGCTCAGCACGATCATCTGCCGGCCATTCTCCGAGATATGGAGGGCGGAGAAGCCGCCAAACCAGTCAGCGGGGTGGTGCCAGGTGAAACTGCTCAGATGCGTCGCGGGCCTGCGGTCGACAGCGCCCGCAGAACCAGCCAGCAGCAGCGCCGCGATCAGTTGGACTGCAAAACGGCAGTGCATTGCTGCGGCAGGTCAGCCAGACGATATTCGCTGCGTTTCTTCGGTGGCGGCGCGTTCGGATCCGGTGGCGGCGGGTTGAGGATATTCTTCACCCATTGCTGCGCCTCTGCACAGCCATCACCTTTGGGCGGCGCATCCTGATTGACGCATCCGCGCGACCCTTTGGGACACTTCAGACGGACATGGAAATGATAGTGATGCCCCCACCATGGCCTGATTTTGCGCAGGTAAGCACGGTTGCCGGTCTCATCATTGCACATCTGCACCTTGGCACCGGGAAAGACAAAAATCCGCGCCACACGCTTGTCCTTGGCCGCTTCGCGCAGCACAGCATGGTGTTGCTTGGTCCAATTGCCGTTCACGTAGGCCCCATTGGCGCGACGCAGGGAAATGGACGAGATATTTTCGCGCGCCTTGCGGGAAAGACGCATATTGTCGCCCGGCAGCATCCAGATATCGATATCAAGCCCCAGTTGGTGCGAACGATGACCCGAGGTCATCGGCCCGCCCCGCGGTTGGCTGATATCTCCGATATAGAGACCATTCCATCCGGGCTGTTTCGCCGCGAACCGGCTAAGGTCCTGCACGTAATCGATCGCCTGCGGATGCCCCCAGTTGCGGTTGCGTGACAGGCGCATGGCCTGCCATGTGGGTCCCGTCTCAGGCAGTTGCACCGACCCGGCGGCGCAACCGCGCGAATAACTGCCGAACGCGGCTGATTTTTGCTGCGACCCTGCCTTTTGCGCCCCGAACAGTTGCTTGGCCAGGGGCTGAGCCGTGGCTGTACCAGCCAGTGTCATTGCGGCCAGAACGGCCAAAAAACGTAATATAATCATCTGCTCTGATCCCCTTCCGGTTTCACCCAGCGCATCAGGAATAGGCCCAGAATAAACAACAGAATGATCGGTGACACCCCCAGCCGTGCGCTGCCGGTGGCCGCGGTCGCGATGCCGATCAGCATCGGCGCTGCAAAAGCGGTAGCCCGGCCCGACAGGCCGTAAAGGCCAAAGCTTTCGACCGGGGTCGCGGGATCGGTATGGCGCACCATCATCGAGCGACTGCAGGATTGCAGGATACCGCCCATCCCGCCGATCAGAACGCCGCAGCCGAAGAATACCAAATCCGACAGGCTCGACCCCGCCGGCAGCGACAGGCCAAAGACCTGCGTTCGGTCCATCGACACCACGGTGATGCAAACAAAGATCAGCACCCAGATCGACACCAGAATGACCGGTTTAGGGCCGAATTTTCGATCCAGCTTGCCTCCGACCCATGCAAAGACGGCCGAGGCCAGAACGCTGACAATCCCGAACACGCCGATCTTGATCAGATCCCATTCCAGCACCAGTCGCGCATAGACTCCGCCGAAACTGTAAAGCCCGTTCAGCGCGTCGCGGTAGAACATGGACGAGCCCAGATAGCTGGCCAGACTGACTCGGTGGCGCAGCGCAGCCACGGATTTACCGAGCAGCCGCAACGCCTCACCCACGCTGCCCTGTTTCTGGGTGTCCGGGTCATCGCGCACCCAAAGGAAATAGGGCACCATGAACAGCACGAACCAGCCCGCCGTGAACGGCCCGACAAAGCGCGTACCCTCTTGCGCGGCCGCATCCAGCCCAAAGATCGGCGCGATCCCGATCAGCGTCTTGCCATTGGGCTGTTCGACAAACAGCGTCAGCATGATCGCCAGTGAAATCAGCCCGCCGAAATAGCCAAAGGCAAAGCCCGAGCCCGAAATCTCACCCACTTCGCTGTCATCCCCAAGGTCAGGCAGCTGAGAATTGATGAAGATCAGCGCATATTCCGCACCCACAAAGCCCAGACCAAAGGCCGATAGCATCAGCCACATATTCGAGCCGTCGGGCAGCGTGTACCACAGTGCGGCTGAGCCCACCGCGTACATGACCGAAAAGCCAAAAATCCAGGGAATGCGCCGCCCCGATACATCCGCCATCGCCCCCAGAAACGGCGCGCCAAAGGCAATGATCAGCCCGGTGATGGTCAGGCAGTTCGCCCAGACCGTTTGCGCCTGCGCGGCGGCGGTTTCAGTGTCTAACCCGGTATTTGCATAGTATTGCGCCGCCACCCCGGCGAAATAGGGGCCAAAGACAAACGTCACCAGCAGAGTATGAAACGGCTGACTGGCCCAGTCGAAGAACCACCAGCCCCAAATACGCTTGCGCTTGGAAATCTCTGCCATCTCTGCCCCTGTTTTTGTTGCCTTCATAAGACGGAGCTTTGAGCAGTTTCGCAAGCGCTGAGTGCGCCGCTCTTGCTCTTTGCCGCCCCGGCGCTTAGGTCTCAGCCAACAAAGATACGGAGTGCCCATGCTGTCGCTGATCCAAATCCTGCTGCTGATCCTGGACATTGTCTGGTTCATCATCCTTGCCCATGTGATCATGAGCTGGCTGATCAATTTTCAGGTGCTGAACCTGCATCAGCAACTCGTGGCGCAAATCTGGTACGGGTTGAACCGCATATTAGAGCCTATCTATGGCCCGATCCGCCGCATCCTGCCCAATATGGGCGGGCTGGATCTGACACCTCTGGTGGTGCTGATTGGGGTCTATGCACTGCGGATCATCCTGATCAACAATGCGGTCTATTTCTACTGACCACTTGTTCACCAAATCTTAGTATGTGATGGTTCTGTCTTAAGAGCAGATAAACCTTAATACAGGGCCTTCCGACGCATGTTCGACTCCGCACCCTTGTTGCGAGACGTCTTTGGATTCGACGCCTTCCGGCCCGGGCAGGAAGAGATTGTCGATGCCGTGACGGCGGGTGAAAACGTGTTGGCAATCATGCCCACGGGCGGCGGGAAATCCCTTTGCTTTCAACTGCCTGCGCTACTGCGCGACGGGGTGACGGTAGTGATCTCTCCGCTGATCGCCCTGATGCGCGATCAGGTGCGGGGGCTGCAGGAGGCCGGGGTTGAGGCCGGGGCTCTGACCTCCGGCAACACGCCCGAAGAAACCGATGCGGTGTGGGAGGCGTTGGAGGCCGGGCGGTTGAAACTGCTTTACATGGCCCCCGAACGTCTGGCTGCCGGGTCGGCCTTGGGTATGCTGCGGCGGATCAATGTTAGCCTGATCGCCGTCGATGAGGCGCATTGCGTCAGCCAATGGGGCCATGATTTTCGCCCCGACTACCTGCGGATCGGAGAGCTGCGGCGCGCGCTGAACGTGCCTCTGGCCGCGTTCACCGCGACGGCAGACGGCGAAACGCAGGACGAGATAGTCGAGAAACTGTTCGACGGCTCAGCACCGCGCAAGTTCCTACGCGGATTTGACAGGCCCAACATTCATCTGGCCTTTGCCGCCAAGGACGGGCCACGCAAACAGATCCTCGATTTCGCCGCCGCCCGCAAAGGTCAATCCGGCATCGTCTATTGCGGCACCCGCAACAAGACCGAGGTGCTGGCGCAGGCGCTACGCGCTGAGGGTCATTCTGCCTGCCACTATCACGGCGGCATGGACCCCGAGGATCGCCGCATCGTCGAAACCCGCTTTGCGCGCGAGGATGGCCTGATCGTGGTCGCCACTGTGGCCTTTGGCATGGGCATCGACAAACCAGATATCCGCTGGGTCGCTCATGCGGATCTGCCGAAATCGATCGAGGCTTATTATCAGGAAATCGGACGCGCCGGGCGCGATGGCGGACCCGCAGAAACGCTGACCCTGTTTGGACCGGACGATATCCGTTTGCGACGCTCTCAGATTGACGAAGGCCTCGCCCCGCCGGAACGGCGCATGGCCGATCATGCGCGCCTGAATGCCTTGCTCGGTTTGGCCGAAGCGTTGGTCTGCCGCCGTCAGACGCTGTTGGGATATTTTGGCGAGCAGACCGAGCCTTGTGGCAAATGCGATCTGTGCGATACCCCACCCGAGGTGTTCGACGGAACCACGCCCGTCCGCATGGCGCTTTCCGCGATCCTGCGCACCGAGGAATGGTTTGGTGCAGGACACCTGATCGACATCCTGTTGGCCAATGAAACTGACAAAGTGCGCGCGCGTCGTCATGATGCCTTGTCCACATGGGGCATCGGCAAGGACTGGTCGCGCCCGCAATGGCAGGCGATTTTCCGGCAGATGATGGGCCACGATCTGGTCCGTCCCGACCCTGACCGCCACGGTGCGCTGCGCATGACCGAAGCCGCGAAGCCGATCCTGAAAGGCGAGGCCCAGATCAACCTGCGCAAGGATACGATCCGCAAAGCCACCCGCCGCCCTGCGGTGAAGGCGATGGTCGCCGAAGAAGATGCGCCGCTGCTGTCTGCGCTCAAAGCTAAACGCCGCGCGCTGGCGGAATCCGCCCGCGTTCCGGCCTATGTCATCTTCCCCGACCGTACCCTGATCGAAATGGCCGAGAAACGCCCGATGACATTGGACGACATGGCCCGGATCGGCGGCGTGGGCGCGAAGAAACTGGAACGCTATGGCGATACCTTCCTTGAGGTGATCGCCGGAGAGGCCGAGGCCTTGCACCCCGCCCGCCGCAAGCTGGCCGGGCGCGAACAGGGTGACATCTATGATCAGTTGCTGGCCGTTCAGAACGACCTGGCGCGCGGACCGGAAGGGATCGACAAACCGCTGACCTGCTCGGCGTCGCTGTTGGCAAAGGTCGCACAACTGCGTCCCGACGACCCGCGTAGGATGGAACAGGTGCTGGGTGATCAGCGTCACGAAAGGTTTGGCGCCGCCTTTCTGGACGTGCTGCGGCAAGCGGGCTAGATACCGCTTATCAGGCAAGGAACGAGGGCGGATATGCTGGTAGTGATTTCCCCGGCCAAAAGGCTGGACTGGGTCGAGCGCGACGTTGATGTTACGCAACCCAATTTTCAGGATGACGCGATCCGGCTGTCGAAAACCGCCCGCAACCTGACGCTCGGTGATCTGAAAAAGCTGATGGATCTGAGTGACGATCTGGCGCGCCTGAACCGCGACCGGTATCGCGCTTTCTCGGATGCGCCCGAGGCCGAGGCCACACGTCCCGCCGCACTGGCCTTTGCGGGTGACACCTATCAGGGGCTTGAGGCGGCTTCGCTGGATGCGGACGAAATGGCGTGGGCGCAGGATCATCTGCGTATTTTATCGGGGCTGTATGGCGTGCTGCGCCCGCTGGATGCAATTCAGCCCTATCGGCTGGAGATGGGAAGCAGACTTAAGACCCGCCGTGGCAAGAACCTGTATGAATATTGGCGCGATCAGCTGAGCAAGGCGCTGAATGCGCAGGCCGAAGAGGTCGGCTCGGACATTTTGGTCAATTGCGCCAGCCAGGAATATTTCGGCGCGGTTGATCCCAAAGCGCTGAAACTGCGAGTGATCACGCCGGTGTTCATGGAAGACAAGGGCGGCACCCCGAAGATCGTGAGTTTCTTTGCCAAGAAAGCACGCGGCGCGATGGCGCGCTATGTCATTCAGCGCCGATTGACCGACCCTTCGGGTTTGCTGGAGTTTGACACCGGGGGCTATGCCTATCGTCCTGATCTGTCTGAGAGCGATAAGCCGGTGTTTGTGCGCCCCTATAGCGCATAGACGCGGTCAACCTTGTTAGTTTTGGCGAGGGCCGGAGCGAGGGGCCAGCCCCTCGCACTCCCCGGGATATTTTTGGCCAGATGAAGCGGGGGACCACGGATAGTCCTTCGGGCTTTGGGTTAGCTGGTGGTTTCCGTGGATTCCATGATCGGGTAGGTGCCATCCGGGTGGTGATCTTGGATCATCTGATGGATCAGGGTTTTGTGCAGTGGTTTGGTCAGGTAGTGATCAAGGCCCGCGGCCAGAATGCTCTGGTCGTCTCCGGCCATAGCGTGCGCGGTCAGGGCCACGATTGGGACACGGCGGTTGGTTCCGATTTCGCGGCGGCGGATTTCGGTGGTTGCCTCTTTCCCGTCCATCTTGGGCATTGAGATATCCATGAAGATCAGATCAGGGTCGAACTCGGCACTGAGTTTGACCGCTTCGAGCCCGTTAGAGACGAATCTGAGGTCGATGTTCAGGTCTTTTGTCATCTTCTTCAGGATCAGTTGGTTGGTCCGGTTGTCCTCGGCGGCGAGAACGCGCATCAGCCTTTGATCCTGCGGGGCCTGTTGCGGTTGCTTTATGCCGGATTCCGGAGGGGCTTCGCGCGTGGGTTTGAAAGCCGGAGCACCCAAAGCGGTCAGGCGAGAGTAAAGCTCGGCCCTTGGGATGGGTTTTTGCAACACACCTTCAATCAGGTGCCGGGCCGGATCGGCGTGGATGACACCGGGATTGGCGGACATCACCACGATCGGCACATCGCCCCAGCCCTTGTCTCGCAGGGTGGTGGCCAATTCCAGCCCGTCCATGTCCGGCAGGTCGTGATCGCACAGGATCATGTCGACGGTATTATCCACCTGCGTCAGCGCTTCGGCCCCCGTGGCGCAGACCGAGACGCGCGCGCCAAGGCGCCCCAGTTGCTTGGTCAGGATGGCGCGATTCACCGCCAGATCCTCGACCACCAGAACGTGGCGCAACTTCCCGTCCAGATCGGGCGGGGAGGGTTGAGGGCCCCCGGCTGTGGGCAGAGTGATGCGGAACCCGAAGCACGAGCCTTTCCCGGCCTCGCTTTCAACCCAGACGCTGCCGCCCATGATGGTGATCAGGCGTTTGGTGATAGCCAGGCCCAGACCGGTGCCTTCGAATTGGCGGTTCTGGGCGTCTTCGACCTGATTGAATTCCCCAAAGATATGGGCAACCTTGTCGGCCTCGATACCGATGCCAGTGTCCTCGATGGCCACATGGATATCGCAGATTTGCGTGGTTGCATCGGGCACGCCGGTGACGCGGATCAGCACATGGCCCGTCGTGGTGAATTTGACCGCATTACCCACCAGATTGGTCAGAATCTGACGTATCCGCCCTGGATCGCCGACAAACAGCGTGGGCAGGAACAGGTCGTAATCCACCAGCAGGGTCAGCCCCTTATCGCGGACACTGGGCTGCAGCAGCATCGCCACCTCAAGGATGCAGCGTTCGAGATCGAATTGCTCGGGGTGCAGGGTCAGCTTGTCGGCCTCGATCTTGGAATAATCCAGGACGTCGTTGATGATGACCAGCAGCGCCTCGCCCGAGTTGCGGATCGTGTTGACGTAGAGCCGTTGTTCCTCGTTCATCGGGGTCTCGGTCAGCAGTTCGGTCATGCCAACAATGCCGTTCATCGGCGTGCGTATCTCGTGGCTCATGTTGGCGAGGAAGGCGGATTTGGCGCGGTTGGCGGCCTCGGCCCGTTCGCGAGCGGCGTTCAGTTCAGCCTCGTGCCTGACCGAGGCGGTGATGTTCAGCGCCAGGCTCAGCACATCGCCGCCATGGCCACGCTGGTCGATCAAGCGTATATACTGGCCGTTCCAAAGCTGGATCACCTCGGGCTCGGGGTGCGGCTGCGCCCAGCGGTCCAGCATGCGGGCCTGCCAGCATTCGATCGCCTCGGCACCGATATCAACGATCCCTTCATGTGTCAGAATTTCGAGAATGCGGGGATAAGTGATACCGGGCGCGACCTCTTCCAGCCCGTCAAACACGCTCAGATACGCGGCATTGGCCCCGATCAGCGCGTTGCTGCCATCGAAAAAGGCAAACCCGTCGGGGATGGTCTGAATCGAGTGCCACAGGCGGCGTTCCGCCACCTCGATCTTGGCGTTCGCCACGGTCAGGTCGGATTTCACCTTTTCGTTCTCGACACGCACCGTTGCGACCTCGGCCTGCGTTTCATCGATCTGACGGGTCAGGGCGATGGCGTGGCGGCCCAGTTTGCGATTGGCCGCCGACAACTCGGCCTGTTTTTGTTGCAACAGGCGTTCAGCGGCCAGACGCGCGCGCCGTTCCTGTGCCAGTTTTTCCGCAAGACTCATGAGACTTTCCGCACTGCTTCGGGCACAGCATCGCGGCAGAGCGTGAAAAAGTGCTTAAACGCGGTTAGTGCCGCCCCTCGCGCAGCCAACCGCCCAGCAGGAAACCACCGGCCAGCAGCAGCACGAGCCATGGAGGCAGCAATCCGGCCTGCGTGACATCGCGGGTCTCATAGGCGTTGCGCGGGGTCAGTCCGATCCAGCCGCGCCCGGCTGCGGGACGTCCGGCACGCACATTGCGGATCACGGGCAGACCGTCTTCGACGCGGATGGTGCCGCCACGCAGGGCGGCCAGCGTCGGGTCCAGAATCTCGTCCGTGGCGATGGTGCGTTCGAATTCTTTCGGGGCTGCCGGGCCCAGACCGATGACGGCCGAATGCTCACCCTCCTGCAGGCGATAGAGACCGATTTCGGGGCCGAAATACTGCGCTTCGAACCGACCGGGGGACACCTCGTCCAACGTGATCTCAAGCGTGTCGCCATTGGGGCGCGTCACGGTGACCGGGCCGACCTCGTCCGAGAGGGTCTGGCGGATGATGCGCATCGACTGGCCATTGGCCTCGGCCCACAGGGCCTCTTCCTCAAGCTCCGGCTCTTTCATCATCCAATGGGCCAGTCTGCGCAGCAGTTCCAGCTGCGGGCCGCCGCCTTCGAACCCACGACTCCAGAGCCACGCGTGATCCGAGGCAATCAGCGCCACGCGCCCCTCGCCCACACGGTCCAGCACCAGTAGCGGGCGGTCATCAACACCGGTCATCAGCATCTCGCCGGACCGTTGCCGCACGTCCACCTGCCGCAGCCATGCGCCCCAGTGTTCCGCATCGCCCAGATCTGTGGTCACCGGATGGCGCTCCCCCAGGTCAGAGACCATCGGCACATAGCGTTCCTCGATGACACGAGCGGTGGGTTGCGCAGGGATCATAGGACCCAGCGGGGACCGAAAGATACTGTCGGCAGTTGCGAAATCCGGCCCGGCATTGACCAGCACCGCGCCACCGCCTTCGATATAGTTGGTGACATTGTCCAGATAGATCGCAGGCAGGATGCCGCGCCGCTTGTAGCGGTCAAAGATGATCAGGTCGAAATCGTTGATCTTTTCCAGAAACAGCTCGCGCGTTGGAAAGGCGATCAGCGAGAGTTCGTCGACCGGTACGCCGTCCTGTTTCTCGGGCGGGCGCAGAATGGTGAAATGGACCAGATCGACCGAGCTGTCGGATTTCAGCAGGTTGCGCCATGTGCGCCCGCCCGGATGCGGTTCACCCGAGACGAGCAGAACACGCAGCCGGTCCCGTACGCCGTTCATCTGGATCAGGGCAGTGTTGTTGCGGTCGGTCAGCTCGCCCTCGGCCTCGGGGACGGTGAACTGGATGACGTTGCGCCCGCCATGGGGCAGCGTGATCGGCAGTTCCACGTCCAGACCGATGGGGATGGTAAATTGCTCTGGCTCGGCCCCGTCGACCGAAATCTCAAGCGGCGCGGTTGTGGTACCTGTGGGGGCTGCTCCGGTGTCCTCGACCCGTAAAGTCAGGGTCACGGGTTCGCCGATAATGGCGAAGGCGGGGGCGTTGCGGACGATCAGGTGGCGGTCCCAGTCGGTGGTCCGTCCGGTTTGCAGCAGGTGCATCGGAGCAGGCAGATCGGGGGCCTGATCGGCGTCGTGGACGATACCATCCGAGACCACCAAGACGCCCGCAATCCGCGCGCGCGGTTCTTCGGTCAGGGCGGCGTTCAGGGCGGCCATGATCTGCGTTCCCTCGTCTCCATCGCCATCGCCGACCTTGATCCGGCGCAGTTCGGTGTTGTCGCGGGACTCGATCTCAGCAGCGAGGGCATCGGCTGCCTGCACCGTTTGCTCGGCCCGGTCCGAGAGCGTCTGACTGGCGCTTTCATCCTCGATCATCAGCACGATGTCTGTCAGCGGTGCGCGATCCTCGACCTGATAAACAGGACCGCTGAGCGCCCCAAGGACCACCAAAGCCGCCAACCCGCGCAGGGCCCAGCCCGACAGGCCGCGCCACAGCGCCAGCACGACGCCCGCAAGCGCAATTGCGGCCACGGCGACCAGCACGGGCCATGGAATCAGCGGATCAAAGATGACGGTTCCGGTCATTGTCCCAGCCTGTCCAGAAGGGCGGGCACGTGCACCTGATCGGATTTGTAGTTCCCCGTCAGCACATGCATCACCAGATTGACGCCAAAGCGATTGGCCAGTTCCCGCTGCCGTTCCCCGGCATAGCCCCGACCCACAGGCAGCAAAGATTGACCATTGCGATCCACAGCCCAAGCCCCGGCCCAGTCATTGCCGCCGATCACCACCGGGGTCACGTTGTCGTTGAGGTTGCGGAACGGCATCCCCTCGATCTGTTCGGCATCGGGCGGCGCGGCCTCGACCCAGACCTCGGTGCCGGAATAGCGACCGGGGAAATCCTGCAGCAGATAGAAGGCACGGGTCAGGACATGATCGCGTGGAACAGGCTCTAACGACGGGATATTCAGCGGCCCGGCCAGTTGCTGCAACTTGCGTCCGTTCGGGCTGGAGGCACCAAAACCGGCGATATCGGCATCGCGCGTATCGAACAGGATCATCCCGCCCGAGCGCAGATAAGCGTTGAGCTTGGCATAAGCCTCGACCGAGGGTTGCGGCTGATCGGGCGTGATCGGCCAGTAGAGCAGCGGGAAAAAGGCAAGCTCATCGCGTTCCAGATCGACGCCGATTGGGTCGGCGGGCTCGACCGAGGTGCGGAAATGCAGTGTCTGCACAAGCCCCCGCAGCCCGGCCAATGCGATATCATCGACCTGAGAATCTCCGGTCAAAACATGCGCCAGCACCAGTTCCTGCGTTGCACTCAGCGCGAAATCGGTATCGTCGGGCGTCTGCGCCTGCGCATCCGGTGCGATCAGCAACGCGCCCAACGCCACGGCTGTTGCGCGCGCCAAGCCCAACCGCCCGGACAGCGCCAGCGAAGCGATGACATCGATCGTCAGCAACACCAGCGCGAGGCTCAGCAACAGGCCCGCCAGCGGTGTTTCGGTCGTCACCTCCTGCCCCCGGATCGGGACATCGGCGGGCCAGACCGCAGGCGTCAGCACCGCATCCTCGGCGAGCACATTTCGCGCAAGCTTCTGCTTGCCGCTTTCATACAGCCCTGGACGCAGGTCTGGCCCAATCTGGCCCGAGACCAGATCAACCCCATCGACCCCGGCCAGCGTTCCCGCGTCGGTCAGGGTGCCGAAGCCGTCCAGTATCTGAACAGGTTCCCACACGGTGCCCTGCATCTGCGCCTCTTGTCGCGATTTGGCCGCCGAGGCCACAGCCAGCCGGTCCAACATTTCGACAAACAACCCGGACAACGGCAGGCTGGACCATTCCGCATCCGCGGTCACATGGAACAGCACCACCTGCCCCAGACCCAGCGGTTTACGAGTCACCAGCGGCGTACCATCGGAGAGCGACGCGATCACCCGATCGGCCAGATTAGGGTCTGGTTGTGCCATCACCTGCGTGGTCACGGCCACATCTGCGGGGATATCTAACCCATAGAACGGTGAGTTTTCGGGGAACGGCGCCAACCCTTTGGCCTCGCCCCAACTCATGGCCCCGCCGACCGAACGACCACCGCTGCGCAGTCGAACCGGCAGCAGCGTGTCTTCCTCATCGCGACCCAGATCGCTCGCCGCCATGCGCGGGCCGGCAAAGCGCAGCAGCAACCCGCCCTGCTCGACCCATTCGATCACCCCCGCCTGTTCCGTGTCAGACAGCTTGGCCACATCGGCCAGCGCAATGACATCGGGGTTGGCGGGCAAGACCTCGGCCAGACCGCCTTCGACAAAGTCAGCGGTCGGGATCAACACCTGTGTCAGGTAATGCAGCGGCGACAGCAGCTCCAGCCCCTCGCGGTTCAGGCTGCCTGCAATCAGCGCTACCTCGCGCCGCCGCAGGCTGTCATCGGTCAGAGTAACAGCACCGGCCGAGCGTTGGCCCTGCAGTTCGAACCGGGTGATCCGCGCGCGCAATTCCGAAGGCAGCGCAAGATCAATTTGCGCCTGTGTAGAGCCACTTTCGAACTCCAGCGGTGTGGATTGCAGCACCCGCATCGCACCCGCCGGATCGCGCCCCTGCGCCAGAACGGTGACGGTTTCTGCGGGGCCCGGATTGGCGCGCAGCACGCTGAGCTGGATCGCGCCATCCTGATAGCTGGCCGGCAGAATCGCGGTGACGGGACCGGAGGATTGGTAGACGATCACATCTCCACGCTCTTTCAGGGCTGCGGTCAGGCGATCATGCCCGGCATAGTCCAGCCGGTCGCTGAACCAATGGGTATCAAAGCCGCCCTCAACCTGCGCAAGCGTTGTCATTGTCTGGTCAATCTGCGCATCGGTGGGTTGCCACGGCATCGGAGTCAGGCCGGGCAAACGCCCGCGCCACGCCTCGGCGGCCTGAAAGACAGGGGTTTCCGGTTCGGTCAGGTTCAGGATCGAGACCGGGCGGCCCGCGCGTCCGGCCTCGGTCAGTTGCGCGTCGATCTGATCCAGTGTCGATGACCAGCGCGTCGCCCCTGCCCAGCTGGCATCCAGCACCAGCAAGAGCGGCCCCGACCCGGTTTCATCGCGCGAGGGGTTCAGCACCGGACCCGCCAGCCCGATGATGATCGCCGCTGCCGCCAGCATTCGCAGCAAGAGCAGCCACCATGGCGTGCGGTCCGAGACGCTTTCGTCATCCTTCAGACCCAGCAGCAGGGTCACCGCCGGGAACAGGCGACGGATCGGAGCGGGCGGCACCGCGCGCAGGATCAGCCACAGGATCGGCAGGGTCAAAAGCCCCAGCAGCACCCATGGCGCGGTAAAGCCGATGCCTGCCAAAACCGTCATCGCGAACCCCCGTCGAGCGCGCGATAGAGCCACAACAGAGCCGATTGCGCGCTGTCGCCGGTGTGGTGCAGACCCATTTGCCAACCCGTCGCGCGGCACAGCTGCGTCAGCGCATCCTTGCGCTGTGCAAGGCGATCCAGATAGCGATCACGCAGGTCTGCGGCTTTCAAGGTTTCATGGCGGGCGGTGCCGCCGACGCTTTCAAAGATCGTGCGCCCGGCATAGGGAAAGGATTCCTCGCTGGGATCCAGAACCTGCAGCAACACCCCGCGCACGCCCCGGTCAGCAGCCTTGGTCAGCGCCAGTTCGACCTCATCCAGCGGGCCGAGAAAATCGGATATGAACACGGCGCGGGCATGAGGGATCATGGCGCGGTGTTCGGGCGGGGCATAATCCGTCTGTGAGTCCTCGGACCATGCCTGCGCCAGACGGATGATCTGCGCATTACCGCGCCGAGGCGGCAGGGTGGTGCCTGTCAGGCCCACACGTTCTCCGCCCCGCACCAACAGGATGGCGGTGGCCAGCCCGAGCAGACGCGCGCGCTCTGCCTTGGTCGGTAGGTCCTTTTCGGACGCAAACCGCATCGATGCGCCCTGATCGACCCACAGCATGATCGACTGGGCAATCTGCCATTCGCGTTCGCGCACAAACTGCTGATCGCCACGGGCCGAACGCCTGTGATCAATCAAACGCCGACTGTCACCGATCTGCGCCGGGCGGTATTGCCAGAAATCATCCCCCAGACCCGAACGCCTGCGCCCATGGTCACCAAGTAACACGGTTCCGGCCAGATGCTCGGCGCGCGCCAAAAGGGGCGGCAGCCGGGACGCTTCGGCCTCAGATCGTTCGCGTAGGGTCTGGGCGGCGTTCACGCCGCGGCCTCGGTGCGGATCAGGCCCATGGCGGTCGAGTCGATCAGATCCGCCAGACTGTCACCGCGCGCCCGCGCCGCAAAGTTCAGCGCCATCCGGTGGCTGAGCACCGGACGGGCCATCGCCAGCACATCCTCGGCATTGGGGGCCAGACGCCCTTGCAGCATCGCACTGGCACGAACGGTCATCATCAGCGCCTGCGCTGCGCGCGGACCGGGGCCCCAGGCAACGGTTTCTTTCACCCGTTCGGACACGCCCGCCTCGTCCGGGCGGAAAGCTCGGACGAGATCGAGGATCAGTTCCACCACCGACTCACCCACCGGCATCCGGCGCAACAGAACCTGCGCGGCCAGCAGCTCTTCTTTGGTGAAAATCTGATGCGCCTCGTCTTCCTCGACGCCCGTGGTCGCCAGCAGAATGTCGCGCTCGGTATCGCGGTTGGGATAATTCACATCGACCTGCACCAGAAACCGGTCCAGCTGCGCCTCGGGCAGCGGATAGGTGCCCTCTTGTTCGATCGGGTTCTGCGTCGCCAGCACGTGGAACGGCACGCCCAGTACCCGGTCCTCACCCGCCACGGTCACGGTACGTTCTTGCATCGCCTGCAGCAGCGCAGATTGGGTACGGGGGCTGGCACGGTTGATTTCGTCCGCCATCAGCAATTCGCAAAAGATCGGGCCGGAAATGAAACGGAAATGGCGACTGCCGTCCTCGGCCGTATCCAGAACTTCGGAGCCCAGAATATCGGCAGGCATCAGGTCCGGCGTGAACTGGATGCGGTTGCCATGCAGGCCCATGACGGTCGACAGCGTTTCCACCAGCCGCGTCTTGCCCAGCCCCGGCAGGCCGATCAACAAAGCGTGACCGCCACACAAAAGCGCGGTCAGGGTCAGGTCCACCACCCGCTCCTGCCCAATGAACCGGCGGGTGATCGAGGACTTGGCCTCTTGCAGCTTATCTTCCAGCGCTTCGATCTCGGCGACGAGGTCGGCGGGTTCGGTCATGACTTTCCCTTCCGTGGACTATTATGGTTGAAGTGTATCGCGCTGAGAGGAAATGGCAAAAGCAATGAGCGGACAAAAACCTGTGAAACCTTCTGCCGATGATCTGGCAGCCTCGGTCCGGGCGGCCAAAACGCGGGGCTTGCCGCCCGTTCACCTGTGGACTCCTCCGTTTTGCGGCGATCTGGACATGCGGATCGCCAAAGATGGCACATGGTTCTATATGGGGTCGCCAATCCGGCGGGTCGAGCTGGTGAAGCTATTTTCCTCAATTCTTAAGAAAGAAGAGGGCCGCTATTACCTCGTGACCCCGGTCGAGAAGGTGGGAATCACCGTCGAGGACGCCCCGTTCGTGGCCGTCGATTTCGATATCGCGGGTCAAGGCACGGCGCAGGCGCTGAGCTTCACGACCCATGTGGGCGACACGGCCGTCGCGGGTCCCGATCATCCGATCCGCATTGTTACCGATCCGGCAACAGAAGAGCCCTCACCTTACATACTGGTGCGCGCTGATCTTGAGGCGCGGATCGACCGCAAGAGCTTTTACCGCCTTGTCGATATTGGCACGCATCACGACGGCTGGTTCGGCGTCTGGTCGGGCGGGCAATTCTTCGGGCTGATCCGATCAGAGGCACTGGGCTGAACCATCCGGCGGTCCTGCGCCAGCAGCACCGCCAGCGCCACGATCCCGGCGCCCAGCGCGCGAGTCCAGTTCCACTCATCCCCCAGCACCACCATGATGACCATCACGTAAAAAGGCGCGACGTTGATGTGAAACGACGCCAGCGCCACGCCCAGCCGCCCGACCGAGGCGACGAACAGAAACTGGCTGAGACCAAAAGACACCAGCGCATAGATCATCAGCATCCCCAACTGCGGCGCATCCACCGGGCGGTCGGGCCGGATGTCCAGCCCCGCCAGCGCCGCGCCCGAAATCAGGACGACCGCGGTGACCAGCCCTCCGGCCAGGGTGATCGTGCTGCGGCCCATCGGGCCGAGCTCGGGGAAATCCCGCGCCGTGGCCATGCTGGCCCAGCAGAACAGCGCCGTCGACACTACGGCACAAAGCGCACCCAGCCCCAGTTGCGCCGGAGCCACTGCGCTGGTCGCGATCAGGCCGCCAAGGATCGAGACCCCCACGCCCAGCGCAAACCGCCACCGCAGCCTCCGGGTGCCCGCCATCAGTTCCAGCAATGTTGCAATCAGCGGCGCGCAAGAGGCGATGATGGCGACCGTCACGGGATCAGTAAATTTCTGCGCCAGAATGATCAGGAACATGCCCGTCCCCAGCACGCCGCCCACAAACAGCGCGTGGCCCCACCGCGCCCGCAGCACCCGCGCAGGCCCGTCCAGCCACAGCCACAGCGGCACCATCACCGCCACCGCCAGCACCAGCCGCGCGCCAAACAACGCAATCGGCGGCCAGCTTTGCAGCAGGATCTCGGCCGCCGGAAAACCCGCCGCCCATGTCAGCATCGATCCCACCGCCAGACCATTGCCCGACAGCGCCGAGGACCGCCCGGCAGGCGCAGCAAGGGCGTGCCCGCGCGCGGGTTCAGGGCTCATCGCCATAGTGTTCAGACCTTCTCGTGGGCGCGGCATCCGTGAAATGACCTGCCGCGATGGCCAGAGCCTGACTGATTCGACCCACCCGATCTGGCCGATTTTCGACAATCTGTCGTTTTCAGTCCCTTTCGCCACCCTCGCCCGGCGGCTAGACTTACCGCTGCACCAACCGGGACCACTCATGCCCAGATATGCCGCCAATCTCTCGCTGCTCTTCACCGAGTTGCCCTATCTCGACCGGTTCACCGCCGCCACCCAAGCGGGATTCGAGGCGGTCGAAATCCTGTTCCCCTACGATCTGGCCGCCAAGGAAACCCGCCGCGCCCTGCTGGCCAGCGGGCTGGATCTGGTGCTGATCAACGCGCCGCCCCCCAACTACACCGGAGGCGAGCCCGGCTATGCCGCCGTTCCGGGTGGCGAGGGCCGGTTCAGGTCCGATATCAAACGCGTCCTGCGCTATGCTGAAGTGTTGCGACCCGGCCTGATCCACATAATGTCGGGCTACGCCTCAGGCCCCGAGGCGCTGGAGTGTTTCGTCGAAAACCTGCAATGGGCCGCCGACAACGCGCCACATCAGCGGTTCACGATCGAACCGCTCAACCCCGTCTCTCAACCTGGCTATTTCCTGAACGATTACGATCTGGCAGCACAGGTGTTGGACCGGGTGAACCGCCCCAATCTGGGCCTGCAATATGACAGCTTCCACGCCCAGATGATCCACGGCGATGCGCTGGCGGTCTGGGACCGCTTTTATGACCGCGCTCTCCACGTCCAGATCGGCGCAGCCCCCGACCGCGCGGAACCCGGTTCCGGCCCGACCGATTTCCCTGCGCTGTTTACCGCCATCGACGCCAGCGGCTATACCGGCTGGGTCAGCGCCGAATACACGCCCTCGACCCCACGCACCGAGGCCTCGCTGAGCTGGATGCGACACTAAGGCTCGACGCCGCACTGGCCATCACATATCGCATACCGCATATGTGCGGGGTGCCGACCGAAGGAGACGCCCATGATTCCCGCCCGCTTTGCGACCGCCCTGTTCGGTTTCATCATGTCCGGGCTGATGTCCTGCATCGTCACCGGCATCGCCACGGTCAAGGCCATCGGGTTCGGCCCCTCCACCTTTGGCGACTGGATGGCGTCATGGGCGTTCTGCTGGCCCATCGCCTTCACCGTAATCCTGACGCTGGGCCCTGCCGTCAAACGTCTGGTCGCACACCTTGTCAGGCCCGAGGCCTGACCGCTGCGAAGAGGGCCCGCCGGGCCTGATGAGCAGCGACCCTAGTGCGCCTCGGCCCAGTTCGCGCCCTGCCCTGCATCCGCGACCAGCTTGATATCCAGCTTCACCGCCGGGTCTGCCGCCCCCTCCATGACATCCCGCGCCACGCCGATCACCTGATCCACCGCGTCTTCGGCCACTTCGAACAGCAATTCGTCATGCACCTGTAACAACATCTTTGCGGGTAGGCCCTCAATCGCCCCCGGCATCCGCACCATCGCCCGCCGGATCACATCCGCAGCCGTTCCTTGTATCGGCGCATTGATCGCGGCACGGCGCGAGAAACCCGCATGGGGGCCCTTGGCATTGATCTCGGGCGTGTGGATTTTGCGTCCGAACAGGGTCTGGACGTAGCCATTCTCCTTCGCGAAGGCGACCGTGTCGTCCATATAGGTCCGAATACCTGGGAAGCGTTCGAAATAACGGTCGATGAACCCCTGCGCCTCGGCGCGCGGGATGCGCAGGTTCCGCGCCAGACCAAAGCCTGAAATGCCGTAGATCACACCAAAATTGATCGCCTTGGCCTGCCGCCTGATTTCCGGCGTCATCTCGTCCAGCGGCACGTCGAACATCTCGGACGCGGTCATGGCGTGAATGTCCAGCCCATCCGCAAACGCCTGTTTTAGGGTCGAAATATCGGCGATATGGGCCAGAATCCGCAACTCGATCTGGCTATAGTCCAGACTGACCATCACATTACCCGGCTCGGCGATGAACGCCTCGCGAATGCGCCGGCCTTCCTCGGTCCGCACCGGGATGTTCTGCAGGTTAGGATCAGTCGAGGCCAGTCGCCCCGTGTTCGCGCCGGTGATCGAATAAGACGTGTGAACCCGGCCCGTATCGGGGTTGATATGGGTCTGCAGCGCGTCCGTATAGGTCGATTTCAGCTTGGACAACTGCCGCCAATCCAGCACCCGGCGGGGCAACTCGTGCTCGGTGGCAAGGTCTTCCAAAATATCCGCGCCGGTCGAGTACTTCCCGGTCTTGCCCTTCTTGCCGCCCTCAAGCCCCATCTTGTCGAACAAGATCTCGCCCAGTTGCGCGGGGGAGCCGACGTTGAAATTCTCGCCGGCCAGTTCATGAATCTCAGCCTCTAACCCGGCCATTTTCTGGGCAAATGCGTTGGACATTCGAGACAGGACATCGCGGTCGACCTTGATGCCGTGCATCTCCATTTCCTTGAGCACCGGCACCAGTGGGCGTTCCAGTGTCTCATACACGGTCGTCACCTGCACCTGATGCAATTGCGGCTTGAACAGTTTCCACAGGCGCAGGGTGATATCCGCGTCCTCGGCGGCATAGGCGGTGGCTTCGTCAATCGGAACCTTGTCGAAGGTGATCGCCGACTTGCCCGATCCCAACAGCGGTTTAATCGGGATTGGCGTGTGGCTGAGATAGCGCTCGGACAGGGTGTCCATGCCGTGCCCATGCTCACCGCCATGCATCGCGTAGGACATCAACATCGTGTCGTCGATGGGGGCCACGTTGATACCGTAACGCGCGAAAATCTTCGCGTCATATTTCATATTCTGCCCGATTTTCAGGATCGAAGGATCCTCGAACATTGGTTTCAGCAGGTTTAGAGCCTGATCTAGCGGCATCTGCCCCTCGGCCAGCGCGTCGGTTCCAAACAGATCATCTGTCGCGCTTTCGCGGTGGATCAGCGGGATGTAACACGCCTCACCCGCCTCAACGCACAGCGAAATGCCCACCAGTTCAGCGATCATTTGGTTCAGGCCGGTGGTCTCGGTATCCACCGCGATCCAGCCGCGTTCATACGCCTGATCGATCCATTTCTGCAGCGCCGCAGCGTCGCGTACGCATTCGTACTTCGACGCATCGAACGGAACATCTTCTACCTCGGACACCACCTCGGGCGCAGGGGCATCAGCGATGACCGGAGCCTCGGCGCCCAGCTTGTCAGCGATGCGTTTGGTGAGGGTGCGGAACTCCATCTCGGCCAGAAAGCCCAGCAATGTGCCCGGCTCGGGATCGCGGACCTCAAGATCATCCAGCGTGAAATCGAGCGGCGTCTGTTCATCCAGTTGCACCAGCTTTTTCGACAACTCGATCTGGTCACGCTTTTCGATCAAAGTCTGGCGGCGCTTGGGCTGTTTGATCTCTTCGGCGCGGTCCAGCAGGGTTTCGAGATCGCCATATTCGTTGATCAGCAGCGCCGCCGTCTTGACCCCGATGCCCGGTGCGCCCGGTACGTTGTCGACTGAATCCCCGGCCAGAGCCTGCACATCAACCACGCGTTCGGGACCAACGCCAAACTTTTCGAAAACCCCGTCGCGGTCGATGCGTTTGTTCTTCATCGCGTCCAGCATCTCGACGCCGTCGCCCACGAGCTGCATCAGGTCCTTGTCGGAGCTGACGATGGTCACACGCCCCCCCGCCTCGCGGGCCTGAACGGCAAGCGTCGCGATGATATCGTCGGCCTCATAGCCCTCCAGCTCCTTGCAGGCGATGTTGAACGCCTTCGTCGCCTCGCGGGTCAGGGGCATCTGCGGGCGCAGATCCTCGGGCATCGCCTCGCGGTTGGCTTTGTAAAGGTCGTAAAGGTCGTTGCGGAAGGTATGGGAGCCCTTGTCGAAGATCACCGCCACGTGGGTCGGCGCATCCGGCCCCGCGTTATCCTCGACATATTTTTGTAGCATATTGCAGAAGCCCGACACCGCCCCAATCGGCAATCCATCCGACTTCCGCGTCAACGGCGGCAGCGCGTGGTAGGCACGGAAGATAAAGGCCGATCCGTCAATCAGATGCAGATGGCAGCCTTTTCCGAATTGCGTCGTGGTCATATGAGGGCTCCTGCGCTGGGTTGCGCCAAGTTGTACCGAATGCGTTGGCAAAAGACGAGGCCGCTCAGAGCTCTATCAGCGGCCTGAGAATTTGCGCTCCGACGGGTCCCAGACCAGCCCGGATTTCTGGGCGATGACCGCGAATTGTTTGCTGAGCGAGCGATCATTCAGACGTTTGGACATGCTGCGCAGAGGGACAAGGTTGCGCTCTCCGTAGCCGTCGATCAGGAAAAAGGCCGGGGCACCGCCGCGGGTGCCATAGACGATATTTGAGCGCTTGACGTCGCGGGCAACGATCTGCAGATCGAACATCCTGGCGACAAAGGCGTTCAGATCCTGCAGAAGCGCATCTGTCAGCCGGTCCGGCGCCAGCAAAGGGCTAAGCTTTTCGGCGAGGCCGCCATCCGGCCCGCTGATCCGTTCCACCGCAACGCCGGGGCCGCGGCTGGTCTGCACCACGCCCAGCATCCGCGACAGCGGAGACTGGCTGATCCGATCACCAAGCCTGAGCGCGACGCGCAGCTCGCATTCGATCTCTTTCAATATGCTGCGATAACGCGCGCTTGGTACCAGCTTCCACGCCAGGCGCTTGCCCCAACGATGCGAGACGCGATCCTCGGCGCGAGTAAATACCTTGATCAGCAGATCGGGCTGGCCGGGAAACTCATAGACGCTGCGGACGGTGCCGTTTGCGATGGGCTGCTGATCGGAAAGGTCGATGGTCGTGGCTGCAAACAGCATCCTCTGTCCTTTCCGGTCACACGCGGCCGATCAGCCCTCATGCCCTTTCAGAACGTATTTGCAGTCGCAATACGGGCATTCGACCCAGCCGGTATCCTCGGGGATTTGCAGCCAGACGCGCGGATGGCCCAATGCCCCTTCGCCACCGTCACAGGCGACGCGAGAGGTTTCCACGATCTTGGTTTCCGGCGCTTCGATGGTCACGGCTGGCGATCCTTCTTCGGTTGTCGGCCTCGCGGGCATGGTTTAGGTGCGTTTATGAGCGATGAGCAAACCGGGGGCAAGAGCCACATGGCCGATGCGGCAATCAGGATCGAAGGGCTGCGCAAAACCTATCGCGGCAGCAAGGGCCAGCCCGAGAAGCAGGCGTTGAAGGGGATCGACCTGACGATCCCGCGAGGATCGGTCTTTGGGTTGCTGGGGCCGAACGGGGCCGGGAAATCGACGCTGATCAACATTCTGGCGGGGCTTGTGGTCAAGACCTCGGGGCATGTGTCGATCTGCGGCTATGATCAGGACCGCAACCCGCGCCAGTCGCGTGCCGCCATCGGCGTGATGCCGCAGGAACTGAACCTTGATCCGTTCTTCACCCCACGCGGCGCGTTGGAGGTTCAGGCTGGCCTGTACGGTGTGCCCAAGGCCGAACGCCGCAGCGACGAGATTCTCGAGCTGGTGGGCCTCAGCGACAAGGCCGAGGCTTATGCGCGCACGCTGTCGGGCGGGATGCGACGGCGGCTGCTGCTGGCCAAGGCGCTGGTGCATCACCCGCAGATTCTGGTGCTGGATGAACCGACCGCAGGCGTCGATATCGAATTGCGGCAGATGCTGTGGGCCAACGTGCGCAAGCTGAACGAGCAGGGCATGACCATCATCCTGACCACGCATTATCTGGAAGAAGCGCAAGAGATGTGCGACGAGATCGCCATCATCAACCAGGGCGAGAAGGTCGCGCAGGACAGCACCGCCAACCTGCTGGGCCGCATGGACAGCCGCACCATGGTCATCATCCCCGACGCGCCCATCCAGACTTTGCCCGACGCCGAAGACGTGACCGCCGCGCTGCGCGACGATGGCGATCTGGTGCTGCAGTATCACAGCAACCAGACCAGCGCCGAACAGGTGCTCGAGGCGGTGCGGCAAGCCGGTATCCGCATCCGCGACGTCCGCACCGAAGAGGCCGATCTGGAAGACGTCTTCCTCGCGCTGACCTCAAGCCGGTCCGATGATCTGCCTGCGGACGACCCCGATCAGCCGCACCGGGGAATGCACCGCGTCAAGCTTTAGGCGCGGTCAATCCGCGCGTGATAGCAGTTGTTCAGAGCTGATCGGATGTGGATATAGGCCACCTCGGCGCGGTCAAAGATCGCCTCGGCGGCCTCGTGCAACTGCGCCTGCGGCGTGATGATGCCGGTGCCGTAAACGATCCGATCATCGGCCCCATATCCCTTGATCAGGTAGTTGGGTGAATCGGCCAGAGCCTCAGGCAGATCCATCGAGGCATCGTAGCGCTCGCACGGCTCTGCACAGAGGTAAATCGGCCCTGTTTCGGCAAAAGGCTGCGTTTTGGGAAAGGGCCTGTGGGCCAGCACCAGCATCTCTTTGCCTTCGGGAATATAGGTCAGACAGTGGCGGCAGGGATTGCCTGCGCCGTTGGACATGGCCCGTTCGGGCGGGTTGCCATAGCCGTCCAGAGCGCCGCGCCGGTAGGCCTGAACCTGATCAGTGGGAAGGGCAGAAATCTTTTGCATGATACGTCTCCTTGCTTTGGGATGATAATGATTGCAGCGCATCTGCGCCTCGACCCGTTTCCTGCGCAAAGCGCCGGTTCAAATGGCTGTACGCGCTCAGCGCCCTAGTATAGCACTGGGGCTTAGAAACGCAGCGGACGCCCATGATTCAGAATATCTGGCTACATATCGGCACGGCCAAAAGCGGCACCACGGCGCTGCAGCATTTCTGCGCCGATAACCGCGCACAGCTTGAAGCGGCGGGCCTTGGCTATGTCACGATCGATGGCCACAGCTCGGTGAACAAGCTGGCGATCGCGATCAACAAGGGGCGCGAAGCACAGCTGGCGCAGTTTCAGGATCAGATCAGCCGGCACATCAGAAACAGTCGGGCGCGAACGGTGCTGATTTCATCCGAGATGCTGTTCGGGATGGCCCCTGAAAACATCCTGAAGGCGTTGCCGGTGCTGCAGGATTATCCCCTGAACCTGCTGGTCTATCTGCGCCGTCAGGACCGCTATATCGAGAGCAAATATCTGCAAAAGCTCAAAAATGGCCGGTTCCGCGGTACAATCTGGGACTATATCGACAAATTCGACGGATCGGGGTCGGATTATTATGCCGAGCTGCGTCCGTGGTTCAATCTGGACTGCGACGTGCACCCCCGTATCTGCGAACGCAGCGCACTGATCGGCGGGTCGACCGTCACCGATGCGATGGCGGTGATGGGGTTTGATGAACTGGCGCAGGCGGTGCCCGAAACCCGGGTCGAAAACGTCTCGCCCTCGCTGGGGCGCATCCAACTGTTGCAGGCGCTGAGCGATGCGGGCCATCCGAAGACCCGGCGCATCCAACGCGCGTTGCCGCCGGACCCGAACGGCAAGGCCCGGTTTCTGACGCAGGCGCAGCGTCGAACTTATGTCGCCCAATACCAACGCAGCAACGAGGCGATACGCCAGTCGTTCTTTCCCGCGATGCCACAGCTTTTCGCCACCGACGATCTGGAGGGCCCGGACGCTGCGCCACCGGAAGGATATACGCCGGAACAGATCGCCGAGATCACAGAGCTGTTCAAGCTGGTCCTGCAAACTCAGACTTGATCGCGGACCCTGCCGGCGCTTTGGGGTTAGACCATCTGATATGTTAGCGGTAAAATTTCCTCTATCCGCGCCGGGAATTTGGGTCTAAGCAGGCCGCAAAACCCCAAACTTACCGAGGCCTCAGCCATGCGCACTCAGGACAGCACCCTTCGCGGGCTAGGTTTTGCATTTCTGGGATTCGCCGTCTTTGCCACCCATGATGTGCTGATCAAAGTTCTGGGTGGCACCTATTCGGTTCTGCAGATCATCTTTTTCGCGACGCTGTTTTCCTTCGTCCCGATGGCAGTCACGATTCTTGCCGACCGCACCACCGCCAATTTCCTGCCGCGTCATCCATGGCTGATCCTGTTACGCTCGGTCCTGATGATCACGGCCATGTCCTGTGCCTTCTTCGCCTTCTCTGCCCTGCCATTGGCCGAGGTCTATTCGCTGCTGTTCTCCTTCCCGCTGATCGTCACGGTTCTGTCGATCCCGATACTGGGCGAGGTTGTCCGCGCCCAGCGCTGGGCCGCGGTCGGCGTCGGCCTGATCGGTGTTCTGATTGTTCTGCGCCCCGGCGCGACCGAGATCACGCTGGGCCATGTCGCTGCCCTGACGGCAGCGTTCTGCAGCGCCTTCGCCTCGGTTCTGGTGCGTAAGATCGGGAATGAAGAACGCTCGGCCGTGCTGATCCTTTATCCCATGCTGCTGGCCATCGTGGTCATGAGTATCGCGCAACCCGCCGTCTACCAGCCGCCATCCCTGCTGCATCTGGCGATGATGGCGCTGGTCGGCGTATTGTCGGTCATCGCGCAACAGCTGATCATCCTCGCCTATCGCGCCGCACCTGCCGGGGTCGTTGCCCCCAGCCAGTACAGTCAGATCATCTGGGCCACGATCTTCGGTGTGATCTTCTTTAACGAGCATCCCGACATCTGGGTCGCGGTCGGGGCCAGCATCATCATCGCCTCGGGCGTCTTTGTGGTATGGCGCGAGAGCCGCGCCAACACGTCGGCCAACACGCCCGTTCTGCGGGTCCGCTCACCACGCGCAGACACCGGGGCATCGCGACCGGGGGGCTAATGAAAAACGGCGCAGGATAAACCGCGCCGTCTCAGAAAATAGCCTGATTAGGGTCTTAGTACACAACCACCGATCGGATGCTTTCGCCTTTATGCATCAGATCGAAGCCGTGGTTGATGTCGTCCAGACCCATGGTGTGGGTGATCATCGGATCGATCTCGATCTTCCCTTCCATGTACCAGTCGACAATCTTGGGCACATCGGTCCGGCCCCGCGCGCCGCCGAAGGCGGTACCGCGCCACGACCGGCCTGTGACCAGCTGGAATGGGCGGGTCGAGATTTCGGCACCGGCAGGTGCCACGCCGATGATGATCGATTCACCCCAACCCTTATGTGCCGATTCCAGAGCATCGCGCATCACGCCCACATTACCGGTGGCGTCGAACGTATAATCCGCACCGCCTTTCGTCAGATCGACCAGATAGGGGACCAGATCGCCCTCGACCTCTTTGGGATTCACGAAATCGGTCATGCCGAACTTGGTGGCCATCTCGACCTTGGCGGGGTTCAGGTCGACGCCAACGATCTGATCGGCCCCGGCCAGACGCAGGCCCTGAATGACGTTCAGACCGATGCCACCCAGACCAAACACGATCGCGCGGCTACCGATTTCGACCTTGGCGGTGTTGATGACGGCCCCGATACCGGTGGTCACACCACAGCCGATGTAGCAGATCTTGTCGAACGGCGCGTCCTCACGCACTTTGGCCAGCGCAATTTCCGGCAAAACCGTATGGTTCGAGAAGGTCGAGCATCCCATATAGTGCAGGATCGGATCACCATCCAAGGTCGAGAACCGGGACGTTCCGTCTGGCATCAACCCCTGCCCCTGAGTCGAGCGGATCGCCTGACACAGGTTGGTTTTGGGATGCAGACAGTATTCACACTCACGACATTCCGGAGTGTAAAGCGGGATCACGTGATCGCCCGGTTTCAGGCTTGTCACACCGGGGCCGACCTCAACCACCACGCCCGCGCCTTCATGGCCCAGAATGGCGGGGAACAGACCCTCGGGGTCGGCACCCGACAGGGTGAATTCATCGGTGTGGCAGATGCCGGTGGCCTTGATCTCGACCAGAACCTCACCCGCCTTGGGGCCTTCGAGGTTCACCTCCATCACTTCCAAAGGTTTGCCCGCCTGAACGGCGACGGCGGCACGGGTACGCATTCGGCTTGTCTCCCTGTCTTATTTGCCCCGACCCTGCGTCAAATACAGGGTGTTTTCAACTGCACTTTCGTGACAGGTTGGCTAAATCTTTGATATTTCAGAAACGACATTGCCGGAAAAAGGAACGCCAATGCACCGATTTATTCCGATCCTGTGTCTGCTGGCCGCCTGCGCCGAGACGGCTGCAGTTGATGACACCTTGCCCACGCCCGAGACCTCGCCGGTTGATCTGGCCTTTTGCAAGGGTGAGCCCTTTGCCGATGCCATTGGCCAGCCCGTCTCGGACATTCAGGCACAACTGCCTGAACGCTCGCGCATCCTGGGCCCCGACGCCATCGCTACACAGGATTATCGTATTGACCGGCTGAATGTGTATGTGAACGGTGCGGGCGTGATCCAGAGGCTCACGTGCGGCTGACGTCACTTGCCGCGATAGATCAGAATGTCCGGCAAATAATCGATCAGCCGTATCGCCCATGAAAACGGGGCCGGGAAATCGGTGCGAAAGCGGCGGCGGGACATGGCGCGCAGAACGCGGTCGGCGGCATCCTCGGGCGTCATCAGCATCGGCATCTTAAAACTGTTCTTTTCAGTCAGACGGGTCTTGATAAAGCCCGGATTGACGATGCGCACTGTCACGCCGGTACCTGCCAGATCATGCCGCATGGTTTCAGCCAGTGAAATCAGCGCCGCCTTGCTGGCACCGTAAGAGATCGCGTTGGGCAGACCGTGATACCCGGCCAGCGACCCGATCAGGGTGACATCGCCTCGGCCTTCGCGCACAAACCCAGGCACCGTTTCGCCCAGCACACGAAGCGCGCCAGAGTAATTGACATCGCTGATTGCCAAAGCAGCCTCGGTATTCCAGTCGGCGGTTCGGATCGGGTCGTAAGCGCCTGCGTTGTAGACCAGCCCGTCGATCTCGCCGGTTTCGGCCACGGCACGGCGGACAGCCTCAAGGTCGGTCACATCGAACGGCACAGCCCGGGCGTTGGGCAGGGTCTGACATATCTCGGCCAGCCGCTCGGCATTGCGCGC
Organism: Ruegeria sp. CJ3; assembly: GCF_056536725.1. NCBI lineage: Bacteria > Pseudomonadati > Pseudomonadota > Alphaproteobacteria > Rhodobacterales > Roseobacteraceae > Ruegeria > Ruegeria sp. CJ3. The sequence continues at coordinate 335,657 of NZ_JBQFQE010000003.1, forward strand.
TGAAAGAACCAGATTCGCACCCTTCTGGCTGAGCGCCTCGGCCAAAGCATGGCCTAGCCCTTCGCTGGCACCAATGATCCAATAGGTTTTTCCGCTGAAGCTGCTCATGGTTGGGCCATTTCGGTCATGTTGGGGACAATACGGCCCGGTGAAACAGTTGGATCACACCGCAATTCGTGAACCCCGCGGCATGTAACCAGACTTCACAACATAGTGCGTCCGCGAAAAACTTCTACGCCGATTGATCCAGCCCCTCATATCCTGCGTATCCCATTGTAAAATGCCGAATAACGAGGATGGAATGTTCGACGAAACCCGGGGCGTACGCAAGAAAATCGCAGTAGTTGGCGCAGGCATTTCAGGTCTCTCCGCAGCTTATTATCTCTCTGAGAACCACGACATTACGGTGTTCGAGGCCGAACCCCGTCTGGGCGGCCACGCTCGCACGGTCATGGCAGGGCGCAACGGCGATCAGCCAGTCGATACCGGCTTTATCGTGTTCAACTATGCCACCTACCCCTATCTGACGCGCCTCTTCGATGAGCTGAACGTCCCGGTCAGCAAAAGCGAAATGAGCTTTGGCGCAACCATAGACAATGGCCGCATCGAATACGGGCTGAACAACCTGCGCACCTTGACGGCGCAGAAACGCAACCTTGCACGGCCCGCCTACTACAAGATGATCGCCGACATTCTACGCTTTGGCAAAGAGGCCCCGGCCGCGGCCCAAGACGATGACACCACGATCGGAGAGCTTGTGGATCAGCTGCGCCTTGGTCACTGGTTCCGGCACAATTATCTGATGCCCATGTGCGGCGCGATCTGGTCAACCCCGGTCGAGTTTGTCGATCAGTTCCCGGCCCGCTCGCTGGTGCAGTTCTTCCGCAACCACGCGCTGCTGGCCTCGGGCCGCGCCAATCAGCACCAGTGGTACACGGTCAAAGGTGGCAGCATCGAATATGTGCGCCGGATCGAGACTGCATTACGCACGCGGGGGGCTGACATCCGTCTGGCCTCGCCCGTTCAGCGGATCGAACGTCATGATCTGGGTGTCACGGTGCATGCGGGCGGCGAAGCCGATCTGTTTGATGAGATCATTCTGGCCACCCACTCCGATCAGTCCCTCGCCATTCTCGGCGACGCGGCGACCGAAGACGAGAAAGCCGCGCTTGGCGCGATTAAATATCAACCGAACACAGCGATCCTTCACTGTGATCCCCGGCAGATGCCAAGGCGGCGCGCCTGTTGGTCCAGTTGGACCTATCGCTCGCAAAAGGGCAATGTTGGGGTCACATATTGGATGAACCGGCTTCAGAACATTCCAGACAGCGATCCGCTGTTTGTGACGCTGAACGCCGCCTCAGAAATTCCCGCGGACAAAATCTATGATCAGGTCGAATTCGCCCATCCGGTGTTCGATAAAGCCGCCCTGCGTGCACAAGGGCAGATCCGCGAGATGCAGGGACAGAACCGAACCTGGTTTGCCGGGGCCTATAACAGGCACGGCTTTCACGAAGACGGGATTGCCAGCACGATGCATGTTGTCGAACGCATCACCGGCACCCCGCAGATTATCGGAGCTGACAATGGCATTTCTGACAAAGAACCCGCTGTCCCCGCGTCGGCATAACGTTGGCGCAGCACTTGTATCGCTGATGCTGCTGGTTCCCGGAGGGCTGGCGGCGTCACCTGTTTTTGGCGCCCTTAATGATGCCGAGCTGCGCGGAACGGCCACCTATCGCTATCTGGGCTTTCCGCTTTATGATGCCCAGCTTTTCACCCAGGGCGGCGCCCCCCTTAACTGGAGCGACGATTTCGGTCTCGAACTGCGCTATCGCCGCAACGTGACCAAAAAGGCGCTGATCAACTCGACCTTGGACGAGATGAAGCGCATCGGACGCGCAGCCCCCGTGCGCAAACAGCTTGAGGTCTGTTTCAACGCCGTCAGCAAAGGCGACCGCTATCTGGCGATCTCGCAAGGGCCAAACAAGGTCGGGTTCTGGCTGAACGGGCAGAAGCTCTGCACCATGTCTTACCCGGGCATCAAACGCAGCTTCATGTCGATCTTTCTGGGCGAAAACACCCGGTCAGCGGCCTTTACGCAGGCGTTGCGAGGGAATTGATGCTGTATCCGCGGGTCAGCCTCTATGCGTTGATGCTGGCAGCGGCCGGAATCCCGCTTTACATCCACCTGCCGCGGTTTGCGGCTGTGAACCTTGGCATAGGGTTGGGCATGATCGGCATTGTGCTGTTGGTGATCCGGCTGATCGATCTGGTTCAGGACCCGCTTATCGGCTGGGCGATTGACCGTTGGCCCGGGGCGCAGGTTTTGTTTGCCACAGCCGCCGCGCTGGGTTTGGCGATCGGGTTTCCGTTGCTCTTTGGCCTGCCCGATGGGGCCAGTATCGCCGCATTAGTGTCTGTTTTGATCTTGCTGTTCTCGGCCTACAGTCTTGGCACCATCCTGCTTTATGGCCGCAGCGCGACGCTGGCCAAACACGCCACGCCGAAAGAGCTGATGCGGCTGGCCGCCTTCCGTGAGGGCGGGCAACTGACCGGTGTTGTCATTGCCGCAGCCGCACCCGCATTGTTCGTGGCGCTGGGTGCCGGCGCGCAGGGATACCCGGCCTTCGGCCTTTTCCTTGGCATTTTGGCCGTAGTGACCTTGGTCGTGACCCTGCCGATGTGGAGGCGCAGTCCAGTCACCGGACAAGCGTTGTCGTTTTCAGGGCTGGGACAAGCCGGGGCATTGCGACTGCTCGTTCTGGCACTGGTGAACAGCCTGCCTGTGGCTATCACCTCGACCCTGTTTCTGTTCTTTGTCGAGGACCGGCTGCAATTGCCCGGAAAAGCCGGACCGCTTCTGATCCTGTTCTTCCTCAGCGCGGGGCTAAGCGTGCCGTTCTGGGCCAAGCTCAGCAACCGGATTGGCCCGAAACAGACTCTGATTATCGCGATGCCGCTGGCCATTCTGGGCTTTGTCGGGGCCGCGCTTCTGGCCCCGGGAAACCTGACCGGGTTCGCCCTCATCTGCCTCGCATCAGGTGCCGCTTTGGGCGCGGATATGGTGGTTCTACCCGCCATGTTCTCGGTCGTGCTGACCCGCGCGGGGCTGAACGCATCCGCCGCTTTCGGCATCTGGTCTTTCGCAGGCAAGCTGGGGCTTGCTTTGGCCGCCTTTTTCACTCTGCCGCTGCTGGAACGCAGCGGTTTCACACCGGGACAGACCAACTCGGCCGAGGCGTTGAACACGCTCACCCTCGCCTATGCCGTGCTGCCCTGCATTCTCAAACTCGGCGCGTTCGGGATGGTTCTAACGCTGCCGACGGAGGTCACCGCCAAATGAAACTTCTTCTGATCTGCCTGCTGGCCGTCTTTGCGCTGTTCGCCGCCAAGGGCCGCTTTCTCAGCTTTCGGTCACAATCTCCCACCGATTACACCGGGACGGGGCCCGCGTTTTCGCTGAAGGATAACCTGAATGGAGAGATCCTGTCCGAAGGGCTGATCTATGGCCCCAACGGCAAGATGTCGAACAGCTTCGTTGCGCGTATGGTCGGCGAATGGGACGGCAATACCGGGACGTTGTCCGAATACTTCACCTATTCCAACGGCAAACAGATGACCCGCAAATGGTATCTGACGCTGGGCACTGGCAATACCTTCACCGCGACGGCCGACGATATCGTGGGTGAGGGCAAAGGCGTAATCTCGGGCGCGACCGTGAAGCTAACCTATCGCATCATCCTGCCCGAGGATGCGGGCGGGCATACGCTGGATGTGACCGACTGGATGTACCTGACTGAAAACGGCGCGATAATGAACCGGTCTGAGATGCGCAAATTCGGAATCAAGGTGGCCGAGTTGGTCGCCACGATGCGCCCGGCCCCCGAGGTCAAACCGGCTCATCTGCATGGGGCAAATGGGCGTGATGCAGAGTCTGAACTGAGGGTTTTGCAATGATTTCGCGCCGCACTCTTGTTGCTGTCGTCGCCCTTGCGGGACTGGCGATGCTCACCGCCTGCTCGGCTAAACCGCGCGTACCCAAGACATTCCTTTCCGATCGTCAGTTGAACCTTGAGGAGTTCTTTGACGGTAAGACAGTGGCCTACGGCCAGTTTCAGGATGTGCTGGGCAACGTCCCGCGTCGCTTTACGGTCGAGATCGACGGGACGTGGGATGGAGAAACGCTGACGCTGGTTGAAGACTTCGTCTATGATGATGGCGCCACCGAGCAACGGATCTGGACTCTGACCAAGACCGGCGAAGACACCTGGACCGGCACCGCCCCCGGTGTGCTGGGCACCGCCAGCGGGATTGAGCGAGGCGATACGTTCAATTGGAAATACAAGATCGACCTGCCCACCAAAGACGGCACTATGCGTGTCGATTTCGATGACTGGATGTGGCTTTTGTCCGATGATCGTCTGCTGAACAGAGCCTATGTCTCGCGTTTTGGCGTGCGCTTGGGCGAGGTCATTCTGTTCTTTGAAAAGAAATAAGCACCCCGCCAAAGCAACCGGCGGGGTGTGATATGATCAGACGGTGCCGCCCAAACTGCCCTCAAGCTCGACCATCTCCTGACCACCGGCCATCAGGTCCTGCAGCTCTTCGGGCGTGATCTGGCCACGCTGCGCCGTACCCAGCGTCTGACCGCGGTTGAGAACCGTAAAGCGATCCCCTACAGCCAGCGCATGGCGGACGTTATGGGTGATGAAGACAACCGCAATGCCCTGCTTGCGCACCTTGTCTATGGTTGCCAACACGTTGGCAGTCTGACGTACACCAAGCGCCGAGGTCGGTTCGTCCAGGATCAGAACCTTGGCCCCGAAGTGAACCGCACGCGCGATGGCAACGGTCTGGCGTTCACCGCCCGACAGCGTGCCAACGGCCTGATCAGGTCCACGCAGGTTGATGCCCATCTTTTTCATCTCTTCCATCGTGACGTTATTTGCGTAGTCATGATCGAAGAAGTGGATCGGGCCAACTTTCTTCACCGGCTCGTTGCCCATGAAGAAATTGCGCGAGACAGACATCAGAGGGATCATCGCCAGATGCTGGTGCACCGTCGCAATCCCGGCCTCGATCGCATCGCGCGGATCGGTGAAGTGCATGGGTTTGCCTTCGAACAGGATTTCTCCGTGCGTAGGCTGATGCACGCCCGACATGGTCTTGATGAAAGTCGACTTGCCGGCACCGTTGTCACCAAGAAGGCAGTGACATTCGCCAGGGAACACGTCCACCGAGACCCCCGCCAGCGCGATCACGCTGCCGAAGTGTTTTTCGATGTTCTTCATCTGGATAATGGGTGCATGTTCGGGATTCATATCAACGCTCTCCCGTAATGATGCGGCGGATATAGGTGTTGAGGATCACAGCCCCTAGCAAAATCACGCCTAGAAAGACCCTAAACAACGAGCTTTCGACACCCGCAAAGAACAGCCCCTGCTGCACCACGCCAAAGATCAGTGCGCCCAGCGCCGCCCCCAGAACCGAGCCGTAGCCTCCGGTCAGAAGCGCGCCGCCGATGACCACGGCGATGATCGCCTCGAACTCTTTCAGCAGACCGCGGTCGGCACCGGCCGAACCGAACTCCATCACCTGGCAGACTGCGAAGACGGTGGCGCAGAAGGCAGTGAACATGAACATCAGGATTTTGACCCGGTTCACAGGCACACCCGAGTTGCGCGCTGCCTCGGCATCGCCGCCCGATGCGAAGATCCAGTTACCGAACCGTGTCTTGGTCAGCAGTACATGACCAAAAATGATCAACCCAATGGCCCAGACGATCAGCATGGGCACACCGTCCACAACCGGCTGGCCCTGACGCGTGCCGCGTTCAAACACCGCGATGATCCCAGCGTCGCCCAACCACTGGAACAGACCTTGCAGGATTTTACCGCCAAAGATCGGGGCCAGCCAATCACCTTCGGCTGCGTCTTTCACACCGCCAATGATGGTTTTGCGCTCGATCACCTGCGGCAGGAAGATGGTGAAGCCGCGCAGGATGAACAGGAAGGCCAGCGTCACGATAAAGCTGGGCAGCCCGGTCCGAACCACGATCCAGCCATTCAACGCCCCGATCGCTACAGCCATCGCGAAAGTGACAATAATTGCCATCCAAACAGGCCAGCTGAGTGTGACCGAGAAGATCGCGATCATCATCCCGGAAAAGCCGATCATCGAACCGACGGACAGGTCAAACTCACCCGCGATCATCAGAAGGCACGCGCCAACCGCGATGATCATGAACTGCGCCGAGACAACCGACCAGTTCATCATGCCCTGGGCGTTGAACATGCCGCTGTCGAAGGCGAACAGCAGGAAGAATGTGAATACGGCTACGGTGCCGACCATCCCACCAAGTTCGGGCCGGATCAGGGCCTTGCGCAGGGGCGAGATCTCTTTGATCCGTTCGTCGTTTAACGTCGTGTTTTGAGCAGACTCGCCCATGAGAGCGCTCCTCCGGTAAAAGCAGTGATTTGCGTCAGAAAACTGTCAGCGGGCGCCCCTTTGGCAGGGCGCCCGCGTTGCAAGAATTAGCGGTACTCGCCAGCAAATTCTTCGATCTTGGTCAGGCCATCAGCGGTCACGAAACCGGGGCCCGAGTTGATGTTGTTGCCGGGCAGAACGCCGTAACGGTGGTAGTTGGCCATTACAACAACCGGCAGATAGGCCTGCAGGAAGGGCTGCTGGTCAATACCCCACTGGATCACACCGGATTTGATGCCTTTGACGATCTCGCCACCCAGATCGAAGGTGCCGAAATAGATGTCACCGGCCATGCCGTTTTCTTCCAGCGCCAGAATGGTCGGGTCAGCCGAGGTCGGACCCAGCGTCAGAACCGCGTCTGTCTCCGGGTTGGCCGACAGATAGGCCAGCACGCGGTTCTTGATCTCAGCCGGGTCCTGACCGGCATCGATCATCTGATCGCCCAGTTCAATGCCCAGACCATCCGCAAAGCCCTGGCAGCGCTCCTGGCTGGAGGGCTGAACGATATAGTGGTTCACACACAGGAACGAGCCGATGCCGTCACCCTTGGCCCGCTGGCCTGCTGCGAAACCGGCGTCATATTCGGGCTGACCCACGTACATAAGCGCCCCAACCTCACGCGCCTGATCCGGAGTACCGGTGTTCATGATGATCACGTCCACACCCGCATCCACAGCCGATTTGATCGGGCCGCTCAGCACGTCATAATCCGCCAGCGTGGTGATGATCCCATTCGGACCAGAAGCTGCCGCCTGATCGATGATCCGCGCCATATCAGCAAGGTCACCAGTGGGCGGGTTGCGATATTCAACCTCAACACCCATGTGCTCGCCCGCCAGCGCGATGCCGTTCTTGATCGTGTTCCACCAGCTGTCGCTGTCCGGCGCATGGCTGACCAGAATGTACTTTTCACCTTCCGCCGCAGCGCTCGTGGCTGCGATCAGCGGCGTCGCAGCGACCACCGCCGCCAGCGCCAGCTTCTTCGTCAGTGAAGTCATGATGTCCTCCCAAAAACTCATGTTATCGCGGATTGAGGCGGTTCTTCGCACCTCTCCGAGTCGTGTTAGAGCACATCCTTCAGTATTTTGCAACCGGTTGCAAAAGATATCCGAAGTGTTTCATACTGTATCTGCCAGAGAATACAGGTAAAAGGACTGCCACTAAGCTCGGGAAGGTCAGACGGATCATGGCTGTCACATTGAAAGAGGTTGCAGAACGCGCTGGCGTTTCCCGCTCGGCTGTGTCGCGCACCTTTACCGACGGGGCCTCGGTGTCCGACAAGATGCGCCGCAAGGTCGAGAAGGCCGCGCACGAGCTGGGCTACAGCCCCAACGCGCTGGCCTCATCGCTCACCACGGGGCGCACCAAGCTAATCGGGTTGGTGTCGAACAACTTTCACAACCCGATCTTTCTGGAGGTCTTTGACCTTTTCACCCGAGGGCTGCAGGATCGCGGGCTGCGTCCGCTGCTGGTCAACCTCACGGATGAGGTCGATCCGGCCAATTCGGTCCGGATGTTGCGGCAATATTCAGTGGATGGCGTGGTTGTCGCCTCTTCAACCCTGCCACCTGGCTTTGCCAAGGCGTTCCGGGATGCGGGCGTGCCAGTTGTCCATAGTTTCGGACGCTATTCATCCTCGCCACAGGTTCATGTGGTCGGGATCGACAACGTGGAATGCGGGCGCATGGCCGCGCGCGAGCTGGTGGTGCGCGGCTATGGCAAGGTGGCCTTTCTGGGAGGGCCCGAAGCCGCAACATCAACGCAGGATCGCCATGCGGGTTTTATGTCGGAAATGTCGCTGCACCCTGAGGTCACCGTGACCTGCTCTTTCGCCGAGGCTTACTCGTTCGACGCGGGCCGACAGGAAATGCTGCGGCTGCTGGAATCCGAACGGGCCGAGGCCTATTTCTGTGGTGACGACGTGTTGTCCATCGGCGTCCTGTCGGCGATTTTGGACAGCGGCCTGAACGTGCCCGAAGATATCGGCATCATCGGTCTGAACGATATGGAGATGGCCCGGTGGGAGAACATTGACCTCACCACCATTCATCAGCCGATCAGACAGATCGTCAGTTCGTCGATCGAGCTTATGGTGGCGACCCTGCAGGAACCCGACCGCTATCCCGAGGCACGCATTTTCCCCTGCTCGGTGGTGGAACGGGGCACCTTGCGCCCCGTACCCGAAAGTTAACGGAACATCGGTGGACGGGCATCCATCCACGCGCTGCCCTGCTTGGCAGACGCAACCGCAGTGTGCACCGCAGCCATCGACCGCACACCATCTGCTGCATTGGGCAACCCATCGCGGACCTCTCCGGCAATCGCGTCCGCCAGATCGCAATAGATATTCGCAACCGCCAGCGGGAAGCCTTCGGGATGCGCAATCGCCACGCGGCTGAGACGTTGCGCATCTTCATGCAACCCGCCCTCACCCTTTTCGATGATCTGCAAGCGTCCACCAACGGGCGTATAGATCAACTGGTTCGGCTGCTCGGACGCCCAGCGCAGGCCACCGGTTTCTCCGAACACCTGAATGTCGAACCCGTGTTGGCGACCGATGGCCACCGAGGACGTCCATAGGCGGCCAACTGCGCCTTTGGCCGTTCGGAAGTTGACCATGGCGTCATCTTCCAACTCGCGGCTGACGATGGTCGAGGCGAAGTCTGCAGACAGAGACTCGACCTCATCGTCGGCGATGAAACCAGCCATATGCATCGCGTGGATGCCGCAATCGGCGAACTGGCCGGACACGCCCGCCATCGCCGGATCATAACGCCAGCGGACGCGCGGATTATCAGCATCGGTGGCGTCGCCGTGATGGCCGTGGCTGAAATTGGTGACGACCAGACGGACCTTGCCGATCTCACCTGCGCGCACCATCGCACGGGCCTGCCGCACCATGGGATAGGCGGAATAGCAGTAGTTGACCGCGCAGATCTTGCCGGATTTCTCGGCCACTTTGACGATCTCTTCGCCCTCTTCCACGGTCATGGTCATGGGCTTTTCGCACAGCACATTGAACCCGGCCTCCAGGAAGGCTTTGGTGATCTCGAAATGTGTCGCATTCGGCGTGGCCACGGTGACCAGATCAATGCGGTCATCGCGCCCGCGCTCACCTTCCAGCATTTCGGTCCAGTCGCCATAGGCCCGGTCTGCCGCGATGCCCAACCGTTGCGCATATTCGCGCCCGATATCGGGTCGGTGATCCAACGCTCCGGCAGTGAGTTCGAAATGCCCGTCTGCCAGTGCGCCCAGACGGTGCGCCGGTCCGATCTGGCTGCCTTCTCCGCCACCGATCATGCCCCATTTCAGTTTGGTCATGCACTGGGCCTCCTTAGCTGAAACCAATGGATTCAAGGTATTCGCGGTTCTTCCGCGCATCGCCGACCGGGTCGGGATCCAGCGTCGGGTCGCAATCCTGTTCGACCGTGCACCAACCGGTAAATCCTGCATCCAACAGCACTTGACGGACGGTCGGAAAGTCCACGTCCCCCTCACCCAGATTGCAGAAAATCCCCTGCCCGCAGGCATCGTAAAAGCCGGTCCGATTGGCGATCACATCCGCCTTTACGGTCGGTGAGATATCCTTGAAGTGCATATATGAGATCCGGTCAACGTAACGCTGCATGAAACTCACGGGATCAAACCCGGCATAGGAATGATGCCCGGTATCAAAACAGATTTTCAGCAGGCTTTCATCCACCTCATCCAGCAGCCGTTCCAACTCGGGCTCGAAATCCATGAAGCCCGCCGCGTGGGCGTGCATGCCCACGGTCAGCCCGTATTCCTCGGCCCCGATGCGCGCGCTTTCGGCAAGGCGATCCCGGAAGGCTGTCCACTCGGCCTTGTCCATTTGCTCGGCCTCATTCGCGCGGCCAGCGGTGGGCGCACGACGGGGTGAGATCGCGTCGATCAGCACCAGATGCTGCGCACCATGCGCCTTCAAAGCGCGGGCGGTGCGGTGAGTGGCGTCCAGTACGTCCTCCCACGCGTCGGGGTCGTGATAGTTGCGGAACACCACGCCGCCGATCAGTTCCAGATCATGCTCGGCCAACGCGTCGGCGAGGATCGCAGGGTCTTCGGGCATGAAACCAACCGGGCCGAGTTCGATGCCCTTGTACCCGGCCGCAGCGCAGTCGCTGAGAACGGTTTTCCAATGCGGGTTGCGCGGGTCCTGCGCAAATTCCACGCCCCACGAACAGGGCGCATTACCAATTCTGATGCTCATCTTGTCTTGTCTCCGATGCTCAGAAATCTTCGATGTTTTTCCAGCTTTCATCCGCCGACGACGCCAGCGCCGCAGCGACGATCCGGTTGACCTCATGCCCGTCGCGGAAAGTCGGCCAGACCGGTTTACCTGTCTCGATTGCGCGCAGGAAATCGCGCGCTTCGATGATGATCTGATCCTGATAGCCGGTGCCGTGGCCGGGGCCCTGACAAAACGGCTCATAGTCGGGGTGCGCTGGGCCGGTCAGGATTTTACGGAAGCCACGTTCAGCCTCGGGACCGTCCATGCGATAGAGCCACAAGGCATTCTGATCCTCTTGATCAAAGCGGATCGCACCCTTAGTGCCGCTGATCTCATAAGCGTAGCCCATCTTGCGCCCGGTCGCGATGCGGCTGAAATACATCGACCCCATCGCTCCATTGGAGAAACGTACCATCATCTGGGCGTGATCGTCATTGTCGACCTCACCGCCCGGACGGGTTTTGTGCACGGTCTCGACCTCAGCCATCACGCGGTTGATCGGTCCGATCAATGCCAGCGCGGCGTTGATCATATGCGGGGCAAGATCGCCCATCGTGCCGTTGGACATGCCCGAAGTGCGCCAGGTCGCGGGGGCCTGTGGATCGGCATAGAAATCTTCGGTGTGCTCGCCGCGGAACCATGTGACGTCGCCAATCTCTCCGTCCGCGATCAATTGGCGGGCGTATTGGCTGGCGGGCGTGCGGATGTAGTTGAAGCCGACCATGTTGGCCACGCCCGAGGCTTCGGCTGCCGCCACCATCGCAGCGCCATCTTCCATCGACGCGCCCAGAGGTTTCTCGCACAGAACCGGCTTGCCCAGCGCAATTGCCGCCAATGCGATCTGGCGGTGCGTTTCCTGAGGGGTCGCGATCACAATGGCCTCGACCCTGGGATCATTCACCAGCACCTGCCAATCGTCGGTCGCGCGGGCGAAGCCATAGGCCTGACGATAGCGTTCGACACTTTCTGCCGAGGACGCGCACACCATCTCTAACCGAGGACGCAAAGCGGTGTTGAACACCACCCCAACCGAGGACATGGCAACCGCATGGGCCTTGCCCATATATCCGCCGCCCAGAATGCCAATGCCGATCTCTGCCATTCCGACGCCCTCCTTCGCTTTTTCTTGAAAACCATTTGCAACCGGTTGCAAAACTTGTATCGTGAGAATAGGACTCTCGCAAGCTGCATTCGGCACAGCACCGCAATTTTCCTAAAGGAGCCCGCAGGCATGTCCGCGCAACACGACACTGTTTACCTGACAACGGCGCAGGCGATCATTCGCTGGCTGTCGAACCAGTTCATCGAGATCGACGGGCAGGAGTACCGCTTATGTGGCGGAGGGTTCGGGATTTTTGGCCATGGCAACGTGACCTGCCTTGGCGAAGCGTTGAACACGGTGCGGGATGAGCTGCCGCTCTATCGCGGACAGAACGAACAAAGCATGGGGTTCGCCGCTGCGGGCTATGCCAAACAATGGCTGCGTCAGCGATTCATGTTCTGCACCGCCAGCGCGGGGCCCGGTACTGCGAATCTGCTGACAGCTGCCGGGCTGGCCCATGCCAACCGCCTGCCGATGCTGATGCTGTGCGGAGATACGTTCATCACCCGCCTGCCGGACCCGGTTCTGCAGCAGATGGAGAATTTCAACGATCCGACTTTCGGCCTGAACGACGCATTCAAACCGGTCAGCCGGTATTGGGACCGTATCACCCATCCGGCGCAGGTTATTCAATCGCTACCCGCTGCCATCGCGACGATGCTGGACCCGGGCGATTGCGGGCCTGCCTTCCTGGGGCTGCCGCAGGATGTTCAGGGCTGGACCTATGACTATCCGGTGAAATTCTTCGAAAAGAAGGTGCATCGCATTCGTCGCCAAGCGCCCGATGCGGATGAGATTGCCGATGCGGCAACCGCTCTGGCTGGTGCTAAACGTCCGATGATCATCGCAGGTGGCGGCGTGCAATATTCGCATGCCGTGGCTGAACTGACTGCGTTCGCCGAAAAGCACCAGATTCCGGTCGTCGAAACCATCGCAGGCCGCGCCAATATGCTGGCGACCCATCCGCTGAATATCGGCCCGATTGGCGTGACCGGATCGGACAGCGCCAACGCGATTGCGGAGCAGGCCGATGTGATCGTCGCCATCGGAACGCGCCTGCAGGATTTCACGACCGGATCATGGACGGCTTTTGCCAAGGATGCTCAGTTCATCTCGATCAACGCCGCGCGGCACGATGCGGGCAAGCATATGTCGCTGCCGGTTGTTGGGGATGCCAAGCTGTCGATTCAGGCTCTGACACGGGATGTTGACTACACAGCGCCGCAGGATTGGGTTTCGCTGGCGCAAGATGAGCGGCAAAAGTGGGATGCCTATGTGGCCGAGAATGTCTCATACGGAAACCGCCCGAACTCCTACGCACAGGCCATCGGCGTAGTAAACGATCTTTGCGATACCCGCGACCGCGTGGTGGCCGCTGCCGGAGGCTTGCCTGCAGAAGTCACCGCCAACTGGCGCACATTGGATATCGGCACAGTCGATGTCGAGTTCGGCTTTTCCTGCATGGGGTACGAGATCGCAGGCGCATGGGGCGCGCGCATCGCCCAATCCGAGCGCGAGCCGGATAAGGACACCATCACCTTCTGCGGCGACGGCTCTTACCTGATGCTGAACTCGGACATCTATTCCTCGGTTCTGAGCCGCAAGAAGATGATCGTTCTGGTGCTGGACAATGGCGGTTTTGCGGTCATCAACAAGCTGCAGAACAACACCGGCAATGAAAGCTTCAACAACCTGCTGGAAGACTGCCCCACCATTCCCGAAGCCTTTGGCGTTGATTTTGCGGCCCATGCGGCCTCAATGGGGGCGACCAGCGAAAAGGTCGCGAACCCTGCAGAACTGGCCGAGGCGTTCCAGCGCGCCAAGGCCAGCGACAAGACTTATGTGATCGTGATGGATGTGGACGCCTATGAAGGCTGGACAACCGAAGGCCATGCCTGGTGGGAGGTTGGAACCCCCCACACCTCGGCGGATGAGAAGGTCCGCGATGCGCATGTTGAATGGGAATCCACGCGTGAGAAACAGCGCAAGGGGGTGTGATGAGACGGTTCACAGCAGACACAGCCGATCCTGATGTCATCGTCGATGAATTGCTGAATGGCGGTGGCGCGGTTGCCATATCGGGCTTGTTCACACCCGAGGAGGTGGCCGAGGCACGCGCCATCATTATGGCCGAATCCGAGACAGCCGCCGAGAAAGTGACCCATTTTCAGGGCGCTGCAGAAGAAGACGGCAAGCTGAATCTGCAACGCCGGGTGTGGAACCTGTTGGCAAAGGGCGACGTGTTCTCACGCATGGCAGCGCATCCGGTGCTGATGAAGATCCTGCGCAAGTTTCTGGGCACCGAATTCATCATGGGCTCGATCGCGGCCAACCGCATCCTGCCCGGCGGACCGGGGCAGGAACCGCATGTTGATTATCCCTATTGGGATTTTCACAGCCCCGAAACGCATCCTGTCGGTCTGAATGGCTCGTTTCCGATGAACGCACAGGTGTCGATCCTGCTGGACCCGTTCACCGAGGAAAGCGGCGCAACAGGTTATGTGCCGGGGTCGCAGAAAGAGCTGCGCTATCCAACGCCCGAGGACAGGTTCTATGACAGATGCGAGCAGATGACCGGTGAGCCCGGCGATGTCGCGCTGTTCTACGGTGTCACATGGCATTGCGCGATGCCGAACAACGCAGAGCACGACCGCAGTGCGATCCTGATCCAGTACCTGCCCAAATGGGTCAAACCGATGGAAGATATGCCCGCCGCCCTGCCGCAGGATTTCCTCGATCAGGCCAGCCCTGACATGAGGCAATTGCTGGGTCTGAACTATCCCTACCCCGAGGTGCTGGACGCCGCACGGGCAGGCAATACCGAGGGGCGCAAGTGACTCTGATCGAAGGCATCAAAGGCAATCGCTTTGCCGTGTTTGGCCGGGCCGGGATGGATATGTTCGCCGATCCGGTCGGGACCAAAAGCGAAGACGCACAGGTGTTCCGTGCCGATCTCGGTGGATCGAGCGCTAATATCTGTGCGGGGCTGGTCAAGCTGGGGTCGCAAGCGGCGCTGATCACCTCGGTCTCGGATGACGCAGTTGGGCGGTTCTGCGTGAACCGGTTGCAGGATTACGGTGTGGATACCCGTTTCATCCGCGCCGTGGGGGGCGAGGCACGCACCTCGCTGGCCGTTTATGAAAGTTGTATCGAGGATTTCCAGAACGTCATCTATCGCAACGGGGCGGCTGATTTTCAGGTGACCGAAGCGGATATGGACGCGGTCGATTACTCCGCGTTTTCGGCCTTGATCACGGCGGGTACGGTATTTGCAGCCGAGCCTTCCCGCTCAGCCACGTTCCGCGCGTTTGAAAACGCACGCGCCGCAGGCCTGCCGGTGATCTTCGACATCGATTATCGCCCCTATAGCTGGCCGTCGCCGGACGTCGCCTCAGAGGTTCTGACCCGCGCAGGCAACGAAAGCGATCTGATCGTCGGCAATGATGAAGAATTCGGTTTCATGGCGGGTGGCATCGAAAAAGGGTTGGGTAAGGCCCGCGAACTGGCGGCCAACGGCAAAATGGTGATCTACAAGATGGGTCACGAGGGGGCCATCACGCTGGCAGACGGACAAGAGATCCGCACCGGCATCTACCCGGTCACCGCCGTGAAGCCCAACGGTGCGGGCGACAGTTTTCTGGCGGGTCTTCTCGCCTCAATCGCTGCCGGGCACGAGTTGCGCGACGCGGTGCTGCGCGGCTCGGCCTGCGCGTCCATTGTCGTGTCGAAACCCGGTTGCGCCGGGGCCATGCCGACCACGCCCGAACTGGACGAATTTCTGACCCGACACCCGGGCCCCACGGATACCTGAAAGGAGACGCAGATGCATATCGCGCCCCACGACAACCAGAACAAACCCATTGTCGATGCCGACCATGATCTGGTGCCGCTGAACTATTTCAACATCGTCAAACTGAAAAAGGGCGAGGTGTTCGAATACGCCGTGCCGGGCTATGAAACCTGCATCGTGCCCGCCACCGGTACCGTGGATGTCGATGTGGACGGCGCTGCGTTCACCAATCTAGGCAACCGGACCATCGACGTCTGGGATGGCGAGCCCGAAGGCGTCTATGTGCCCGTCGGCGCCAAGGTGCATATCACCTGCGTGACGGATGAAACCGAGACCTTCATCGCTGGCGCAAAATTCGACCGCGTGCTGGAACCTTTTGACGTCCGCGAGCCCGAGCTTGATCTGGTGCAATACGGCTCGGACGACACCAAGACCCACCGCAAGATCAAACACATTCTGGGCGCGAACCACCACGACAAGGTGGGCCGCTTGCTGGTGTCCGAGCTTTATACCGTCGGTCAGGGCGGCTGGTCCGGCTTTCCCAGCCACAAACATGACACCGACCGCAAAGGCGACGATGGCGAGATGATCGAAACCCGCCATGACGAGACCTATAATTTCCGCTTCCGGCCCAACCATGGCTCGGGCGTTCAGATGCTGCAGCGTGAGGATAACAAGCCGGGCGATGCCTATCACATCATGGACGGCTCAACGATCCTGCTGGACAAAGGGTATCATCCCTGCGCGGTTCTGCCGGGATACGAGATGTATTATTTCACCATCCTCGGTGGCCTCAGCCAACGCTCACTGAAGCAGTATTTCCAGCCGACCCATGCGGATCAGTTGCATACGATCCCCGGCATCATGGACATGGTGGCCAAGTTCAAATGAGCCTTGTGACATTATCGGACGTGCTGCAACCCGCGCTGCGTGATGGCTATGCCGTAGCCGGGCTGGTGACGCTGGGCTGGGAAGACATGCGCGCCTATGTGGCTGCAGCCGAGGCCGAAGACGTGCCGATCATCCTGCAAGCCGGCCCGTCCTGCCGCGAGCACACGCCGCTGCCAATTCTGGGCAAGATGTTCCGTCATTTGGCCGAAGGGGCCAGCGTACCGGTCGTGGCCCATCTGGATCACGGGTATACTCATGAGGACTGCCGCATTGCCATCGACAGCGGATTTACCTCCGTCATGTTCGACGGCTCGCGCAAACCTCTGGCCCAGAACATTTCTGAAACCGCTGCGATTGTCGAAATGGCCCATGCCGCTGGCGTGTCCTGCGAGGGCGAAATCGGCTTTGTCGGCTATTCCGGGGGCGAAGGCTCGGATGGCACCGACCCGGACGAGGCGGCGCAATTCGCCCGCGAGACGGGCGTGGATGCAATGGCGATCTCGGTTGGCAATGTCCATCTGCAGCAGAACAAGGAAGGCGGTCTGGACGAGGCCCGCATTCGCGCGATTGAGGCTGTTACCGAGGTGCCTTTGGTGATCCATGGCGGATCAGGCGTGCCGGTGGCGCAGCGCACGGCGCTGGCGCGGGGCTCGAAAATCTGCAAGTTCAATATCGGAACCGAGCTGCGAATGGCCTTCGGCCACGCCCTGCGCGCGGCGGTGAATGCCGACCCGGACCGGTTCGACCGCGTACTTATCCTCAAAGACACACATGAACCGGTGGTCGAGGCGACCCGCCGGGTCCTGCAAGCGTTCAAAGGGGCATGACATGCTGAATATCGGGCTATTGGGATGTGGACGGATCGGGCAGGTTCACGCGCGCTCGGTCGGGCAGATTGAAGGGGCACGGGTGACTGCCGTTGCGGATGCCTTCACTGATCCGGCCCGCACGCTCGCAGACAAAACCGGTGCACAGATATTGTCCGCCGAAGACCTGATCGAAAGCGCCGATGTCGATGCGGTGGTCATCGGCACGCCGACCGACACACATTATGACCAGATCCACCAGGCTGCGCGGGCCGGCAAAGCGATCTTCTGCGAAAAACCGGTCGACCTGTCAGCCGACCGCATCCGTGACTGCATCAAGGTGGTCGAAGACTCAGGCGTCCCGTTTATGACTGCCTTCAACCGCCGCTTTGACCCAAGCTTTGCCAATATCCAGTCCCGCATCGCAGCCGGAGAAATCGGTGAGGTCGAGATCGTCACCATCCTGTCCCGCGACCCATCACCGCCACCGATCAGCTATATCGAAAGCTCAGGAGGGTTATTCCGAGATATGATGATCCACGATCTGGACATGGCCCGTTTCCTGCTGGGCGAGGAACCGGTCAGCGTGTATGCCGTCGGCTCGGCGCTGGTCGACCCCGAGATCGGCAAGGCCGGAGACGTCGATACCGCCGCCGTTACACTGACCACCGCCAGCGGCAAGATTTGCCAGATCTCGAACTCGCGCCGCGCCAGCTATGGCTATGACCAACGCATTGAGGTGCATGGGGAAAAAGGCCTTCTACGGGCTGAAAACATGCTGGAAAACGCAGTCGAGGTCGCAACGCCCGACGGCTTTCGCAGGGCCCCTGCCCAGCATTTCTTTCTGGAACGCTATGAGGCGGCCTATCGGGCGGAGATGACCCATTTCATTGAGGCGGTTGGCACGTCCGGGAAGGTTTCTCCCGGGATCGAGGACGGGTTGCGCGCGCAGGTTCTAGCAGATGCGGCGGATCGCTCCTTGAGACAAGGAACCGCGGTTGACCTCGGCTGAGATCAGCCCCTGGGCCAGGCCCGCTGGGTGCGACGCACCAAACTCGTACCCCCTCAAGAAATCGTCAGACATCTTCCAGGCGCGCCGCCCTTGCGTCGTATCCATCTGAGATGTCGGGAATGTGTCTGACAGATTAATTTTGCGCGCTACGGGGAACCCCCAATATTCGCTCATCCGGGAATGCAGTAGCTTGACCATAACGGACCACTTACACCGATCCGTTTATCCCCTTGAGAGGGGCTGGCCCGACCCCCTCGCCAGCCCCTCGGCAAGGTAAGACCACCATGTACTTCGTCGTCTGCTGCGGATCGGTCGAGGGATGTGACTCGTCATCAAGATCTTTGTTGCGGTGTTTGATTTCACGATCGATGGTTCGATCGGGCACCGTTTACGCGTCCATCAAAAGGACCAAATCGGGCAGGCGGAACCGAGCGGGTAAGATTATCTTGGACACGTCCGAAGCCCCACCTCAGAACACGGGGCACATACCGTGTGTCTATGCCCGCGTAACACATTCGTCGCGGCATAACCAACCACGCATCTTTACTTCTGACCAAGCGGCCCACTACATCTCAACTTAAGGCTGCATAAAGACTACATCTAAGCGCGGGAGTGCCTGCGCCCGGGAGAGCCTAATAAAAAAATCTAGATTTCGTCATGTCAGATTGGCAGATCACAGGATATTGTGGCCGGGGCCGAATCGCGAATATGAGCCAACAAGAGCCCAAAGGACGCCGCATAGATGAGTAGGCAATTGGCCCCAGAACTCGGATCAGACGACGATCCGCGAACCGGCGTAGCGGGATTGATTAGCTATGATGATATTCATGTGTCGCGTTCGACCTTCCAAAACGGCTTGGCTAATCGAGTACACAGGTGGTTTCGGCTGACACCCAGCTTTGGCCCAGAGCTTGTTCAAGAAATGGTCAACCGGCTGGATGTAAAAGAAAATGAAGTCATCCTCGACCCTTTCACAGGTGCCGGAACAACCCTGATCGAAGCCAAACTGCGGGGCAGGACCGCCGTCGGATTTGAGGTCAACCCTCTTCTTCATTTTGTCAGCGAAGCTTGCCTGGAGTGGGATGTAAGCCCAGATGCCTTGCTGGACGAGTTACCTAGGCTGGAAGCTGCAATAAGACAGGCCGAAGGCGTCGAAATCGACGATCTGGAAGAGCATGGCCTATCCATCCCACCCATTCACAATCCAACAAGATGGTGGCGGCCTGACGTCCTAGTCAAATTGGTCTTTCTTCGCCATGCCATTTTTTCGACCAAGGACCAGCATGTTCAGCGCCTGCTATTGCTTGCCCTAGCGGGCGCTTTGGTCCCGGATCTGACAAATGTTACCCTCGGACGTTTGCAATTGCATTTCATCGACCGATCCGATGACGATATTGACGTTTGGGGTACCTACTCGGCACACGCAGCCCAGATCGCTGACGATCTTCGATCCCTCTGCGAGGCCGGAGTTCATCTTAAGGGGCAAGCTTGCTGTTGTCACCGGAACAGTATGGATCTGTCAGGGCTGGATCTCGACCGCAAGGTTTCCGCGGTGATTACCTCACCCCCATATCCAAACCGCTACAGCTATGTCTGGAACACTCGTCCGCACCTCTACATGCTCGGTTTGATGAGCACGCCCAGAGAGGCTTCTGATTTGGACAAGAAGACGATCGGCGGCACGTGGGGCACCGCAACCTCAGAGTTGTCCAAAGGGGTATTCGAACCCGCAAACGAAGCTGTGCAAGCAACACTGGCGCCGGTTGTCGCGGAAATTCGCGAGCGGGACAACCTGATGGCCAACTATGTCATGCACTACTTCAACAGGCTGTCTGTCCAAATTGCCGAAATGGAGTCCATACTCACCGAGGATGCCCGCATCGCCTACGTAGTAGGAAATTCGTGGATCAAAGGCGTGTATATTGAGACAGATGTTCTCTTGGGTGAGATCATGGAACGAATGGACCTAGGGTACAGCGTTTTTGACGTTCATCGTTTCCGCCGCCGTCACAGCGGGGTAAGGCTGCACGAGTCCATCGTCTACGCTAGGAAGTAACCTCTGCCGATAGTCGCTCGACAGCCACCTGACTAAACGCGTGCGAGGTGAATATGCTTGCCATAAGTTGTCGTACTTCCTCGTGCACCCGCTCTTGTACTTCTGATCGCTCTAGGATGCCCAGGAAGTCTGCGCCAAAAAGCTCGTTTGTAAAGTTAGAGGCGTCATCGCCTTGAAGGAAGTGCCAACCCGCGCGCGTCAAACGTGCGATGGCTTCATCCCTGGGGCTGATTGCTGAATAGATCAAGTACAGCGGGAACAACCCTTCTTCTTGGATGTAATTCGCCATATCCACGTCTTTGCGCAGGCGGGCACTGTCG
The DNA here is from genome assembly GCF_056536725.1 of Ruegeria sp. CJ3. Taxonomy (NCBI): domain Bacteria; kingdom Pseudomonadati; phylum Pseudomonadota; class Alphaproteobacteria; order Rhodobacterales; family Roseobacteraceae; genus Ruegeria; species Ruegeria sp. CJ3. The sequence continues at coordinate 356,372 of NZ_JBQFQE010000003.1, forward strand.
TTTGGATTGAAATTGTACCTTATCTCAATGCCTACCCCGGTTTCGGAACCATCGGCCCCGTGATTTGCAAGAACATCCAACAGATGTTGGCGGTCTTGCTCCGACAGAAACTCATATCGCAATCCGATATCAAGCTCCAATCCATTGAATTTTTCAGCAACCCGCTCAGGTGCTACATCGAATCTCGCAGAGGCAACGAAGCGCGGGAGTTTGTCGTAAATCTCTCCAAGACGACGACCTATGCTGATGCTTATTCTACCCATCAAACGCACTAAAACGTACTCAGGGCAATCAAAGGCGAATTTGGCGTAGACCGGATCGCCAGCGAGCTTTTCGAGCTCGGCATCGTAGGACTCCTTGCCGAAGTCGCCGTCAATCTTTCGTTTCCAACCTGCGAGGTGATGACGAATAGCGTCGAGGAACTTCTTCTCGGTTGGGTCCAGGCGGTTGTCTGAGGTCATTTCATCCATGTGTGATGAGTATCGACATCTGGTGATCTATGCCACCGACTATTGCACTGAGTGGGGCCGAAGGGCAGATGTTTCATTCAAAATTGAATCAAAGAGATGGGTTGTTCCATCAAGGTTGCAGCGATCACTCGCCGAGCGCTTTGACGCGTTCCAGAACGGCTCCAAAACCGAAGCGATACAGCTTCTATGATCCGCGCAAGTGGTTGCTTGAAGGAAAAAAGTGGTGAGCCGTGCAGGATTCGAACCTGCGACCCACTGATTAAAAGTTAGTTCAAACGGCTTTTCTACGGTTTTCTACGCTGCGCCACGTTGGTTTATAACCAATTGAAATATCTACGTTTTTATTGAGATTCGTCCGCGCCCTCCTCATACTGTTTTTCACAAAGTGCTACGCTCGGTGGTTGCTAGGTGGTTGCCGTGGCTATTTTTGAGGAACGAGAGCCAATGAAATTAACCAAACGACAAATCGAAAACGCCACATGCGATGAGAATAAAGCCAACTATCTTTGGGATGGCAGTTTAACTGGGTTCGGCGTCAAGTTGCTGCCCTCGGGAGCAAAGCGGTACGTCGTCAAATACCGCTCTTACGGTGGTGGGCGCAGCGCCAAACAGCGCTGGGTGACGATTGGTACTCACGGCCAAATCCCGTTTGACCAAGCAAAAGAGCATGCACGTCAAATATTGGCGGCTGTGAAACGTGGTGTTGATCCGCAGGGAGAAAGACTAGCCATACGAGGCGCACCAAAACTTGTGGACGCGTGGGAGAAATTTGAGCACGAGGAACTGGTCAACAAGAAGCCAGCTACCGTCCGAGATTACACATCGTGTTGGGAGCGGCATATTTTCCCAAAGTTGGGCAACACTAAAGCCGTAGATGTTTCGCGTTCGGAAGTTAGCCGGTTACATCAGTCGCTGAGTGACACACCGTACCTAGCAAATCGGACGCTAGCCTTGTTGTCTTCATTGATGAACCGATGCGAAGCGTGGGAATGGCGAGAACAAGGAACCAACCCATGTCGCTACGTTAAGAAATTTGAAGAGCAATCCAGAGAACGGTTCTTGTCCAATCCGGAACTGGAACGGCTCGGGAAAGCACTGCGCGATTTGGTAGACGAAGGCGCAGTTTGGCCGGATGTAGCCAACCTATTCAGGCTGCTATTGCTGACAGGGGCTAGAAGAAACGAAATCGCCACGTGTGAATGGGAATGGATAGATTGGGAACGGCAAGTCATCTTGCTACCGGAGAGTAAGACCGGGGCAAAGCCACTGTTCTTGGGGGATAGCGCACTTCAGGTCCTACAATCACAGAGGGTGACCACCCGCGACCCTGACTCATGTTACGTGTTTCCCGGCAAAAAACAGGATGCACCGCTGGTCAACCTGTCGAAGCCTTGGAAAATGATCTGCAAAGCTGCGGATCTGAAAGACATCAGGATACATGATCTTCGCCATACCGCCGCCAGCATCGCTGTGGGCCAAGGCGTTGCCCTTCCTATTATCGGACGCTTGCTGGGTCATACACAGACTCAAACTACGGCACGATACGCTCATGTTGATAGTGACCCAGCATTGGCTGCGGCAAATGCTATTGGTGACGTTGTCGGCACGTCCATCCGATAGGTACAAAGTTCAGCAACGGTTGGAATTGAGATGGCTGATCACGACTCTAAGTAGGTATTCCGTTAGAACCCGGCAATGACGAAGCGGACATTACGGTTTAGGCTGCCAATGCAAGTAAGCCACCAAGTAGACCTTCGCTGCGATTGCAGCTTCAAGCGTCCCTAACGGCAGATATGTGCAGAAAGCAGACTTGATGTTGTTGCAGCCGGGAGCGAAGTTGGCGCTGGTGTTCGGATAGAATCAACATCTCGAACTCCGGATTTTTCTGTCTTTGGTTGAGTGGTCGGTGGTTTTGCGACAAGGTGCAGAAAGAACAATATTTTTGTTGCAGGACAAACAGATGGCTAAACGACCAACGCCTAGGCCGAGCTTGGATGAGAAAGAGCAGGCAGAAGCGGCGATCGGGAGACTCGAACAAACCGTCAAGTTTCTCGCGACTGACTACACTGTGGAATTCATCGCCAACAAACTCCGCGAAAATGAATACTATGTCCCCGAATACCAACGGGAGCTGGTTTGGAAAAACGAAGTTCAATCGAGATTCATCGAGTCATTGCTGATGGGACTGCCGATCCCCTATTTGTTCCTATGGCAGGCCGACGATGGGCGGCTCGAAATCGTTGATGGATCTCAAAGAATGAGAACCATGCTACGCTTCATTGATGACGAGCTTGTGCTTACAAAGTTGGATTTACTACCGGAATTGAGAGGTTTCCGTTTCTCAGACCTAGAGCGCAGTCGCCAACGAAAGTTCGGCAACCGCAATGTCAGGGGAATTGTCTTAGACAATTCGGTCGAACAAGTAACGAGGACTGAAATGTTCTACCGGATCAACACTGGTGGAACCAAAGCAAATGACGCAGAAGTTCGCCGCGGCTCCTTGCCTGGAGCCTTTACAAATTTGGTAACAGAGTGCGCTAACATGGAGGCCTTCCTCGAGTTGACGCCCATTTCCGCGAGCTTGGTCAAAGCTCGAGAGAGAGAAGAACTGGTTGTTAGGTTCTTTACCTTCCTCGAAAAATTAGAAGTCACGAACGGAGCCATAGATATGCCAGGATGGCAAGATCGCCCCCGTGAGTACTTCTGGGCGTTTGTTGAGGATGCCAATGAAACGGCACAAAATGATCCCGATTTCATTCCGCGTCTGCGCCAAGAGTTTGTGCAGATGACGCAGTTTGTTAGCGGCGCATTCCCATTTGGGTTTAGGAAAACTCAGAATGCAACGCAGGTACCTCGGGTCAGGTTCGAAGCCATTTCAGTTGGTTCTTCTGTGGCGATCCGAGAAAACCCAGCTCTCCTCCAAGCGCCTTTTCCAGCAACCAATTGGACTAACGATGACGAGTTCGCCGCGGTTACCACGTCGGATGCTGCCAACGTAAAATCAAAGCTCATTCGTCGCATTCAATTTGTCAGAGATATCCTTCTTCAATGAGAGATTTCACACGGATTTTAAATGAGAGAGAGGCAGAGGTGTCTGCCCACCTTTCGTTGGTTGCACGCTTAGAAGCTGCTGCGACCGGACGTAGTACCGGCCTAACACCACCGATTGAAACGGAGCCGGTAAACATTCTGAAAAGCGGGTACATCGTTCATTTGTACAATGTCGTCGAAGCGGTGATGACAAAGATCATTGAAGAAGTCGCCGTAGCTGCAAAAGCCCATCCGCCAAAAAACTGGTCTGATGGCCTAATTCGAGAGTGGTCTCGCGGTCGCGTCAACATGAAGCGGGATATCGAAATTCACAAGATAGAAGATCGTGTATTCAATCTTCTAATTGAGACGGCAGACAGAGAGCCCGTTTCCAGAGTCCCGATCGGAAAAGAGTCAGGAAACTGGGCAAACGAGGAAATTTCGAAACTGGCAGAGAAGTTAGGCTGTAGTCTCGCGATCGCAGCTGACATTGATAAGGCGGCTTGTACTTTGCCATTTTCTGACGGCATGGCACCGATGAAATTTCTCCGTCATAAACGCAACATGCTGGCGCATGGAAATGAGTCATTCGCTGACAGCGTAAGTTCGTTCACAACAGCACGCCTGGCAGAGTTGAAGGAACCAGCATTAGACTATATGAAGGCAGTAGCTACGTCATTTGATCAATATCTTGACGACAAGGGCTTCTTGGTGTCTTAGAAGGTATGGTTGCCTCTGACGTAAGAATTCAAGCTGTTGACCTGTTCTGCGGGGTGGGTGGCCTCACCCGTGGACTGTCAGATGCTGGCATAGAAGTTCGCTTGGGCGTTGATATAGATCCAAACTGCAAATTTGCTTACGAGAGCAACAACTCCGCTGAGTTTTTCGAAGCAGACGTTTGCGAATTGAAACCTGAGCGGATCATCAACCACTTCGATGATGGCGCGATTTCCTTGTTGGCTGGCTGCGCTCCATGTCAACCTTTTTCCACGTATTCTAGGAGCCTCAAAGGTCCCAAGAAAGGTGATCGTGCGGGCAGAGGGAAAGCAGACGACTGGAAATTGGTCAGACACTTTGGAGAGTTGGTTCGCGATGTTCAACCCGACTTGGTGACCATGGAAAATGTACCGCCACTCGCTGATCAACCTGTGTTTGGTGAGTTTTTAGCTAGCTTGGACGGCTACTCAGTTGATTATGCCATTGTTGATGGTCGGACAGTTGGCCTGCCGCAGAGTCGGCAACGCCTAGTTCTTGTCGCGTCAAAGTTGGGAGCCATCAAACTTCCTGCGGCTTCAAAACAACAGAAAACTGTTCGAGACACTATATCCAACCTTCCAAAGTTGGCAGCCGGGCAATCCGACCCGAACGACGCCTTGCACTGTGCTAGCAGGCTGAGTGAAACTAACCTAGCTCGCATACGTCACTCAAAACCCGGGGGGACTTGGCGAGATTGGCCATTTGAACTACGAGCTGCGTGCCATAGGAAAGAAACGGGCGCGACCTATCCGTCCGTTTATGGTCGGATGGAGTGGGACAAACCCAGCCCAACCATCACTACCCAGTGCTTTGGATACGGCAATGGCAGGTTCGGGCACCCGGAGCAAGACCGTGCTATATCTTTACGGGAAGCAGCCATGTTGCAAGGCTTTCCCAAGAAATACTCATTTCTCGCACCAGGTCAGAATCCGAATTTTGCGGTTCAAGGCAGATTAATCGGAAATGCGGTTCCTGTGCCTTTGGGCGCATATATTGGCGAAGTTTTCTCGGAACATGCTGGTCTTCATATGGGTTCTGCCGGTTAACGGCTCGTGACTTTGCAAAGTACGCTTCCTGCACTTTTCCCACCTACTGCATGAGCGAAATATTCAACTGCACCGGAAGTCCAGAAAGGGCTCTTACCTCCTATCGATGCCCACCGCAGAGAATGGCAGCAGCGAGCCCATACTTTCCAATGCCGCAATCCAACCGAATGGCTGCAAACAAAGCTTCAAGGCTGTAAACGACAACATCGCTCAGTTCAAAATATCGGCGAATGCCCCTATCAAGTTCAGCACTTCATGCGTCTCACGATTTACTTCGTAAACGTAGTCTCCGGCTCTCACGTAATATCCATTGCGCCGTAGCCCCCAACGACCGGGATCATCAATGCGGACATATCCATCATATATGTAATCGCCACGCCGGTATTTCTTAGCCTGTCCAGGCGGTATGCACGGGACCGCCTTTTTCGCCAAGCCCGGGGGACAATGCCCGGATTTGGATTTCACATGGATCGGCGCGGTAGCGTCGATTCCTCTAATTTGTCCTATGCTCTCACCCCACAAGCTGTGACTTGCGTTTGCAAACGACGCACCTTGCGTGGTCACCACAATCGCCAAAACTCCAACGGCTATTTTCATTCCCTGCGCCTTTCTTGGATTCGCAACCTAGATAAGGCTTTGAACGGGCATTGGCGAGTTCATCGGCGAAGAGTCGCGTTCCACTTCGGAAATGGACCAGCGCTCTCGCAGAAACCGAGTGTGGAGCCTGCTCATCTCAGGCCTCACCTAATGCACCAAGACCGGAACTTCTTCGCCCGCCAAACAGCCCATTCATTCCTTTGTCTTTATTTCGCGAACAACATTAACTGAACGTGAACAATGTATTCTCAAAGTGTTCAACCAAGCTAATGCATAGTGCCCATGTTGGGTCGAACGCGTGGTAAACCGTTTGATCGCTGACAAGGGGAAACGCATGATAAAGTCTGCCTTTGTGACTAAAGAGCCCAGCACAACAGCTGTGATGCAAACCTCCGGCAAAACTGCCGTGGAACGTTTGCCAACCACGACCAAATCGAGCAGTGGTCGCTTCCCTCCTATCGAAAATGCACTGACAGAGATCGTCAAAAACAAGCGGCTTTCCGAGGCACATAACAAGGTCTGAAGGCAGTTCAGCAGACCCCCATACAATTCCCGATATTCGTCCTAGATTTTGGAATTGAAAACTGAACCCCGCTCCGGTTTCGGAGCGGGGTACCTTTCTTGCATACCCTCCGGAAAAATAAGCGTAACCTTTGATCTGAGAAAGCAAATGCGGGCCAGCCGCTTTCCATCCTGTGATGCAACTCGGCTGGCCCTGCTTTCAGTACTTCCGTGAGTAGTCAGCACTGAGGGTTGATTGACGCGAAGAGGCTGTGGTCTTTCGTTACAGTCCCAACAGCGCCTTAACTTCTGCTTCAACGGCATCGGTAACAGGTTTGTTGGCTGCGGCCTCCAAGGCTTCCCGCTCGGTCAATTCCTGTTCTTCAACCAGATCGGCCAGTTCCTGCACTTGTTCAGTCGCTTCTTCGTAGTCGACGGCAGCCTGCCGTTCATCGTTCAGGTCCTGTGCCTCTTCGACCGAACTGTCCAAATCCGCACGCGCTTCTTCCAGCTCTTTCTCGATCTCGGAATCAGTTCCACCGGCCTCTTCGAGTGCTTGTTCAAGGTCTTCGACCTTCTCTTGATTTTCCTGCACATCATCCAATGCAGCTTGCAAATCTTCCTCGATTTCGGGAACAGTCCGCTCAGGCGGCTCCAAGCCAGCAAGCTCTTCCAGCTGTTCAGAAAGTTCCTCGCGCAAGGGTTCTCCGGCCAATACGGTGTCTCGATAACTGGCAATTCGACCCACTCGGGAGTTAGGCGCTGCGTTCTCCAGTGCAGTTACGCTGGCATTCGCCGCATTGAGCGCGCCCAGTTCAGATGGGTGGGCACCAAGAAGTGTGGCCATCTTGTTGCCTTTAGTTCGAACGGCAGGGCGAATAGATTCTTCGACAATTACGGATTTCGAAGGTTTTTTGTACGTCTTAGGCTTTTGCTGGCCACCGCTGGTGGCCGAGCCTTTCTTGGAGGCGGCACCTGCCTTTGATTTGCCATTGCCGCTAAAGATGTCCTTCAGAGAAAAACGACTGCCCTTGCCAGAAGCAGAGCGTGTAGGTTTCGACTTCGAGTTACCGAAAGAGGATTTCCCGGCACTTCGGTTGGCACGGCTTTTGTCGGCTCCTTTCTTTCCACCTTTGTTACCGGCGGAACTGTGGTCACTACGGTCTCCTTTACCACCACCATTGCCTTTATCGCCGCCTTTGCCGTTACCTCCACCGTTGCCATTGCCTTTACCTTCCTTTGCAAAGGCAACATCTGGCACGGCAACTGTGGCTACAATGGCTGTTGATCCCAGCAACGCGATTGCCAGAGTCGATGCTCGTAGCATTCTCAAACTAGTGGTTTTCATATCAACTTCCTCGGAAATCAGCAGACATTAGTTTTTTTGAACCGACTCGCTGTGTTCTATCGTCTCGCTTCACGCACGAATCTTCAAAGCTCCTGGCCATTTAACTTGAGGATGCTTGAACGCAGGGCTAACTGCTTGTTCATCATCGGTTCATGTCGAAGAACGTAGTCTCTAGCCGCAAAACGCGAGGATTTTCATGCGTGCGAAGGTGATCTTGGTTGCTGCAAGCTTGCTTGTTGCCTTGCCCATCGGGCAAGCGGCTGCCCAGACACGCGAACTCAAACAAGGCGAGCTGCGCAAGGCTACCTTGAATGGTGACACACTCCGTTTGAAACGGGTTATCAAAGGGGTCGAGAAAGCCTATGGCGGCACCCCCGTCGATGCGCGCGCGTTTCAAGCCGATCAGATATACTATCGCATCCTTGTCAAAAAGCCTGATGGAAAAATTGTCAGCGTCATAGTGAATGCCCAGACCGGTACGGTGGTGTCCAATCGGTCCAGTGTCGGCCGACAAATATCGAAAGCCGCACGTTCGGCCCCTGCCAACGCCAACAACAGTCGCAATTCCAACGGCAACCGTGGTGCCTCTGCGAACCGTGGAAACAGCGGCAATGGCAACGGTGGTGGGAACGGCAACGGCGGCGGTAACGGCAACGGTGGCGGTAACGGCAATGGTGGCGGGAATGGCAACGGTGGCGGGAACGGCAACGGTGGCGGCAACGGCAACGGTGGCGGGAACAGCGGTGGTGGCAATTCTGGCGGGAACGGCAATGGCAACAGTAAAAAATAAGGCTTAAACCAAAGCCGTTGTGATTGTAGCTTTTGAATATGAGAGTACTTCTGGCCGAAGATGAGCCGCAGCTAAGCGAGCAGATTAAGAGACTTCTAAGTGCAGAAGGTCGCGTGGTCGATGTGGCCAACAATGGAACCGATGCCCTGCACTTGGGTGCGACCGAACCTTACGACATGATCATCCTCGACATAGGGCTGCCAGAACGCGACGGTATTTCTGTCCTGCGTGAATGGCGAAATGCGGGTGTTACGACGCCAGTGTTGATCCTGACGGCACGCGATGGGTGGAGCGAGCGCGTGGACGGCCTTGATGCAGGCGCCGATGACTACATGACCAAGCCGTTTCACATGCCCGAATTGGCTGCACGTGTCCGCGCCATCCTGCGCCGACAAAGTGGTCAGTTGAATCCCGTGATCGAAATGGGGGATGTCTCGCTCGATACGCGAAACGGGCGGGTCAGCGTCGGCGGAATTCCTGTCGATCTGACCGCGCAAGAGATCGCCGTGCTGACCTATCTTGCGCACAACATGGGGCGCATGGTTTCACGCACCGAATTGTCAGAACATATTTACGAATACGATGGTGATCGGGACTCGAACACCATCGCCGTTTTCATAACCCGGCTGCGCAAGAAACTGGGCTCTGAGCTTATCACAACGGTCAGAGGGCGCGGCTATATGATCGATACGGCCTGATGTTATCGCTGCGCCAGCGCGCTTTGATTGGCGGCCTCGCGACAGGTGCGCTTTCCGTCGGCGTCGGAACGCTGGTTGTGTTTTCATACATCAATACCCGTGTGCTTGAGCAGTTCGATGAGACACTGCGCGACAGGCACACACAACTCGTTGTCGGGCTGAGTGCGACGACGGACAGCCCCGAGGCGTTGCGTGATCTCATGTTCGATCCTGCCTATGGAACGCCGTACTCAGGCAGATATTGGCAAGTGACAGACGGTAGCGGCGCCACATTTACATCTGCCTCACTCTTTGACGAAACAATTTCCGAACCTGCACGTGTGAGGGAAGAGGCCGTCATCTGGAACACTTCTGGCCCGGATAATGAGGCGGTTCGCAGTGTCTATCAGAAAATCACTTTCGAGGACGGGACCCAATGGGGCGTGACGGTCGCTGAAAGCAGACGAGAGTTGATCGGCGAACGCAGGGCCGCACAGAACAACTTGCTTCCGGTGTTTGGGTTGGTCGGCTTGATCGGAGCTGCCGGTTCACTGTTGTTGATGTCAGCAATCATCGCCCCCCTCAGGAAGCTGCGTGCGGATGTAGCACATCGTTGGGATAAAGGAGACGATTTGATCCCAGCAGATTACCCAGAAGAGGTTTCTCCGCTTGTTGAGGACCTCAATAAGTTGCTGCACAGAAACCGTGAAATTGTGTCTGGTTCCCGACGACAAGCGGCGGATCTGGCACATGCGCTCAAAACGCCGACAGCAATACTTCGAAACGAACTGACAAGCTTATCGGACTCAGGCGCAGATACCGAACCTGCAGATGACGCGTTAGACAGAATTGACGCACAGTTGAAGCGTTCTCTTGCGCGTATGCGTGCGTCAAACACCGCTGAACTTACGCAGTCACGAACTGATCTTTCAGATTCGGTGGCCAGACTATCCAGATTGTTCTCGGTCATGGCAGAGCGCGAAGGAAGATCACTGGCGACAGACTGCGAGGATGGGCTTCAGGTCCGAATGGATACTCAGGACATCGAAGAGGTGATTGGAAACCTTCTCGACAACGCACTTAAGTGGTCTCGATCAACAATTCGCATCGCCGCAAAACGTGTTCAGGGCGGCATTGAGATTTGCATTGAGGATGACGGACCCGGAATTCCGGAAGACGCGCGTGAAGGGGTAATTCGATCCGGGGGTCGGCTGGATACCTCTGTCAGCGGCACGGGATTGGGTCTGGCCATCTCTGTTGATCTGATGAACGCCTACGGCGGCACACTGAAACTGGAAACTTCAGAGAACCTTGGCGGCTTGGCCTGCCGCATACTGATATCAAACTAAGAGTGGCTGCATCTGGTTGGAAGCGGTCGTTGATTGCAAGCAATTGAAGCGCGGCATTGTCCGCTCTCTCGCCTTTCCAGTCTGCGAAAGCCAACGACCGGTTTTTCTGCGTTCACGACATGCTGCGCTAGCAAAATCAGTGGTGCTAGCGGAGGTCTGGAAACGGCTCTTATGTCCAATTGAGATGACGAGAGCGCGGCGCTGACGCACAAACTTAATGGCAATGCTGCAATGCTATGCGAAATTGCTGAACGGCCATGCTCTGCGCTTTAGAATGCCGCTCAGCACTTACTCCCTGCTAACAATGACTTAGCACTTTTGCTGCCGTGTATTTGTGCGAAAGGTTTTGAGGCCACGCGGGGCGTCAAAACAACAGTTCTTGAAACTCCAGCCATGCTTGCCCGTCGTTGTATGACTTCGAGTATTCGACCCGGCTGTTGTGGTTGGTCGTCCAAGTAGCCCGACCAATACAAGTGACTTCTCGGGATGACTGAGATTCCGTCGATATGTTCACCAGGTCTCGCATGGCAACGCCATTGTTTTGCGCGGCCTGATCTTTTGACAATGCTATGATCTCGTCTTGAATGCTCTCGCAGTCCAGATTGCCGACCTCAATATCCATCTGCCGCAAGAGATTGGTCACCATTTCCACTGGATTTGGCGGTTCACCCTGAGATAGCCAGTTCAGCCCATAGGTTAAAACAAAGCTAGTCGCCACGAAACCGACCACCACTTTCACAAACCCAAAGGCGCTGCTTGAAGTGGGTCCGTGATCATCCTCAAACTGCAATGGGGCTCCACAATGAGGGCAAGATGCAGCGCGGTCTGAAATTTCAGCTTCGCATTCGTAACAGGTTGTTAAGGCCATTTTTCACTACTCGTTTTGTATGTCGGAATTGTTTGTTGGTTCGAGCCAAAGGCCTCTGCGGCAATCTTGGGGCGCACTGTGAGCGGAGCGCTGCGCTTGAATGTGGATCTACCTCGACCACCATGCAGGCTCGTGCTCGACCTTCTCGCTCGTCGGTCAATGGCTACTTGGCGGACAAAATCATCGCCATGCCGATCAGTGGGACGAGCATGAATTGGATTGAGCAAATTATGCGGAACCATCCGCTGATCTTGTAACCATTGGTCTGCAAGCGCATCCCACTGCGGAACATCCATTGCCCAAGATAGAAACAGACCGACATTGCGATCGCACCGATCAAGAATTTCATTCTAACCTCTACTTCTTAGTTGTCTAAAACATGGCCTGGCCGGGAGCGCCGCCGCCAAAATCGGTCCCGTTTTGTCACTCAGGTCTATGACTCGTTTTCGTGCCTGGGTTTCGAACCGGAACGACTGCATGCCCTTCGGGCCTCATTGCAGCATGAATGCGCAGGAGTGCGATATGTCGGGGTAGAGCGAGCTAGACCCACGTTTTTGCCCGGTCTGCAATCCAAAGTTGATCATCTGATCCATACACGGAACAAGCTGCTCCGCTATTTGCCTAAGCTGGCCAGATTGCAGCATCGCTGTCAGCTGGGCATCTGAATGGATGAGCGCAGAATAGTAATTTCCTGCCGTCGATAGTTTGGTCGCATGTGTTGCGCTTTGCCAATCGGAAAACCGTGCTTCGAAAGGAAGCGGGTTCAGAACCCAGCTTGTGAAATCATCACAGTCGGCACACTCATTGGCTTCCCCAAAGATTAGCCCTTGCGCCGCCCCAGCAATGAGGAAGTCGAGAAAGTGCTGTGCATCAGCTTCTGTTTCTATCGATAGCCCGGTGCCAATTTCGTTCAGCATAAAGAGCGCCGCCAATAGTGCTTGCTCGGTTCCAGCGCCCCAAAGACCGTCAATTTTCTGCAGGTACAAATTTTCCTGTTGAAGTTCGGCTTGCGCCTGTTGGCGTGAAGTATCGTCGAGCCCACGGAATGCAGCTTCAAGGTTGTGACGCTCGGTCGCTGTCTGGGCACAAGCAATGCTGCCAAGAGAAAACCAAAAGAACGTAAGTATAATTCTCAACAAGTTAGTCAGCCTTATTCCAAAATGGGATTATTCTAACTTGGGATTATCAGGTCGCAAACGACTGATCAATACGGCACCTGACATTGAAATCCCTCAGAACCAGAGAGCATCAGATTTTGATAGCTGGCCTCAAGGAAGCCAGAGTCCAAGCGGGCTTGACGCAAGCTGCGCTTGCTAAACGTTTGGGCACGGTTCAGTCGTTCGTCGCTAAGTCTGAAACCGGTGAAAGACGGATGGATGTAGTCGAGTTTGCCAGATGGGCTGATGCAACAACGGGCGCGGAGGCTTTCTGCAAACTGCTCACCAAAATGATTGAGCGGTGACAAGCAACATACGCAAAGCCGTTAAGTTTGCCCGACCATTGCGGGGTATCTAGCGGTATTCTCGTTCAGACGATGACGGCGTGACGGCTAGAAGAAACTCAATACCCATCAAGCTTGGCGCTAGTAACCTCACCTCCACCTCGGGCTCAAAAGGGTTAACTCCAAGGGGTTTCGGGATGGTAAACTCAAAATGGTCAAATATTCCAATAGCCTGTAAATCGTGTGCTATGTGAAGTTCGCTGTTGTCACTGTAGCTCTCGGCTACCGGCGATCCATATCCACCGCTGTCAATTTGATGAGCAACTGATTTCCGAAGTGTCACTTTCAAAGGAAATCCGCCAAGGTCGCGCAGTTTGTGAGAAATATCTTCTGCAATTTTCGACCACTGTTCTCGGTCAGGTTGAACGACTGGAATATTTGGAACTTTTACATCGATTAGAGAAAGATAACTCTTATGTGGCATCGGATGCCTCGCACCGACCCCCGCGATTTCCTGAAGCAGCGTCGTGTCTGGGCTTCGCTCAGACCACACGGTCTTTTGCCATAGTTCATCAAGAACAAGCGCTTCTGTATGACCGATGCGAGATAAAAACCCTGCAAATATGACGTCTCGGGCTCGAAACTGCTGTGAGCTGTTGAGCAACAGCCTCGCCCACTTGTCGCGCAGTAGCTCATCGTCTTCCAAAGCTACATGCTTAGTCCATTCCGCGATTAACTTTGGCGGCTTTGGCGTGATAGGGATGCTTTCCTGCTCAGCAATTTCCTTTGACCGTCTGAGCGTTTCGGCGATGTACAGCATGCTTCGCCGCTCTGCCCAGAGGTTGATACCATTTCCTACCTGTCGGAAAGAGGATGTGAACGGAGAAACGAGATCCAGCACGGCTTCAACTACCTTCGCTGGTACGTTCAGACCCTTGTTTTCATCATTCCACTCTATTTTGAAGTTGTCGTTGGTCACTAGTTCGGGCTCGTATCAAGGTTTCATCTTCGTACAGAGGATTACGAAGGTCTTTATCCGCAAATTTTCAATATGCTCAGCCAATTTAAGCACAGATACCTGAAAGCAAATGGCACCTATTGACCGAGTCAGTCTAGGAAATTCTTTTGAATGGTCGTGCCTTAACCGCAGCCAGTGAACAACAAATGCGGACATGGTCCATGTGGGGCTAGAACGACCGCCTTCGGGATTAAAGCTACCGTTGATACGCAAAATACCAACGTCCACTTGCTATCGATTTCCGTAGTTATGCCATAGTTCAACTGTATTCGACCGCTATGCGGACGTTTTTGACAACACTCTTCTTCTTGCTCTGTATGATGAGTACGCTTTCGGTCGCGGTAATGTTCATTTCTCCGTTTCAAAGTCAGGACTTGTTTCTTGCAGTTGTGATGGCAGGACTCACGGTCGCTCTGTATACCGCCCGCTATGCGTATCTGGTCCGATTTGGACGACTGGGGCTATTAAAGCCAACGCTATTTTGGAAGCCTCTCAAGCCAGAGGTCAGAAAACTGGCCGTGGGTGCATCGGCCGCTGGACTAGCCATGACTGCGATCAGTCACAGGTCGAACCTCTGGTCAGATGGAGTTGATGCCATCACGACGAAAGAAATGATTAAAATCAAAGAGCTTGGCTTTGGTAGAAAATCTCGGTCAGATGACGAATTGCGCTCAGAAAACCAACTGCGTCGCTTTATGGATATCGGAAAACAAGACCGCCACTCACCTCCAAACCAAGAACTTAAGAACGTCCGGCGTAAAGATGTATTCTTGCGGATGCGCAAAATTGTTGATGATTGGTATGCCGAGCGTGCTGATAGAAATCAGGCCTATCAGGATTGGTTGGCTGAAGTTGGGGAGACGGATCAAACTCATATGCTGAACGATGGCTGGATTCCCTTCCTAGAAAGTCTGCCTGGTCCGGACATTAATCTTTGGCACGGGGTCGCTACTGACTTTCACGACTTATATGGTGACCGCTTGGATGCAGCATTCTGGATTGTTCAACAAGACGTATGCGACAAGGCGACTGTGTCAGATTTCATTTCGGGATATCTGTATTTCCATCTCAGTGCGGACTACTCAGACATTACAGTGCGTGACGAACGACTTGAGCTCTTCTTGTCAGTTATCGATGCGTATAATGCGGGGATGTATAAAGCGCATTCCATCACAGCTGGAACATTTGTCGGGGTCGACTTAGATGACATCGCCGCAGCCGAAATTTTGACTAAATATGAGGGTGCACAGGGTTTGACCAACCTGCCACGCCCAAAAGGATTGATGAACGGAACGATTCCGCCCCGCGACTCCAACGCCCGCAGCTACGCTTCACCCTATGCGTTTTGGGACGATGCCGGGCTACACCTCCGATATCCGGGGCCAGACTGGCGCAATTTCGCTTGACGCCTCGATGGAAAGGCCTGTCTTCCGAACCCAATTGGTGAACACAATCCTTGAATGGAGACAAACGCGCGACGTACAGCATCTGTCACTTTGGGCTCTTCAAGTTTCTTCGCCACTCGAAGCTCGAACACCCGTTTTCGGAGATCGCGGCCATTCGCACTGCACTCGGCGAACTAGCAAGGAGCGGACGAACCCGCCTTTTGTTCGCGCGGCTATTGCTGACGCAGCATTTGTTCGCAGGCGCGGCGCGCCTGTCGTTGCGGCGCGGCAAAAATCTCCGATCCGGTCATTCGCGGGTGTCAATTCCGCTCGAACCGAGATCGACCTTTCACCGCGACCTAGTCAGACCATCGAGGTGCGGACGAACCGGACTCTCGCTGCGGGTGAACGAGCTTCAGCTCTAGGCATTTCGGCGTAGGAAGTAACCTCACCGCGATTTCGAGACCGCAGCTTAGGATACTACATTCAAAAGCTGTTTTTCTTGCTCGGCGCTCAGCCCGCAAATCAGAGCCTTCCCACGCCTTGTGCGATCCCATCTCAGGAGGGGTTCGAGTGTTTCCCGCAGGGGCCGGGATTTGAGACCTGCATTTCTGGCGCGACCGGCATCCACTTCGAGAAAATGGCGGAAAGCAGGTGCCTCGGGAGCCATAAGAGGCACATCTGTCCAAGGCTCGGCGCCTGCTTCCAAGAAAACATTGGCAGAAACCCAGTGAATTTCACCCGCTGATGCTGTGGTTTCATGAATCTCGTTGAGTAGATCCTGCATCGCCATGACATCGCCGTTCACATTCCAGATGCCGCCGAGGTCGTCTTCGGCACAGAGCACTGCGAACCTTGCTGCGTCACGCACATCAAGCACCTGAACAGGGCGGTCAGTAGGCAGCGGTGCAAACACTGTTGGGCTTTTTGAGCGCCCGGCTTCATCAATTCGCCGAACCCACCAAGTAAGTCGGTCGGTATAGTCTCCTGTGCCGACGATTAAACCTATCCGCAGCGCAGTTGCTCTGTCTCCAAGTTTCTGTTCTGCAACCATCTCGCAAGCGCGTTTCAGCGGGCCATACGATGGTCCGTAGGCAGCAGCAGACCCACGGTCTTCAAGCAGCACTGTGTCTGCCCGTTCGAAATCAACTTGGGTCGCCTCTGGCACTTCAGCGGCTTCAGTCAGTCCGGGTTTGTCGTAACAACCATATGTCGAAAGTGATGAAGCGAGAACGTAACGCTTGGGCTCATTGTCCAGTGCATCCAGCAAAGCTGACACCGCATCTGGCGTGAATGCACAGGTATCGAAGACCCAGTCGAAATGTCGCCCCTTAAGCGCGCTCAAGCTTCCATGGCGATCAGCACTAATGACTTCAACACCTTCCGAAAGTGTTCGCGCGGTAACACCCCTAGAAAGCACAGCGACCCGATGACCACTCTCAACAAGCGCGTCAACAATCGCACCGCCAAGGAAACCCGTTCCACCAACCACAAGTCTTTGAGCATCGCTTTGCACCACCAATCTCCCGAAAGTCTATTGAGCGATCAATCGCACCATATGAGACATTCGCTGCGCCGCCAACGCCGGGTGACTATGGGCTCGATCCGAACCACTACTGCGGATGGGCTGTAGGTCCGATCTGGATTGGCGAACGGCATGTGCCGCCCGCCAACATAATTCAGATGTCGATTTGTTCGGCGATACTCAGGGCGTCTTCAAGTTCGACGCCAAGGTATCGGACAGTGCTGTCGACCTTTGTGTGTCCAAGCAGCAATTGAACCGCTCTGAGATTTCCCGTTTTCCGGTAAATTTCTGCCGCCTTGGTCCGGCGCAGCGAATGGGTGCCGTATCCGCTCGATTCCAGCCCAATCGCGGTCACCCAATCCCGCACAAGTCGGCCATACTGGCGGGTCGAGATATGCGGGCGGTCATGAAACCGGCTCGGAAACATGAAACGGCAGCCCATCATTTCCGGCGATTTGATCCACGCCGCAATCGTATCACGCGTGTTTTCGGAGAGCTCGAACTGAACGGGCCGGTTGGTTTTGCTCTGGATTACGGACACCCTCTCGCGAACGCGATCATCCCTCACCAAATCGATGACGGCCAGTTTCACCAAATCGCATCCACGAAGCTTGCTATCAATCGCCACGTTGAACAATGCGAGATCGCGCAGGTTGCCCGCCAGTTCGAGCCGCGCGCGGATCGCCCAGACCTGTTTCGGCAACAGCGGTCGTTTCTGGCCGATGATCCGGCCCTTGTTCCAGGCTCTTCGTTTCGAGGTGATAGCGGGAAGTTGGACTCTTGGCATAGTGGTCCCTCCAATCCTCCCGCCAGGCCCAGACATCAGCACCGCGCCGACGCCTGAATTTTACCATCGGTTTGAATGGCCGTTGTCCGATTGCCTTTTTTGTTGAGAAACGCCGCGAGCATTGGGCCGGTCTGAGCCCAAACTGGGATATGCAGACTCAGATCATCATCGTATCAAAGCTTGTATCGTGCGTACTCGAAGTCCATATACGTGAGGCTTACGTTTTTCTTTTTCGACCTGCTGTCTCCTCAATTCGGCGTTCAGTCTTTCGATTCAGACCGACCACGCCGAGTCGCCGCAATGATGCGGGCGGCAAGTATTTGGAGACTTCCACCATGGCAAATGGCACAGTAAAATGGTTCAACTCAACCAAAGGTTTTGGCTTTATTGAGCCTGAAGATGGTAAGCGCGACGTGTTCGTGCATATCTCAGCAGTTGAGCGTTCCGGCCTAAGCGAATTGAAGGATGGCCAAAAGGTCACTTTCGACGTCGAAGCTGGCCGTGACGGACGCGAAAGCGCCGCCAACCTGGCACTCGCCTAACCTTTCACGGGCACCCCATAAGGGTGCCCGTTTGAACAATGGGCGACAATAAGCCGTCGGAGACCAAGTAAGTTGCAACCTAAAGACTGGACGCGGGTGCTCGCGCAATACCGTGTGCCCGATGCGAAGCGCAGTGTTTTTGAACTTGCGATCACTGTTGTCCCCTTATTCACGCTATGGGCCCTTACGTGGTTTGCGTTATCATTTAGCGTCTGGATCGCAATTTTACTGGCTGTTCTGAACGCCGGATTTCTGGTCCGCATCTTCATCATTATGCATGATTGTGGCCATGGATCTTTCTTCAAAAACCGCAGCGCATGCAATTGGACCGGCAGGGTTCTGGGTGTTCTTACCGTGACACCCTATGACGTTTGGCGACAAAGCCATGCGATTCACCATGCCTCAACCGGTAACCTTGATCGGCGCGGTATGGGTGACATCCCTACATTGACCATTGAGGAATACTTGGAGCGGAATTGGTTCGGGCGTGCCGCTTATCGTCTGACCCGGAGTCCCGTCTTCCTTTTCGGTGTTGCGCCGATCTATACGTTCTTTGTTCAATACCGCTTACCTGTTGGCTTCATGCGGTCAGGCTGGTTGTACTGGGCAAGTGCGATGGGAACAAACGCCGCAATTGCAGGGTTGTTGGCTCTGATTTTGTGGGCCGGAGGCTTTGAGGTGTTGGCGTGTGTTTTCCTGCCAACCGTGGTTGTCGCGTCGTCAATTGGAATTTGGCTTTTCTACATTCAACACCAGTTTGAACACACGACCTGGGAACGGGAAGAGTGGTGGAATCTTCAGAACGCCGCATTCTACGGAAGTTCTCACTATGCCCTGCCCGGCGTCCTGCGTTGGTTCTCTGGCAATATCGGTGTGCACCATGTGCACCACCTCGCCAGTCGCATACCATTCTATCGGTTAAACGAGGTTTTGCGTGACCATTCTGAGTTGGAAAATTGCCAGCGTATTACTCTGTATGAGAGCCTGCATTGTACACGATTGCATCTTTGGGATGAAAAAAGTCAGCGCCTGCTGACATTTTCCGAGGCTTTGTCGAATGCCAATTCCAACAAGAGTTTAGTGTAGTCTGGCGCGGACCAAATAGGCTTCGACCGTATCACCGCCGAGGGCGCGGATGGCCTCTAGTCGGTGAAGACCTTCAATCAGCACGAACCTTTTGTTGTCAGCGCGTATCTGGATCGGGGTCTTTTGACCGTTCTTCAGGATATCTTCGGCCAGCGTCAGGACTTTTTGCTGATCAAGTGTTTTTGCACGCTTCACAGGTACATAGATCAGGTCGAGCGGGTATGGTTTCTTCTCCAGCATAAGCTACGTGTGCAACCTTTCGTGCATTTGGTACGGTCAGGAACTCTCTTCGGAATCAGGTGCTTGATTTTGCGTCATAGGACCGAACGAACAGCATCACGCAGTTCCTGATGCATAATCCAAGTTGCTGGCTCATCGTCACTTTCGATGTGAGAAAATGCCAGAACCTGCGCGGCGCCATCATTCTGTGCCGATCCGGCTTCGGGAAGTTCGAGCTCCAGATATTCTGCGATCATTAGTCCTATTTTCTTGAAGACCTTGATGGAGGCCTCACGCGATTTGTAACCGGCTGCCTGAGACAAGTGACCAATGGTCAGACCGTCCTTGCCTGCGATTGTAAGTGCTTTGAGCATTGTGACCTGCGCAGGGGTCAACCTGATCTGGCGCAATGCCTCGGCATATTCTCTTTCACTGGGAACGAGTGTGCCGGAGTTTCCCTCCAAACGGCGTTGACCGCTACGCTTCCTGTCCCGTTCTTCGAGAATTTCCTTTAAGGTTTCAATGGCCAATGCCGGTGTTTCACCTACTGCATCGGCAATCATTGCCTGTGTTTTGGCTGGTGGCTTGGGAAATGCGCGCGCAACGCTGTTGCCGCTCAGAATACCAGCCTTAATCAAGTACTTTCCGAACTCTTCTTCGACCACTCCTGATACGTCAGCGTTCCGCGCCTTTCGAACACTGCGGTCCTGAAATGCTCTTTGTTCCAGACCACGAGCTGATGCCTTTGAACCGGGAAGGGTTACTTGAGGGGCATTTTTACGCATCAGAGAAACACCACAACAACTATCGCCGCAACAAACACCACTATCGCGATAATCATCTTTACTCTGTAGGACCAGCGATGCGCCTTTTCGGCTTTGAGCATTTTACCCAAGTTTTCGTCAATCGAGTTATGGTTCACGGCTTGGTCCTTCCGGATATTTCAGGCGGTATTGATTTCCACCAACCTATTGTCGCGGCACATTTTCGGCGCACTTGTCATTCTGTCTCGTGAACGGCCGATTGCATTCCCAACCGTCACCTCTTCGATTTAAGTGAGCGTTGGAAGGGACAAAGATCGCAACACACCTGCCCTGGTTCGCGCGAAAACCACGCTCACACTTCCATCCAGAATATGTGTCAGACGCGAGGTATGCGTGATCGGGAACGATCACGAAGTCACAGCCACCTTCCGTCGCTTTGAACCCTCTCAGACACACCCAGCCGTCAGCGCTTCGCCTGTCAGATAAGCGCCCGTTCTCGGGAACTTCTATTGCAACGCACTCCCGGCCCTCTTTGCGAAAACCCCAGTGGCAATGTGCTTCTTGAGCACCAAATCGTGTTTCGACGAACCCGTTTTCAGGCACAAACACTTCTTCACATCTATCTTCGACACGTTGGAACAAGCGATTGCACTTCCATCGATCTCCGGTCGATGCAAGATATGCGTTTTTAGGAACGGCTATTTCCTCACAAAGATCTCCAACACGCTTGAATCCATGGTTGCATTCCCAACCTGGACCATAGGAACTGCCGGTCAAATGCGCATTTTCAGGTGCGTTTGCTCTTTGACACGATCCGTTCTTGTTTTCGAAACCTTCGTCACAAACCGATCCTTCGGCATTGCCTGCAACTTGGGCAGTAAGCGGCGTACCTGAGAGCAACACCAAAAGTGTCGGGATCAAACAAAGAATGCAGCGCGTAAACACGATGAAAGACTGATTGAAACGGAGCCTGAGACCTGATCTATCGGTCATTAAGCACGCAATTTACGGGCCATGTGCTGTTCATACGGCGCCTTCTTTCCTAGGTCACGCGGTGACAGGGGCATGTCAGGTGACAGTTGCGAATGCTTGCGAGGAACGAGCTCATAGCGAAGACCCCAGCGAAACCCGTTCCAATGCTGGGGCACATGCTACAATTAGTCTGAAGGCCATTGGGTTGTCGCAACCGGCAGCATCGCGGCGACGAGAAAATCTTACCAATGCACACTTGTGGTTCCTAGCCGGTGAAGAGTCAAGGACGCACCCTCGTCACGACACGGCCGCGCAACGAAGCCGAACACTGTTAGAGGAGAATCAAAAGGCGACTTCGTTCGCGACCTGTTTATTGGCCGGTCCATCTTCGCCGCATCGAACATCAACGACCGGTTTGCCCGCCGCGCAGCGGCGTCCGCAACTTCGCAATTGCAGCGATTTTCCCGCTGCGTGCGCGCGCAGCACAAAAATCAAAGGTACAGGTCGGGCTCTTAGCGACCTTAGCCGCATACCGCTCGAATGGCGGCTTCCGATGTGATCACCATCTTCTTCTCAGAACACCATAGGCGGGATGTTACTCCCGCCTAGATATCTATCACTTACGTTTTGTGGGCTTTTTCCATTTAACCTTAAACGGCCGGTAGTTCTTAAACCGCTTGTTATCGGCATAGAAGCGCTTGAACACATTGTTGATCCGGTGTCCAAGTTTGACTTCGGTGCCCTCTCTCTGTGATTGCCATTTCTTAAGGCCAGAGACAATTTTGTTTCTGAGCTTGGTGCCGTCACGCACGCCGAAGATCGTCTGTTCCATCGGCACCTTTGCACAATACTCAAACAGCCGAAAATCATGGTGTTTGTTCAACTCCCGCGACGGGAACAGACAAGGTTCACCCGTTCCAAATTTACGGTAATCAACCTCTTTACCTAGGTAGGGTGGCTTAGTCATGTACCGTCCAAGTTTGCTGAAACTGCCTTCAAGAACGGTTGCCGTTTTGGAGAGTATCGGCAAGTCGGAGATGTTGCTCTTGAAGCCTTTAGCATGATCCATGAGCGCCTTGGGGTCACAAGTATCGTATCCCCAGCAGAGGACGTGAGCATGTAGAGAAAAGAACTTCCCTTTCTGGTCTTTGGGATAGTTTTTCATCGCCTGAACTTCGAGAACGCCAAGGGCGCTCATAGACGTGTAGTTGCGGATTGCTGATTGAACCTTTTGCTTAAACTTAAATACCTGAAACGTGCCGCGTCTCTCGTTGACCATGTTGGCTTCATCAACGAAGGTTATCCAATACACCTTCAGAAGCGGATCTTTCTTGGCTCTGAGATGAAGTTGATGGAGTTGATCAATCGTCAATTCTCCAAACTTTTTCCGCAACTCAAGATCACTGGCTGGCATGTGATCTGCGTAGAGGCCGTTGCGGCCCAACAGCGCATCAAAGTCTGAAATATCAGTTTTTACAAACCTGCGCTTCTCGTAAGAACTGAAAACAGTTTCGCTGTACTTGTCGCAAGTTTCTCTGTGGATTTCTTTGCTGTGAGCCCGGTCATCGTCGAAGCGTGTAACATTATTTTTTAGGCTGAGTTTAGGGTGGGAAGTACTGATATCCTTTAGTGAACTCCCTAAATTAAAGCGTGTATCCCAATATTTAGACTGTTTCTTAGTATTACTCGTTGCCTTACAAGCATTGTCGCTTTTTTCCTTCTCCTGACGCTTCTTCTTCGTTGTTCGAGTAGGCTCAGATTTAGAGTTTTTTTTCTCGGGTCGCATCTTTGGATGCCCTCTTTGAATGGCAGCCACACCTTAGCCAGCGGTTACAAAGGCAACCGTTTAGTTCTGCGCTGAGGCTGGGCTGTTTGATTTGGTGGCAACCGACCAGAGGGAAGGACTTCGTCAATGCTCTGGTCGGCCTCTTGCCGACACGTCTACAAATTTGCTGTTTGCAAGCTTTACAATCTAAACGGATCGGGCGTTAGAAACGTACCTTAGTTCCAGAGCTAGATTTCCAATCTCTTGAAGTGGCGACACATTGGTCAGCCCTTTCTACATCCTGCCCAGTAAACTGGCGGCTTGATTGCGAGATGTAGTTTTGAAGATCGGCGATGGGATAACGGATAGCTTGACCAAATTTCTTCCATTTGGGCCCACTCCCGTTTGATCGGCACTTTCTTAGCCATTGCACCGACATATTGAGATAGGATGCGGTTTGCTTCTCAGACAGAAATGCCGGTGCGACTGCTCCTCTGGGCTTAGTCCGGCAAATTTCCTCTAGTCCCATTTCTGGGTTCAATTTCTTCTCCTGTCTTGGCGTCTTACTGAGACTATCTCGTGCGATTGAAACACTCAGCTTGAGCAACAAGGCAGCTCGGCACTTTAGCTTGTATGACCTAGACTTTACTTTCGCCTACATTGCTCCACCGATGCATACAGTAACTTTGGTAAATATTCTCCTAAGCCGCTGGACGCTGTTTCACCAATTGGAAACTCCGCAGTAGCCCCCGCCTTGGGCTTCTAGAGTATCAACTTCTTTCCGGAAGTACCTGGGAACAAGACTCTGATGATTTCAGTCAAGTTACTAGAAAAGGAGTTTTTGCAAACCTCAAAACGACAAAAGCCAGCTCTCCTTCGAGAACTGGCTAGAAAACTCAATATTCCGTGGACAGCAAAACTGCCATATGCCTTGTCGTCTGCAGCGGGTCCGTCGAATCTGGGGATTCATCATCGAGGTCTTTGTTGTAGTAGTTGATTTCCCAGTCCACCGTTCGGTTGTTCACCTTGATTGAACCCACGTCATGTTCGCCGCCAGATTCTACGCTTTTGTCGCCCGCATCCCCGGCAAGCTGTTTCATGATCGCGTCAACGGTCGCTCTTCCTAGAAGATGGATCCCCATGGAGATCATGACAACCCCGCCTTCACCTGTCTTTCGGAAATGATCGTTCAAAATTCGGTTCTTCTGAGTGGGGGACATATCTGCTGACAGTTTGACATGCGAAGAGATTTTGCTGTCCGTCATGGAAAGCTCCTGTGCTATTGAGATTTTGATTGTTGTGATGAGGTACAGGCAGGCACATCTGCGCATTTTGGGCGCAGCCGTTCTAGTTTTCCGTGCTGTTTTGGAAGTTGCACGCGACAGTCAATTGCCGCTCTGTACATAGTCAGTGTACCAAAAGCTCTTCGAATTGTCAAGAAACACCAAAATAACAATGCCTTACGGCTTTATGAAAAGAGGAAAGTCACGCGTTCAATGAAACGTTTTTCTACACGTTTCTACGTCAATCTATGCCGCGTGGTTGCTAGGTGGTTGCTGTAGGCGCGGAAAAATCTCGCCTATTCTTGCTAACCCTTTGAAAAAAGTGGTGAGCCGTGCAGGATTCGAACCTGCGACCCACTGATTAAAAGTCAGAAACACCATGGACTGTCACGAAAATCGCCTACAGTCTCACCCCGTCGCATCTCGCCGCAAAATTCCCTATGAAAAAGGATATTTCCGACGCTCTCACTGTTGTCCCCTGAGCAACTGGCGTCTAATCTAGTATCAAATCGTATCACTCAATCTCGGGCATTTTGTCCCCCATGAGTCCCCCAGAGGCGAAACTGTGAAGAAAGAGCTTACCAACGCCCACCTTATGAAGCTCAGGCCCCCGACCGATGGGCGGGACGAGATATCGGACACCAAGCGCGCCGGGCTGCGGCTGCGGATTTACCCTGCCCGCGCTGTTTGGATGTATGAGAAGCGCGTGAAGGGCGGCGCGAAGCGCAAACATACGTTTGGCACATATTGCACATGGTCCCCCACTGGTAAGCGCGAGGATGGGGCGCTTGGGCTGGCAGAAGCGCGCGCGTTAGCTCTTGAGATAGAAGCCGAAGCCGCGCGGGGCTTTGACCGCGTGTTGGAGGCGAAGCAGACGCGCAGGGAACAAGAGAGAGCCGCTGCAACGGCCCAGACGCTGCAAGACGTACTGGACGCCTATGACGAACTGCACCTATCCAATTTGAAGCGTCAGGGGGAAAGAAAGCGCCAGCTTGAGGACGCACTGAGAAAACACCTTACCCAACCTATCGGGGATCTGACGCGCGCCAGCCTGCAAAAGCCAATTGACGACAAGGCCAAGGAAGGCAAGTTGTTCATGGCCAACCGGATCAGGGCGGCGCTCAAGCATTTCACGCGATGGGCATGGCGTCGGGAATATCTAGATCAGGATATCGGGGATCGCCTTGAGCGCGCGACTAAAGAGCAAATCCGGGAACGGGTACTCAGCCTCGATGAAATCCGCGCCATATGGAAAAAAACCTATGAACTAGGAGATTTGTGGGGGCCTCCTGTCCGCCTCTTGATGCTGACGGTTCAGCGGCGCACCTCGATCAACAACTTGCGCAAAAGCGAACTGGAACTTTCAAAGGCCAGGTTCAAAAAGGCGACTTCACAGGAAAAGAACGACCGGGGACATATCACCCACCTTTCGGCCCCTGCCCTGTTAGAAATCAGGGCTGTGCTTTCCCGCCAAGAGGCGGCGAAGGCCGAGGCCAGAAAAAGTAAAAAAACGGGAAAGGCTCCTGCTACATCCGCTACATCTGCTACATCAGACCTCTTGTTCACCACAACAGGCCGCACACCAATATCCGGGTGGAGCAAGATGAAAGCCCGACTTGATGAACTGCTTGGCGATGAATTCGAGCCTTGGCGGCTACACGATTTCCGAACCGCGTTTGCAACACACATGGCTGAGCGCGGCATATCGGAGTCTGTGGTGGACCGGGTGTTGAATCACGCCGCTACAGCCTCAAAAGCCAGCGCTGTTGCCCGTGTCTACAATCAGGCTGAATTGCTGGCTGAGCGCGCCGTCGCGCTGGACAAGTGGGCCGAACTAGTAACGCAGGAAAGCGCTGACGTAGTTGAGATTGGTGGTCGATTGTGACGTGGGAATTCGGAAAAAGGCTCAACCGATTGGACAAAATCCGCAATGAGGAAGTTGAGCGCTTCGATAGGGCAGCAAAGATTGCTGAGGAAACTAACTTCGCACATTCGGACCGCAACCACCTGCTTTCTAAGGAGTGGTTCGAGGCATCCGAGGCGTTACTTAAAGAGTGCCGGTTGTGGATATCGAAACAGCCCAGCGGGACCTCGATTGCCGATGAGGGGTTAGCGCGGATCGAAGGGATATTGCACCATCTATCTCAAGGGCTGATGCCCGACCCTATTCGGTTGGCCACACTTAAAGACGGAAATCCAATGTGGCCCGGAGAGAGGCACGATATTGCTATGGCCGTATTCTATGCTCAGGCGGCAAAGCGCGGTGAAATAAGCGACCGAAAGCACAACAAAACTATCAGAAATCTGTACTCAGTCGATGACAGTACAGTCAGGCGATGGATAAGGGGGGCGGATGAGATTTGTGCGAACATTACCCAGCCTGAAGCAAGTAAGTTAAGCAACGCAATTCAAATCGCAGGTCAAAGGTACTCAACACTCCGAACTGGCCGAAAGAACAACCCTTAGTTAAATCAATGCTATAGGCCGGGTATTTTCAACCCCGATAGTACCCTCACTGCATCGTCTGGCAGCACCTAGCCTCAACACGTCGCAACTAACCGCGAGATGTTGAAAATGAACGCAATCACAGCAGACCGCCTTCTTTCGGTGAAAGACACCGCAGCCATTCTTGGTTGCAGTGTCGCCACCGTTTGGCGCAGGGCCGCAGCCGGGAAAATCCCGCAGCCGGTCAAGTTGGAAGGGACCACGCGCTGGTCTGAATCCGAAATCCAAAATCTTGTTGAGGAAGCCAAGGCGCAACGCGCTGCCGCTTAAAACGAAACCCGCGCCATGGGGCAACATGGACACGGGAACATTTCGCTTTATCAGTCTCGGCAACGACTCCAAGAAATGTAACGTGTTCTGACCCATTGCGCAAGCAAGAGGTATCCGAGCATGGAAACCATAACACCAGAAAAACTCCTGAAATCGGCACTGTGGGTCACCAAGTGGCGTGACCTTCCCCCTCAAACCGAGCCCGCCGAATATCAGGTCACGACCGAGGCAGGCGAGATCCGGCAGTTCTGGGTCAGCAAAAATAAGCGCCGTCTTGTTGACGCCCTCATTGATGGCCCTGTGCATTGTGCGAGCCCCTGCCGTTTGAGCCATTTCGTCATGGGGCTTCGTGAGGATCAGGGCCTCAACATCGAAACCGTTTGGTTCGACAACGACCCCAAAGCCGGGCGCACTCGCTGCGGCATTTACAAGCTCCTGGATAGCGTCACCCGCATTGATGGTGGGGAGGCGCGGTCATGAGAACGCGCAAGCTGCAAGCCCGCACCCTCCGCCGCAAGCACGGCCTCTCTGAAACCGCTGCACGTCTGATTGCCGCCCTGCACTATGGGGAGGTCAAGTCGTGAGCATCACCATTCAGAAAAACACTCAGGAAGAAATCAGGATCAGCCGCCAAGACTACAAAGGGCATGACGTTGTTAATGTCCGTGTCTGGTATCTGGCCAAGGATGGGGAAAAGCACCCGACGAAAAAGGGGGTGGCGTTCAGCGCCGCTCTGCTGCCCGAGATTCAGAACGCACTTACCGAGCTTTCCAAGCAGAACGGGGGCGCGCCATGAACGCTGAATCCGTCACATTCAAGCTCGGCGGTGTCTGGCGTAATGGGCGGGGCTCTGCGCCCTGTCCTGTCTGCCAGCCCGAGCGCCGCCGTGACCAAACCGCCCTATCAATCTCGGAGGCCGGGGGCAGGTTGTTGCTGCACTGCTTCAAGTCGAACTGCGATTTTCGGGAAATTGCCGACGCAGCGAATGTGCCGGCCAGTTCGGCGCGGATCGACCCGATAGCACAGTTGGAGGCTGAACAGAAACGCAAGGAATACGAAGCGAACAAGCTCAAGCAAGCCCAAGGCATCTGGGAAGCCTGTCGCAACATCGAGCGCACCAAGGCCGAGGCATATCTACGCGGGCGTGGTATCACCTGTGACCTGCCCCTGTCTCTGCGCTTTGCGCCGGATATCTTTCATAGCCCGACAACCTCATGGTGCATGGCCATGGTGGCTCAGACCACGACCGGCGGCATTCACCGTACATTCTTCGACAAGCAGGGCAACCGGCTTGAGAAAAACGCCAAGATGATGCTGGGGCCGTGTGCTGGTGGCGCTGTGGTGCTGTCACAGGCCATAGGCCCTCTGGTGGTGTGTGAGGGCATCGAAACCGGCTTGTCGCTGCTGTCCGGCCTTCTGGACGGCCCTGCGACAGTCTGGGCCACGCTCAGCACCTCGGGGATGAAAGCCGTGCGCCTGCCGGATCGACCGACGAGCCTGATTGTTGCGACTGATGGCGATGACGCCGGACGTGAGGCCGGTCACTCATTGGCCAGCCGCGCCAATTCCCTTGGCTGGAAAGTATCGACCATGCCCGCACCTGATGGGCAGGACTGGAATGACATTTTGCAAGAAGGGGCAAAGGTATGACAGTGATCCAGCCCAAACCATTCATTGAAGAAGGCCCCCAGCCCTTGCTGCGGGAAATCCCGCGTGGTGATGAGTACCCCGTTGACGCACTGGGGCCGCTCAGGGGCGCTGTTCTGGCCGTTCAGCAAGCTACTCAGGCCCCGGTGGCAATCGCGGCTCAATCGGCCCTATCTGTGGCGTCTCTGGCGGTGCAGGCACATGCTGATGTTGAGACCCTGGCCGGGTATTCACCAACGTCTCTGTACTGCCTGACGGTCGCACAATCGGGCGAACGGAAAAGCGGATGCGATAAGCTGGTGATGAGCGGCTTGCGTGAGTTTGAGCGGGAGCAGACAGCCCAGCATAAAGAGGACATGGCCGAATGGCAGCTTACGCAAAAGCTGTGGACCGCCAAGCGCGACCGGCTGTTGAAAGAGGCGTCCGGGGCAAAGCCAGACAAGGCCGCAGCAGCCGAAGCCGATTTGAAAGCTATGGGGCCGGAGCCCGCGCAACCTCTATCACCGAAGCTGACTGCCTCTGAACCCACGATTGAGGGCTTGGTGAAGCTGTACCTTGTGGGCCAGCCCAGCCTTGGCCTGTTTTCGGATGAGGGCGGCGGGTTTCTTGGTGGCCACGCCATGAACAGCGACAACCGCATGAAAACCGTCGCCGGGCTGTCTAAGCTCTGGGACGGGGAACCGCCGGACAGGGTGCGGGCTGGCGATGGTGCTGTCAGTCTCTATGGGCGCAGGTTGGCGATGCACCTGATGGTGCAGCCGGTCGCGGCAAGGCCCCTGCTATCAGATCCGATTGCATCCGGTCAGGGGTTCTTGGCGCGCTTCCTGATTACTGAGCCCGCCAGCAATATCGGGGCGCGATTGAACCGGCCAAACGCGGATTTAGCGGGATCAGCGAAATTAGCAATGGCCGGACGCCTGAATCAACTTTTGACGCACCCCAAGCCGCTTGATGAGGATAAGCCGCAGGAACTCAAGCCAAGGGCGCTACATCTGTCTGGCGCGGCAAAAGACCTGCTGTTTGAATACTACAGCGCTACAGAGCTTGCACAGGGCCGCGGTGGTGACTTCGAACACGTCAAATCGTTCGCGTCCAAATCTGCGGAGCAAGCCGCGCGGACCGCCGGCGTCCTGACGCTGTGGCACAACCATGAAGCCGCCGAGGTGTCACTTGAGGCCATGACGGACGCCATACAGCTAGCGCAGTTCTATCTAGGTGAAGCCAAGCGGCTGGCAGAGGCGGCAACGATATCAGAGCGGATCGAACAAGCCGAACAATTGCGGCGGTGGATTCTGGATTGCTGGCCGGAACGGGCGCGCGGCCTAAACCGCACCCCTCAAACGCTTCTGCCGGGCGATGTTGTTCAGTATGGCCCCAATGCTTTCCGCGAAACACGCAAGGCCAAGGAATTGCTGAATGTGCTGGTGGAGCACGGTTGGCTGCACCAACTCGAAGCCGGAACCGTGGTTGATGGTGCAAACCGAAATCTCGCGTTTGCAATAGTGATGGGGGTTAGCCGATGACGTTCTTTTTCGATGCTCGGGCGGTAGCTGCAAAAATTCAAAATCAGCAGGCCACCCCTGCTAATCCTGCTAAACTCGCTAAACAGGACACCAAAATCGACCCCCGTTTAGCGGATTTAGCGGTTTTAGCAGCCCCTATCAGCCAAATTGCAAAAAACGAAGATGAGCGGAATCCGCCCATTTCCGAGCCCCCGCGACTGGATGAAAGCCCTGACAAGACGGACGTCGGCGGCAGGCCCGTCACATGGACCGGCAAGATTGTCAGTCTGGATGATTGGCGAAACCTGACCGAATGGGAAAAGCACGGCCCAGACGGGCGGGTGTGGAACGGCAAAACTCAGCAGTGGGAGAAAGCCAATGGATAGGATTCAGATTGACTGCGGTATTGATGCCAGCGAACCGAACGAGGGGGAACAGATTTACCTTGTCTCGCTCAATCAGGATGGTGCTGAACTCACGCTCTGGGACGGCCCCAGTTACGGCAGGGCATTGCTTGAGGGGCAATTGTGTTCTGCAGGCTTCGGGTTGCCGTTGGTGAATGCAGCGGGCGGTGAGCCCAATGGATAGCCCGCAATACCTGCCGCCTGACGAATCCAAGAACCTACTGGCCGGTATCCTGCTGGATTTTGCAGAGCAAGGGGCTGAGGAACTGGGTAAGTACCTGCTCCACATTGGGTTCGATATCTCGGCCATATCCAGCACCGAGGATTTGCTGCCCGCGTTCTTTGGTCACTACAGGATCGGTCAGGGCACCTATGACACCGACCGGGCGGCGCGTGACCTTCTGACATGGCCCCCGATTGCAGCTGAGGTTTTCAGGTTGATGGAAAGCCGGGGTTTAGCCAAATGATTTGTGAGCGCGTTGAACAGGCCCGTATAGGCGATTTCAATACTCAGGGCCGCGAATGGGTCATGGTGGCTGGGCAGCGTATCGTGCTTGATCGAACCCCCTGCAACTTTGGCGGCAGTCGCGCTTGGTTCCTTTGTCCGTCATGTGGGCGGCGCTGCGGTGTTCTGTATCCCGTGCAATGTCGGGTGTGTCTCGGGCTTCGATATGCTTCCGAGTTAAAGGGCATACAGGATCGAGACTATCAGCAAGCATTCAAGGTGCGGCGCAGGCTCGGCCAGGCAATTGGCGGGCTTGAACAACCTTTCCCGCCAAAGCCGCGGTTGATGCGCTGGCACACGTACTTGCGGATGCGGCTGCAGGCACAGACCAGAGAGGCCCGGATATTGGGCAGACTAACCGCTACGCTGCCCCCATGGGCTTAAACAAACTGACGGTTAAATGGAGGCGGTCTATGACAGAGTGTAGACATATCCCCGGTCAATTCGCCCGCGCACGATATGGGGTGTTACGTCACTATTGCGCGACCGATGCACCCCAGTTCTCGTGTCTCTTATCAGATTGCCGGATTTCACAGTCGGTACAGGGGTATTCAGAATGATGCCAACAGGCGCAGATATCAGGGCCGCCAGAAAGGCGCAGGGGCTCAATCAAACGGAACTGGGCAAGCTGGCTGGCTGTGGCAGGCACACGGTCAGTTATTGGGAATGCAAAACCACCTTAACCCGGTTCGGAGCCTGTGCAGCCATTTGTCGGGCCTTGGGTGTTCATGTACCAAGCAGACTGGAGCGCCACCGAAAGTCAGACGCACAGCAAGAGGCGATGGATAATAGGTGGCGGGCAGAGCTTCATCGCGTCAGAGCGGCTGAGGAACGGGAGAAAGCAACCCGCCGGGTGGTATGTGGTGCAAAGACCCGCAAGGGCCGTCCCTGCCGCGCTCTATCGGAGCCGGGAAAGCGGCGTTGCAAGTTTCATGGTGGCAAATCAACAGGCCCGACAACAGAGGCTGGAAAGAAGCGGATTGCAGAGGCGCAAAAGCGGCGCTGGGCTGCGCACCGGGAGCGAGCAATAGACAGTACTGAGGGCTAGTCTTTTGGATCTTCAACGAAGGGTGTCCGCGCAAATTGAAATTGGTCGTACGGCAGTACTACATCAATTGAAAACGAAAGTCGCGAAATGCTCTCATTAGCGTGTGAAACCTTCCCTCCCAATGATGCATCCACTACCCACAGCCCGACCTTAGCATCAGCCCCGCCCTCTTTGTCTTGTTTGGCCGAAAGAGCGATATCGAAGTTTAGCGTTGTGCGCGCAGCAATCTGATTGTCATTGCTATAAGTGCTTGGATTCACCAGGCCCCCCGCATCTTTCAGTTTTTCATCCGCTTCGGTCACTCCCTCCGAGATTTCGGTTATGGTTGAGACTATGAAATCCTTCAGGTTCATTCAGTGCTCCAAAATCCTTTATCAGTACGATATACAATTCGTTGAAATCCCTACAGTCGTGCAGTTGGTGTAGGTGTTGGGTTGGTAGACAGGAGTGGGCTGGTAAGTCGGTACAGGAACGTATTCAGGCCTTTTTGACTGTGCCGCAATTATAGCACTGTCATCAGCCTTCGTACTTTCGCAGGCAAATTGATGTATTTCCTCTGCGCTTATTGGACTGACTGCGTTTCCTCCGCGATAATTTGCAAATTTTCCATATTGGGCACAGTGCTTTACGGCAACGTCACGAGCCTGGGCGGTTAGTGTTGGTACTGAATCGTATGCACTATATCGAAGACTGATACCGCTTTCAGATGCAAACTCCGGTACTGGGGCGGTGGGGGAGCAGGCTGCAATACAAAGCAGTCCCGTGGCCATTAGTGCCGCTCTCATAGCTATTTCTCATTCCAGTTGGTTTAAACTGTCAAACTGAGACCATTGAACCTTTCGCGTGTAAACCCTCAATGTCAGTTGCCGCCATTCAAAAAATTTAATCAGTGTATTCTATAATCATGAAATGGAGTCGCCACCCCCACGCGGAAGCTATCCGCAATCAAAAAGTTCATTATACGTTCCCTCTGTTTTGCTAAGCTCACCGAATGTGCGGAAGAATCGGCAGGCCGGATTTGACGTGGGCAGAGCTTTATGCCCTGCATAACTTGTTTGTGGGCGATGACCCAATCCCGACACAGCGCGATCCCAACGCCGAAGACCTATCCATGAGTTGGAACGTGAAGCCGACGCAGATGCTTGATATCGGGCTCCTTCATGATGACCGGTTTATAAGCACTACGGCCCGTTGGTGGCTGGTGCCGCACTGGTTCAAGGATGACGTGAAAGCGTGGAAGCACAGCCGCTGCATCATCCCTGCCAGCTTCTACTATGAATGGACGGGTTCCAAGGGCGCAAAGCAGCCATGGGTCATCAAGACCGATGCCAACGATCCCTGCATGTATTTCGCCGGCCTCTACAGCCGCCTTGCCTCTGGCTTGCATACCTGCACGATCCTGACCCGCCCTGCCCTGCATCAAATCGAGCATATCCACAAACGGTCACCCATCATTCTATCGAACGAGAACCTGATGCCTTGGATGTCTGGTGAGATTGGCCACGACGAGGCGCAGGAACTGGGCACCGAATGGGATGGCCGTATGCGCTATCACAAGGTCGCGCCAATTGGCCGTGATGATGACGGGCCTGAGTTGATCGAGGAGTTCGAGTCTTGACGACCGCTGGAACAAAAGTCACAGGCTTAACCCCATTGAGAGGTTTTAGTCAGATGGAGATTGGACGTTGAGGTTGATCGTTTTTGTTGCGCTAATTTCGATGGTTGCTGGGCAACTTGAAGCTAGACAGAAAGTCGTTGCAAAAGCTGGCGATTGGAACATCGCATGCAACAAGAAAACGACTGAATGCGTAATCGGTCAGGATATAGAACAGAATGGTCAACGGATCGCGAGCGTTTGGGGGCACCCTGTTGACCAAGCAAGCGCAGCGGCGGCTCTCTTCATGTCGCTGCCAGCAAATGTAAACCTGAGCCAAGGCGTCGTCATATCAATCGACGGAAAGCGGCCCCGGAAATACAATTATCACTTCTGTGAGCCTAAATTTTGCAATGTAAGTATTGGCCTCAGTCAAAAAACACTCAATCAATACAAAGGCGGCACTAAAGGAGAGGTGACCTATTATCTCGCCAACTCACCAACGATAGCTCGCTCGTTTTCATTCTCATTGCGTGGTTTTTCTGCGGCGCTATCAGAGGTGAGAAAGCGGGGATTTCCGCGAAACTAAAACGATGGTCACGCGCAGCAGATCCCCAAAGAAAGCCGCAGACGAAAAGTATTTCCCCATCAGGGTCCGTGTGAGGGTTCCTGAGGAAGGGTTCGGCCACAAGCTTGATGAGATGTTCTCGTGGCTTGATGCACATGCTGGCCGGGGACAATGGGGCTGGAATGCTGACAACGTACCTTCACGCGGCGCTCGGGATGCGACCTCGTTCTGTCTCACAGATGCGAACTTGGTTGCCCCGTTCATTGAGTTCTTTGGCATGGACCTTGCGCAAGCTGACGCTGACCTTTGCGGTGAAGGCTCATTCAAGCTCTTGGCGGTTTCGTCGGCATCTTGGCATATTGGCCCATCGCATAGGTAAGCAGCGCGAGAGCCATGGATATCCCGATCCTAACAACCACTGAACCGACAGTGACGGCATTGCTTGAGCCTGAAAATAGAATTGCGCCAATAATCAGCGCCCCAGCCAATCCGCCATAAATCAAAGCTTGCCACCAACTTTTGGCGAAACAACCAGCAACGATAGCTACTATGAGGCCACCCATTCAAATACTCCTCGTGATGTTCAACAGTAACTGGCCCGCTTGATCCGAGACTTGGCCTCTAAGGTTTCGAGGTGCCTGTATCGACCACCGGAATATCGGGCGCAATCCAGAGCATGCCCAGAAGAAATAACGGAGGCACTCAGGTTTTCGTCGCCGATATAGCAGGTGCCGATATGGCGGTCTCCGTTCATCTCACCTGTCAGGTCGCATCGCACGGTTTTGCTTCGCAGGTAGCCAATCATCCACTGTTTGCCGTCCAGTCCCTCTTGGGTATCCAGTTCGGGCGCATCCACGCCTTCAAAGCGAACGGGTATCCCCTTTTTTCCATTCAGGACAATCGTATCTGCGTCCCGGACATAGATATCAGATGACACAATTCCAGCGGTATCGCAGGCGGTTAGTATGGCTATCAGGCAGAGAAGGCGTTTCATCGGTTGGAAATGTCCTAAAATATCTAAGCAATCAGGTATGCGGCTAGCTTCGTCTTAGCAAGCCGTTTGCGCTGAACGAATACTCTTCTTTTTTCCCGATGATAACGTGGTCATGAATGAGGATGCCCAAAGTGTCGCAGGCGTCCAATACCCGCTGAGTCATGTCGATATCGGATTTGCTGGGCGTTGGATCGCCGGACGGATGATTGTGTACCAGGATGAGCGAACTAGCACTCAGTTCCAATGCGCGTTTGACTATCTCGCGCGGATATACCGGCACATGGTCAACAGTGCCCTTGGCTTGTTCCTCGTCGGCAATGAGAACGTTTTTTCGATCCAGATAAAGGACTCGGAATTGTTCAATCTCGCGGTGCGCCATCGCTGTGCGGCAATAGGCAACCAGGGCATCCCACGATGACATAACGTCCCGCTGCATAACCTTGGCCTGCGCCATTCTGTGCCCGAAAGCCTCAACGACGCGCAGGTGATAATAAACCCAATCATTGGCCCCACCCACCTTGAGGATTCGATGCTTTGACGCGGCAATGACTCCGTTCAGGTCGCCAAACTCCGCAAGCAATCGCTTTGCCAACGGTTTGACGTCGATCCGGGGAATAGCGTTGAACAGCAGCAGTTCCAATAGCTCGTATTCCGGCATAGGGTCATGACCGCCCTTGAGAAAGCGTTGTCTCAGGCGCTCACGGTGTCCCCAATAGTGGGGACGCTTGGCCCCGTCACCATCTTTTATCAAGCCGCCGCCAGCCGCGTTTTGAGGTGACAGGCGGTCGCGGTAGACAAATGGTGGTGCGTAGGCCGGTTCTGTCGCTGCGTCGGGCGGTGGTGTCCGCGCCTCAAGGTCCTTGAGACCTTGCATAGCATCCTCTGAAAAGCCGCCTTGCCCGTCATGTTTGACCAGCTTACCGAACTTTTTTCGGTCCCCGGCAATGACCTGTCTAAGTTGGTCGACAATTTGGCTTTTCATCACCGCTTCCAGTTCAAGAACCATTTGCCCGACGATGCCCAAAGGTCGGTTAATAAACGGTAAATGCCCTTATCCTGCTTTCCGCTGCCTGTGATCCGCACCCTAAGATTACCCTAAGGTTTCTTGGGTGAATGTTCCCGCCTCGTTCTTGCCATTGGCAGCCTTTCATGATACCTAAATCCTGCACGGCCTCAGAAGCCACAAAAACGAAATCGCTTGAATAGCGGGCAGTTTAAACTTCTGAGAGGCACGTAGATGCAACCATCACAAAGCACCGAAAAACCGTCAAAGCAGAAGGCGCAACGCATGTTGCCGTCTGATGAACTTGGGCAGGACGAGTTTGAGGAACTGGCCGGTGAAGCAGCGGCGGGCTTAGTCCGCAGTGGGGACGTTCAGTACTGGCAACTCAACGACACAATGAGCGTATTCACTCAAAGCGCCCTTCCGGGTGTGTGGCAGCTCGAAATTCACTTTGGTGAACGTCAGGGTGGCGACGATCCGGCGGCAGAAATGAAGGCCCTTCTAACGGATTTCTGGGATGCCCAGCAGCCTGAGTACATCACAGCCCAAAGCCCTGCATATTGGCCCGTTGTCTGCCTGATGCAGCAGGCCGGTTTTCAGAACGTGGGCATTCTACCTCTAGCGGACGGCCCGCTTATGACTTGGGGGTGGCGCAAATGTCATTGAGGGATCGAAATACGTGCGGAGCAAAGCTGAGAGATGGCAAACCATGCCCCGCCGAGCCTGTAGAAGGCAAAACGCGGTGCCGCGTGCATGGTGGGGCGTCAACGGGACCCAAAACACCAGAGGGGCGGCAGCGTAACTCTGAAGCGCTCAAATCCCGCTGGCGGGAAATTCACAAAGCATTGGCGGTGGCCCAAGCCAGAGGCCAGACAGACAGCGAGGTACGGCCATGACTGGGCAAGCCAACAACCAACAGAACAAATTCGTTTTCGGTGGCGACACGGGAATGAGCTATGAGCAGCTACAGGCGCGGAAAAAGATTGCCGAGTCCTTGGCTTCAAACGTCTTTGGTCGCGCACCTCAAAACATCGGTGAAGGCTTGAATGCTGTCGGCAACGCCCTGCTGTATCGCGGCATGATGAACAAGATTGAGAAAGGCGAGACGCAGGGGCGAGGCAAGGCGCGTGAACTGATTGCCGCGGCGCTGCAGGGCCGAGATCCCAACACTTCCAGCACCGGGCCAATGACGATGTTTGGTGCGCAGGGACAAACAGCAGCCCCGTTTTACCCACCGGGAGCCAGTTCCTCCGTCAGCCCCGCGCCCCCACGTACACCGGAGCAGGAAATCGGTGACGACACGATGGCTGCGCTCGGCAAGGACGGCGCGATGTCGAATGAGGGGCGCATTCTCAAAGGCCTGACGGATCGAGGCTTGCCCGAGCATGTCGCGCAAGGGTTCCTGATGAACTTCCGTGATGAGTCTGGACTGAACCCCGGAATCAACGAGCAAAACCCGATTGTGCCTGGTTCTCGGGGCGGCTTTGGTCTGGCTCAATGGACCGGCCCCCGCCGCCGCCAGCTTGAGGCATTTGCCGCCCAGCAGGGTAAACCCGTTTCAGACTTGGACCTGCAATTGGACTTCCTTATGACCGAGTTGCAGGGTTCGGAGGCAAAGGCGGGGCAAAGCATTCTTTCGTCGCGCAATGCGCCAGAGGCCGCCACAGCGATTGTAAACGACTTCCTGCGCCCGGCAGAGGAACACCGCGCGCGACGAGCGGCGCAGTACGGAGGCGGAACGCCGGAACCCCAGCAATCAGACTACAGCGATTTCTATGCCGCTCTTTCAAGCCCATGGGTGGGCCAGGAACAGAAAGCGATGCTGATGTCCGAGCTTGAGGACCGCAAGGCGGCTGACAGACGGGCTTATGACCGCTGGGCGCGAGACAGTGACCCATTGCGTCAGATGCAGCTTGAGCGTGGCCGCCTTGAGCTTGAACAGATGCGGAATCCACAGCCGGGGTTCTCGATGTTGACGCCCGAGCAAGAAACGCAGATGGGTCTTGATCCTGCAGGCAGCTATCAGCGCGGTGCAGACGGTAAGATTTCACGCATTGGCGGTGGTGGAACCCATGTAAACGTCACGACTGGCAGCGCTGAGCCTGACCGTTACCTATACGGCACCGACGCAGGTTTGCCGCAGGGTTGGCGCTATGACCGCGAGGCTGGAACGGCAGAGCCAATTCCGGGTGGCCCCGCTGCCGTGGAGGCTCAGGAGAACGCCGGTAAGGAGGCAAACAAAAATCGGCAGGCCAAGCTAAAGCTCGGAACATCGCTTACCTCAATTGGCCTCAACCTCGCTGAAATCGAAGACGGCGGTTTGCCTGTGACAGGTGCTGTTGGTGATTTGCGACGTACAGGGGTCGGTCAATTCCTGACCGGTTCTGCCGCCGTGGACTTTGGCAACCGAACAAACCAAATCACGGACTCGGCGGCATTCGCAGAAATCCAGAACATGCGAGATAACAGCCCGACAGGCGGCGCGGTTGGTCAGTTGACCGACAAGGAACGCGCAGCCATCGGTAACGCGGTGACAGCGCTAAACAACTCCACCAGCGCAGAGGAATACACTCGTGCAGCCAAAGCTTATCGCAAGCTGGCGCTGGACCTCTCTTACGGTGAGGGTCAGTGGCAAATGCTGAATGACGGCACTTTCGAGGCAGTCACAGAGGGATCGGCTCGGCCCGCAATCACGCAACAATCTGGCGGAAACGTCCCACAAGTCGGGGTTATCGAGGATGGCTACCGTTTCCTTGGTGGAGATCCGCAAAGCCCTGAAAGCTGGGAGAAGGTAAACTAATGGCTGGACCGTGGGAAAAATACAAAACACCTCAGGGCAAGCCTTGGGAGAAGTACGGCGCACAAGCTACAGAGGCACCTTTGGGTGATGGCTCGACAGTCGCGCCCTATGAGCCGTCCTTGTTTGAACGGGCAATGACCGGCTTGCGTCAGAGCGGAATTGTGCCCCGAGCCAATATCCGGGATTTCGAACGGATCGGCGCGGGCGTACGGGCGGCTGGCGATACCGCCTTGTTTGGGTTCGGTGACGAAGCGCAGGCGCTGCTCAAGACTGCTGGTCCAATGGCCTACGGGATGCCACCCGGCTTATTTGGCCACGAATCCGAAAGCTTCAGTGAAAACCTTGCCGAGGAACAGGCCCGGTCCAAAGCCGCGCGGGTGCATAATCCCACCGCTTCGACTGTTGGCGATGTGGCAGGACTTGCAACTGGTGTGGCCGGTATCAGTAAGGCAGGTTTGAGCCTTGCCACGAAGGCAGGGACGCCGGGCAAGGTGATTGCTGGCTCGGCTGGCGACGGCTTGCTGTATGGCGGTCTTGCAGGTGCTGGGCACACAGACGGCGACCTTGCAGAAAGAGGTATCGGCGCACTTGAGGGCGGCGCAATTGGTGCTACTGCTGGCGGTGCAGCATCGAGCGTAGCAACTGGCCTCCCAGCGGCAAGAAACTTCGCGGCCCGCCGCGTCGGCGAGCCCGTCTCTCAGGCCAAGGCACGAATTGCACAGGCCCTATCACCCGATACAGCGGCCAAGCTGGATGACCTCGGCCCTGATGGCATGCTGATCGACGCCATGGGCGAACGTGGGCGCGCTCTGGGGCGCGCTGCGGCCAATTCCAGCCCTGAGGCCCGCGAGGTACTGGAAAGCGCTTCTAAGGCCCGTATGGCGGGCCAGAGCGACCGAATGACCGACAGCCTATTGACCGCTTCCCGCATGGATCAGCCGCAATCGGTTGACGACTTGGTAAGCGCCATTCGCAATCGCACCCGACCGGGTATCAACGCTGCCTATGACGAGGCCCGCTCACTCGGGCATGATATCGACATATCGACCTTTGACGACCTGTTTCAGACGGACATGGGACGGAAAGCCCTGCAACAAGGCCAGCGCCTTGCGCGGGACCGCATGGCCGCAGAGGGTGTCACAGGTGATCCGTCTACGCTGGCGGTGCTGGACGAGGCCAAGAAAGCCTTGGACGACATGGCGCGGCCTTCACTCGGTCAAGGTCCGAGCAATGAGCAGGCGATTGCTGGTATGCTGTCAAAGCAGGTACGCCAACGCATTGATAGCTTGATGCCAGAATATGGCGGAGCGCGAGAACTGGCCGCAAGTGCGCACAATCGCATGAACGCCGTGAGCATCGGCGCAGAAGGTGCAAAGCCTCGTGTATCAGCGGATTATGCCCGGCGCGCAGAGAAAGCAGCCGTTGCCCACCCTGACGAGGTTGCCCAAGGCTATGCCAGTGGCAAGATTGACGCCCTGCAGAACCGCAGGGACACGCCGGGCGCACTGGATACCCTGTTTGGCCCCCGTCGCCAGCAGGACGCCATGCAAGCCGCTCTGGGGCCAGAGGGCGCTAATACCGTGCGCAACCAGATTGCCAGCGAACGCGCCTTTGGCGAGACGCACAGAGCCCTTACCGGCAATTCGTCCACGGCCCGCCAGTTGATTGAACAAAGCCTGATTGGCGGAGCTGGTGGTACTGCGGGATTTGCAACCACTGGCGACCTTACCGGCGCAGGTGGCGGCGTTGCAGCGGCTCTATTGGCAAGACGCGGTGGCGCGGTGGCCCTTAAAGGCATGACGGCAGGACGTGAGGCAAAGGTTGCCCGTGTCATTGCTGAAATGCTGACAAAGGCAGGTGTTCCGGTTCAGATGCAGCAGGCCATCGCGCACGCCCCGAACAAGGCCAAAGAGGCAATCGTTCGCGCTCTGATGATGAATGCAACCGGTCCTCAGTTGAAGCCAGAATAAAGGATATAGGCTCCGTATAGCGCGGGGCCTATTATTCCTATCACCCCTGCAAAACTCAAAGCGCCCCAACCAAGCAACGAAAGCTGTCGGTCTGCGTCATTGGCCACAATCCAAAGTGACCAGCAAATGAAACCGAACAGTGAAACAGACGCCGCAATCACGCAATAGAGTTGGAAGATAGTCAGGTCAGCAACAGTCATGCCAACAACATGGACGCCGGCAAACGGCCTGTAAAGCCCGGAGGGGGGGTAGCTTCTAGGTGGGCTTTGGATCGTGGTGTTTCGCTAGCGGGGAGGGTGGCAGAAAGCAGCCGCCGCCTCACTTTTGCCAAGTTTTTCTTGTCTGCATGTGAGCCAATGTGACAAGCTGACACCTAAAAACTAGACGTATCGTAGGCTATTTAGGTGAAGCGAGCCGTCGAACAGGGAGAAAAGAATGGGTGAACTTTTCCGCATCGGTGGACGCAAATGTCCATATTTTATTGACACTTTTTGTACGCGTAATTAATGCAGCGACAACTTTTTTGTTTGTATGGGTCTTACTATGAATTACCAAGATGACATCGAGCTACTGAGATTCCGCAGGATAGTTGAGGATCTCGCGCGCGATAAAACAGGTGAGATTTATGCGAACACGGGTGAGCAGCACGCGAAAATCGTCGTGGAGAAGCTGCTGAACTCTGCCCAAAAAACAGCAGTTGTATACTCGGGCTGCTTAGATGCCAAGGTTCATGACTTGGGGTTATATGAGGCGTTGGTGGACCGTATCGGAGCCGAGAATGTTCGCGTTGTGGTGAGTGGAGAGCCTGGAGAGCTTAACCATGAACTCATCTCGTTCCTGCAGGGCCGCAATGCAGAAGTTCGAAAGTTTGAAGAGATCGGAACACATCTCATAGTTGTTG
Organism: Ruegeria sp. CJ3; assembly: GCF_056536725.1. NCBI lineage: Bacteria > Pseudomonadati > Pseudomonadota > Alphaproteobacteria > Rhodobacterales > Roseobacteraceae > Ruegeria > Ruegeria sp. CJ3. The sequence continues at coordinate 398,302 of NZ_JBQFQE010000003.1, forward strand.
ACGGTGCCGCTTTCAGAGTCGAGGACAATCTCAAAGATATGAAGGCGCTTTTTGCATTTGGCGGAGACCGCCCAAAACTGTTCCAGAAAACCTTCGAGCGTATCTGGGGCAATGCAACGAAATTGGGTGATGCTCCAGTAGCTGCTTGATAATTCGCCATATTTACACAAACTCGAGAGAGGGGTGGGTAAGTCCCCCCTCTCAACCGAAATTACGGAGACGGCTAGATGGCTGCAACAGCTATTGAGTCATTAGTTACTCTCTTTGCATCTTCGACCGCGCTCAATATGGCGTATGTGGCTTTGCCGGACTACAGATATCGAAACAACATTACCGAGTACCTGGAGCACTTGGTTGACCTGAAGTACCAATCGGACGAACCCACATCTGGGAAACAGAAAGTATCCTCACTCCTTGATGATGCGCGAAGAAGGCATAGCCGCAAGACTAACGGTGAGGAGTATTGGCTACAGTTTCTTACCGCAGTCCACACCTTTCCAAGGGGCCACAGCCCAAACGAGATAATTGACTACCCGCTTGAAGGCAAAAAAGAACCGCACTGGCTTCAAAAACCACTCGGGAAGGTATTCCGAAACCTTTACATGCGACACTTCGACAACGTTATTTGCATAACCTTGGCGATAGCCGGTTTGGTATTCACTGTCGCTGTCCAGTGGATGTCCATCTTCCAGAATGGCAGTATTGCCCAGTGGTTCGAGCCTATCGCAAAGAGTAACCTGGTAGTGTTCTTCATCGCTGGTGTGCTAGGAATCTTAGCTCCATCTTCATTCGCTTTTCTTGGTCGTGTTTGTGTATGCCATACTGCTCGAGCATCAATAGACCGTGCTGTTGAAAGCCTTCTGGGAGATGCAACTGACACCAACTTGGAGCAAATGGAGAGTCGGCTTCCTTAAATCTGACATTTCTTCCTGTCACAAAGCGCGTCGGCAAAATTGCTGATCCTGGTCTGGCATTCCGTGCAGATATGCATGGCCTCGCTCCACGGTGGAGCATATCCCATGTAGCGAATGTAGCGGATGTAGCGGGGGGGGAAGGTTCAAATCTGAGTTTTTTGGCTTTCCCCGAATAACCGATACCGACAACTCGGCAGCGCCGGTTATTACCGGGGAATACCGGCTCGGCCAGTACGTCACCGCGTCCTGTTCTTACAGGGAAAAACAGGAGCGCTGGCTTGAAAAACAATCAACGTATTCAAGAGGCCGAACCGTAGATACGGACCCACAATAGGTGCTCCGCCATTGGCGGTTGGCCGTTCTGCTCATCTACATAGGGTCTGCGCAAAATTGCGCGCACCCCCTTCCTAGCGGTGAATAGCTGCCCCCGGATGTAAAGAGCCCTAATTCAAGGCTCCTATGCAGTAGTGCGCGGTTTAGCAGGTTTAGCGGTTTTAGCAGGGGTAGACCGTCGAAACCGGGTTTTCTGCGCAATTCCCCTGAGAGGGAAATCGGTAGCCTCGGTCAAATCTAGGGTAAGAAAACGGGGCGCACCCACCACAAGCACGCCCCAAGGACAGGGAGGAAAGTGAAAAAAACTGCGCTCTCAACACAACATGAGCGCCAACTCTTTAACTATTCCGAATATGGCTAGATTCGGTGGGGCGTTCAGTAATCCGGGTTACACAGGGTAGTTTTTGTGATTTCCGAAGCCTGCATTCACCTACCACTGGTTTAATTGCGATCCGCCCCAAACCTTGTCGGCATCGCTGGCACCATGATCCTCGTCCACGTATGACAGGCTGTCAGCGTAGGCATCAAGGTCGTGAATGTCGTAGAGTCTATTCGCGCCGCACATCTTGGTTGGGATACCCAAGGCCCGAAGCTTCGACGCTGAGACACCAAGGTAATGGGCCGCGGCTTTCGCCTGCATCAGGCGGGGTGGAAAGAAAAATGACAATCTCTATTCCTTAGACGGGAGATTCAGTCCGAGAGTTAGGACGCCTTAGCACCCTTCATTAGGGCCAGAAACCCTTGGTAATCCTCGGGCGTGGCATCTCCGTCTGCAACATCGATTAGAACGACAATCAGATCCCAAATCATCGTTCTCTGCTGCAACAGTTCATCGGCCAACATCTTTACCGCCTTCACGTTACCCGGCTGAGCCATAAGGGCGGTAGCAATGCGCTTGCCTTCCTCAAGGAAAGGCTCCGCCTGCTCAAAATCCAATTCGCAGCGCCGCACCGCCACGTGTTCAGGCTCACCAGTTGCCAACACAGCAGCGTATCCAGCGCAGCAATAGACGGCGTGGTTCAGGAATTGTTGACGCGCGTCATCCTCTGTTGTCGACGCCTCAACGAACGACACATCCTCGGCAGTGAATGCACCCAGATTGCCCGCGTCCGGCTCTATCGTAACGGTAGCGCCGTACCTGTCGGGGAACAGGCGCACGAAGGCGACGGCGTGGCCCGCCTCGTGAATCGCTGTTCGGTATAGCTCTGGGTCAGTCATTACCCACCCCCGCTGCCGCGTTCGCCACTGTCAGACCTGTCACGCAATCGAACCCCATGCCCACCACCGTTTTCGGGTATGAAGTCTACCCCAGCGCCTTCTAGCGCCCGAATAACGGCTTCCTCCGTCTCTTCCGAAACCAAGCCCTTGTGCGAGGGCCTGCCCTCTAGCCTTCGCAAAGTTATCAGAGGCACATCTGCCATTGCACACAATTCTTGTTGCGTAAGGTCTACCAAAACTCGGGCAGCTTTAATCGGTTTTTTCATCTTCCAACCCTATGAGAACTTTTTCTCACTGTGCACTTGTTATCAGTAGTGTCTAGTGATATAAAGCTATCAGTCGATAGCACAAGGTAAGGGTTTCCGCCATGTATAACCGCCAGAACATCATGAACCGCGCTTGGGCCATCATGGCGGGGCGCAAGTTTCACCGCGTGTTCTGGCGGCAGGCACTGTGGCAGGCATGGGGCGAGGCGAAGGAAGCGGTCCGCCGCGCCAGTATGACCGAGGCAGACCACATCCGCGAAGCCATGGACATGCTGCAGAACAAGGACACATGGACAGAGGCCGATTATCGCAAGCATGACGAACTGGCACTGACCCTGCGCACCGCTGAGGATCACGAGGCTAAGGCAGAGGACTATGCTGCCAAGCGCACCCTGATTACCAAAGCCAAGGGCCGGTTTGTTTCCGTCACCTTCACCAAGGGCAACGGCACAGAGCGCACCATGCGCGTACAGCCTGCAACCCTGCGCCAGCACGTCAAAGGCAAGGCGGCATCGAAAGCAGCCCGTACAGCCGTTGAGACGCGCACACGTCGGCATCCCCACTTGTTGGCGGTTTGGGATACCGAGGCACAGGCCCCGCGTTCTGTGAACCTCGCGACCGTGTCCCGCATCGCGGCAGACGGACACGTTCACCACTTCACTCAATAGGAGGGCCAGATATGCCAACCACATACGACCTGCAGACCAGTGCAGTCACCCTGAAAGGACTGACGCAGGCACTGAACGCCCTGACATGGGAAGGTACCCCCGAACAGTGGGGGCCAACCGCCGCCCTGATCCGCACCATCAACACACAGGCCAAAGACCTTTGCGACAGCTTGGCGGGCCTGCCTGACGAAACCTGAAAGGAGCCACACCATGATTGACCGCCGCCAATTTCTGAAAATCTCGTTGCCCGTCACGGCGGGCGTGGTTGCAACGGGTGCCTTGGCCACGGATTCGCTGGGGGACATCGACGAAACCGATCTGGAACGCCTTAGGCGGGCTATGCGTGATGCCGTAGACATTCTGCAGGCCGCTTTGCCAGCCGGTGCCACGCTGGGCGGAATCTACTGGGGTGGAGCCAAGGGCTCGGAGAAGCTCGGAGCATGGGGTCTGACCGGCGACGAACAACTCAACTTCCACGACCATCCGGGCAGAAGTGAAATCACTTTCACCTAACTAATCACTTCAAATTTCATGAAGGGACACACGTATGACTATTCACCGTCGCACATTGCTGAAATCAAGCATCCCCGCTCTTGCCGTTACGACAGCCCTTGGCGCAGCCGTACAGAAAGGAGGCCACGACCACTGGTCCGACCTGACGGCAGCCGACGACAAGCGCCTGCGGGTTGCTTTGAAGGCCCTGCGCGAAGCCACGGGTCAGAGCATGGATCAATGGGCAGACTGGCTCTATGGACTGCCGGTCGCGGAAGTCGAGCGGATTGCGGAAAATGCCGCCCGTCGGCGCAAGGCCTTCACGGGTGAGGTGGTGGAAGATCCGCACCCGGAGTGGCTTGCGCGCTGGAAGGGCCTAAAACACGACTTCAAGCGGATCGAAGCACAGTGGAAGGCGGGCGATTTATCCGACGGAGATTTTGAGGACGCGGCTGATATCCGCCTTAACCGCCGTTGGGATTTGGTGAAGGTCGCCGGTATCACGCCAGCAAACACCGTTCCAGGCGCTGCGGCGATGGCTGAGATGTTCGATTTGGAGTTCGGCATCGATGCATTTGGTAAGAACCAGCGCTGTCCTGATGGTCAGTTGCTCACTAACTTGGTCAACAGCCTGCAGGGCATGGCGTAGGTGAGGCAGCCCGGGCCATGTTCCATCCACTATGAGCCGCCCCTTGAACCGGGCGGCTTCTTTGCGTTTGCCCGTTCACGATGACTTACGCGCCGTATGGAGGATTGGGATTCTTTCTTATCCGCGCGGATGCAGACGGAATCAGAGGCTTTGAGGTGTCATTCGAGTTTGGACAACCCGTCGCTCTTGCATACGGCTATACAATCCGCCGTTTTTTAATGGTGAATAACGGGCATTAACCGTTGCAGGCACATCCTGGCCCCTTGTGGCAGGTATAGCTCCGATTGATGCAGCTATTGCCACAAGCTTTGCCCTTTCGGCACACCTTACAGCAGGCGGCTTTGTAAACTTGGGCGTCAGGCGCGCTATTCATCAAGTTCCAAAAAGACTCTGTGCTCACAGGTGCTTTGTCTGCGGCCTTAGGCGTATTCTGGGCAAGGGTAGCTGAAGACAAAAGGACAAACGCGAGCGTGCTGGCTGAAAAAAGCGTTTTCACAAGCATTCTCCGTTAACAATCTGTTAACCTTTGCACGGGATCTCAGAGCTTGGAAAAGGCATTATTAAGGTATCTTTTTGACACTTATGTTGAGTGGATTTGGAGATGAATTATGAGTGGACTAAAAGGCCAATGCGCCGAATGCGGATGGATTACACGCCGCAGTCTCAAGAACAGGAACAAAAAACCCTGCCCCAAGTGTGGCGGGCCAATCTACGTTCACGAGGAAGATAGAGGGGCCGCAATTCTTGTTCTGGTAGCCGTTGCTGTCGCGACAGTCATTCTTGCAGCCATTTCCGGCAATTGGTAAAGCGAGGCATCTCACCCACCTTTTTATAATGGTGAAAAATGGGCGCTGGGCGAGGTTTCACCATAAGCGGCCCGATTCCCGCAGAGACGCAAAAAATCGGTGCTTTGTCCCCCATGAGTCCCCCAGCGCAAGAAAGCAGGGCACAGGACGTAAAGGCCATATCTTGTAAGCTATTGATTTTGCAGTGGTGAGCCGTGCAGGATTCGAACCTGCGACCCACTGATTAAAAGTCAGTTGCTCTACCAACTGAGCTAACGGCCCACTCTTTTTTGATGGATCTGCATGATCCGTGGCGCTCTGTAAGGTATTTTCCCGACCGGGTTCAAGACCTCAATTTGCACCTCGTTTCGCCAGCATTCAACAGGATACCAGCGCCCCGATAGGCGGCCTAATTAGGCAGGTGGCGCGGGGGGGTCAAGCCCTTTTTTGAGGAATCTGCGCGACGGGGTGGATTCATTTCGGGCCCGGCGTTATATGCCCGCCATGCAACGCACAATCGATACCGGTTTGCCCTTCATGAAGATGCACGGGCTGGGCAATGACTTTGTCATTGTTGACGCGCGCGCGCACCCTGTTCCGATCACCCCATCTCTGGCAAAGGGAATCGGGCACCGGCAGTTTGGAGTAGGGTTCGATCAGCTCGCCGTGATCGAAACAGGTGGGGCTGATGCGCATCTGGTGTTTTATAATGCCGACGGATCCACCTCGGCCGCTTGCGGCAACGCCACGCGGTGCATCGCGCGGTTCCTGATGGACGAGACCGGGGCATCCGACCTGACGCTTACCACCGAACGCGGCACCCTGTATGCCCGGGATGCAGGCGATGGGCTGACCTCGGTCAACATGGGCCAGCCGCAGACCAATTGGCGCGACATCCCGCTGGCCGAAGATGTGGATACGCTGGAACTGCCCATCGAGGGCGGGCCGACCGCCACCGGCATGGGCAACCCGCATTGCACGTTTTTCGTAGATGACGCCGAGGCTGTCCCCCTGACCGAATTCGGATCGCGCTATGAGCATCATCCGCTCTATCCCCAGCGCACCAACGTGCAGGTTGCACAGGTCATCGGGCACGACCACATCCGAATGCGGGTGTGGGAACGCGGCGTGGGAATCACGCTTGCCTCAGGCTCGTCCTCTTGTGCAACGGCTGTCGCTGCCGCACGACGCGGGCTGACCGGGCGCAAGGTGCAGATCGATCTGGATGGCGGCACCATCTGGGTTGACTGGCGCGACGATGGCGTCTGGATGACCGGGCCAACAGCGCACGTCTTCTCGGGCACGTTGACGCCCGAGTTCCTGAGGTCGCTGGGATGAACCCGCCCAAATTCACCACACTGGGCTGCCGCCTGAACGCCTATGAGACCGAGGCGATGAAAGAGCTGTCGCAGCAGGCCGGGCTGGAAAACGCGGTGATCGTGAACACCTGCGCCGTCACGGCCGAAGCCGTCCGCAAGGCTCGGCAGGAGATTCGCAAGCTGCGGCGCGAGAATCCCGATGCGCGCCTGATCGTCACCGGCTGCGCCGCCCAAACCGAGCCTCAGACCTTCGCCGCGATGGATGAGGTCGACGCCGTCATCGGCAATACCGAAAAAATGCAACCCGAGACTTGGACAGGCATGGCGGCGGATTTCATCGGCCAAACCGAAGCGGTACAGGTCGACGACATCATGTCCGTCACAGAAACCGCCGGGCACCTGATCGACGGCTTCGGCACCCGGTCCCGCGCCTATGTGCAGGTCCAGAACGGCTGCGATCACCGCTGCACCTTCTGCATCATACCCTATGGCCGCGGCAACTCGCGCAGCGTCCCGGCGGGCGTTGTGGTGGATCAGATCAAGCGGTTGGTGGACCGGGGCTATAACGAGGTTGTTCTGACCGGGGTCGATCTGACCTCATGGGGCGCGGACCTGCCCGCCCAGCCCAAATTGGGCGATCTGGTGATGCGAATCCTGAAACTGGTGCCTGACTTGCCGCGCCTGCGGATCAGTTCGATCGACTCAATCGAAGTGGACGAGAACCTGATGCAGGCCATCGCGACCGAGCCGCGCCTGATGCCCCACCTACACCTGTCCCTTCAACATGGCGATGACCTCATCCTAAAACGCATGAAACGCCGCCACTCGCGCGACGATGCCATCCGCTTCACCGAAGAGGCCCGCAAGCTGCGCCCCAACATGACCTTCGGGGCTGACATCATCGCAGGTTTCCCGACCGAGACTGACGCGTATTTCGAGAACTCTCTGAAGCTCGTCACCGACTGCAACCTGACATGGTTGCACGTCTTCCCCTACTCCAAACGCGAAGGCACCCCCGCCGCCCGTATCCCGCAACAGGTCAACGGCAGCGTCATCAAGGACCGCGCCGCCCGCCTGCGCGCCGCTGGTGATGCACAGGTCACCCAACACCTGGCCGCTCAAATCGGCAAAACCCACCGCATCCTGATGGAAAACCCCCATATGGGCCGCACCGAACAATTCGCCGAGGTCACCTTCACCACCCCCCAACCCGAAGGCCAGATCGTAGCTGCCCCGATCACCGGGCACACGACAACCCAACTACAGGCCTGATCCACGCTTCATCTGGCCAAAAATATCCCGGGGATGAATTGGCCGCAGGCCAAGAAGGGGCTGGCCCCTTCAACCCGCTCTCAACAAAAAACCCCCGCTGCCAGTGGCGCGGGGGCTTTCATCCAAGCGGATCGAAAAACGCTTAGTCTTTCTTGCCTTTCACCGGCGCCCACAGACGCTTGTTCACAAGATACAGCAGCACCGACAGAACCGTCAGGAACAGAACGCCCACGAAACCGGCATTCTTGCGCTCCATCATTTTCGGCTCAGCGGTCCACATCAGGAACGCGGCAACATCCTCGGACAGGGCCTCGACCGTGGCCGGATGACCGTCGGCAAATTCGACCTGATCCTCAGACAGCGGCGGGGCCATCGAAATCCAGCCGCCGGGGAAGGCTTTGTTCTCATAAAGAACCGTACCGGCCTCTTCCTTTTCTTCACCGGTATAGCCATCCAGCAGCGAGGCAATATACTCCGCGCCACCCATGCCCTTGACCAGCTGGTTGATCCCCAGACCGTAGGGCCCGTGGAAGCCCGCGCGGGCCTTGGCCATCAGGCTGAGGTCCGGTGCGCCAACACCGTCATTGGCCGGGAAGTGGTCGGTCGGGATGGCCGGGCGGAAATCGTCCAGCTCGGGGTCGAACACTTCGAAGTTGCCTGCCGCGTAAGCGATGACTTCTTCTTCCGAATAACCCAGCGCTTCCAGATCACGCAGAGGCACGTAGCGCAGGCCGTGGCAGGCCGCGCAGACCTCGGTATAGACCTGAAGGCCGCGCTGCAGCTGATTCTGATCCCAGGTCCCGAACGGGCCCTCGAACGAGAACTGGAAGTCCTCGATATGCTGCTCACCGCCACCTGCCGCAAAGGTCGAGGCGGGCGCAAGGGCCAGAGCGAACGCGGCACCGATTGCAAGTTTCTTGAACATGATTGCGGTCCCTCTTCTTACTCGGCCGGCGTGGCGTCAGCGTCAGCCTTGCCATAATGCGCGTTGAAGTCTTCTTCGATGGTCTCGGGCTGCGCCTCGGGCTTCTCGATCACGCCCAGGATCGGCAGGATCACGAAGAAATAGGCGAACCAGTAGGCAGACGCGATCAGCGAGAAGGTGGCATAGGGCTCCTCGGCGGGCATCGCACCCAGCCACATCAGGGCAAAGAAGTCGATGATCAGCAGATAGAACCACCATTTGAACATCGGACGGTATTTGCCTGACCGTACGCTGGAAGTGTCCAGCCACGGCGCCAGCGCCATGGCAAGGATCGCACCGAACATCGCGATCACACCAAAGAACTTGGCGTCGATGATGCCGCCGGTGATGAAGCTTGCGATCTGAACAACCCAAACCTCACCGGTAAACGCACGCAGGATCGCGTAGAATGGCAGGAAGTACCATTCGGGCACGATGTGTGCGGGTGTGACCAGCGGGTTGGCCTCGATGTAGTTGTCGGGGTGGCCCAGATAGTTCGGCATGTAGCCGACAACGGCCCAGAACACGACCAGAATAACCGCAAGCGCGAACAGATCCTTGATCACGAAGTACGGCCAGAACGGCAGTGTATCTTTCTCGGCTTCGGCTTTCGAGCCACGGCGCACTTCAACACCTGTCGGGTTGTTGTTGCCGGTGGTGTGGAAGGCCCAGATATGCACGATCACCAGCGCCGCAATCACAAACGGCAGCAGATAGTGCAGCGAGAAGAAGCGGTTCAGCGTGGCGTTATCCACCGCAGGTCCGCCCAGCAGCCAGGTCTGGATCGCCTCACCCACAAACGGGATCGCGCCAAACAGGCCGGTGATCACGGTCGCACCCCAGAAGGACATCTGACCCCAAGGCAGAACGTAACCCATGAAGGCTGTGCCCATCATCATCAGGTAAATCAGCATCCCGATGATCCACGTGATCTCACGCGGGGCTTTGTACGAACCGTAGAACAGGCCACGGAAGATGTGGATGTAAACCGCAACAAAGAACAGCGACGCGCCGTTCATGTGCAGATAGCGCAGCATATAGCCGCCATTCACGTTGCGCATGATGTGTTCGATGCTGGCAAAAGCCAGATCAACATGCGGGGTGTAGTGCATCACCAGAACGATACCGGTGACAATCTGCAGCGCCAGGCAGAACGCCAGGACGATGCCCCAGATCCACCACCAGTTCAGGTTCTTGGGGGTGGGGATCATGATGGTGTCGTAAATCAGGCCGACAACGGGCAAGCGGCTGTTCAGCCACTTTTCGCCGTTTGTCTTCGGCTCGTAATGATCGTGGGGAATTCCGGACATCTGGGTCTCCCTTAGCCGAGTTTGATGGTGCTGTTGTCGACCCACTCAGCGGGCGGGACAGGCAGGTTTTCAGGCGCGGGGCCCTTACGGATACGACCGGCTAGGTCATAGTGCGAGCCGTGGCAGGGGCAGAACCAGCCGCCAAAGTCACCGGCATCACCCAGCGGCACACAACCAAGGTGGGTGCAGACACCCATCTGAACGATCCACGCACCGGGCGCTTCGCCCTCGGGCGAGGGCATCACGCGGTTGGCGTCGGTCGCAGGCGCATCAGCCGGCTGGTTGAAGTTGCGGGCCAGCGGATCAGGCAGCGCATCGACACCTTCGGCATCCTGCTCTTTTGCCTTCTGGATCTCGGCACCAGTGCGGTGGCGGATAAAGACGGGTTTACCCAGCCATTTCACGGTCAGCTGCGTACCCGGCTCGACCCCGCTGACATCCACGCGGATCGACGACAGCGCCTGAACGTCTGCCGATGGGTTCATTTGATTCACCAGGGGCCAAACGGCTGCCCCCGTCGCAACGACACCTGCGCCGCCTGCGACGTAGTAGAGGAAATCTCTGCGGGTGCCTTCGTGGTCTTCTGCGTGGGACACGAGGTTTTCTCCGATTCCGACGCCCGGGATTTCGGGCAAACATGCATAAGCACCGCATCAAAGCGGCATCATATCGCGGCTATCTAGCCGGGAGAAATCGGTTCGTCCAGCGGTCAAAGGCGCGCACTACGCCGCATCTGGGGATTCATGTCACTACGAAGGGGGGAAATTTCAAGTTCAGCGCCCGGTTTCGGCGGCTGGCCCCACAAGACCACCGAATCATCTGGCAGATGATTCGGCCCGCGCTCACCGGCGATGCCGCATCTTTCGTCTGGCAATCGAGAGGCCTTGAAAATGGCGCGGTGTCGCCCGGGTTTCGTCACGGATTTGTCAACGTGTTTTCAATTTTCAGGCGATGCGATGCCTCGTAAATAACTAGTCCAAAATAGATATTTCACGATCCCCGGTTCCCACCAGATTTCGGTTGCACTTTATACGCGAGCCGTCCAACCCGATCCGCAACTCCAACTCGCAACACGGGAAAAGCCATGTCAAAGATCACAGCCATCGCCGCGCTGCTTGCGCTCGTCACATCCGGTCATGCCCAGGCCGCCGGAGACCCCGCGAAAGGCGAAAAGCTCTATAATCGCTGTTCCTCCTGCCACGCGATCATCAAAGACGGCGAGGTTCTGGTCAAAGGCGGCATCACCGGTCCGAATCTCTATGGGGTGGTCGGGCGCACAGCCGGCACTGAATATGACTACCTGAATGGCAGCGAACGCCTGCCTGTTGGCATGTTTACCGACGACATGATCCGCGCCGGTGCCGAGGGGCTGGTGTGGACCGAAGAAAACATCGCGGCCTATTCCAAAGACCCGATCGGCTTCATCAAGGACTATCTCGACGACGACACCGCCCGCCCGAACATGAGCGTCAAGCTGAAGAAAGGCGCCGAAGATATCGCGGCCTATCTGGTCACATTCAGCGACCAATAGGCCCGGATCAACGGGCGACGATCAAAGGTCGCGCATCAGCGCGGCCAGTTGCCCGGTTTCAGACCCGATGCCACTGGCATCAACCTGATCTGCCGCCGCCTGCCGCACCGCATCCGGTTTGTTCTGGCTCAGCTTCCAGGTGCCCTGAATATCCTCGACCACCAGACAGCAGGGCACGATCATCCGCATCATCCGGTCCAGCGCCCCGGCGGTCATCTTGCGTGTCATCCAGGGTGGCTTGGGCAGCAGACGGTTTTCAAAAGCCGCCGACTGCCGATCCAGCAACGCCCTCAAGTCTTCGGCGGGCCGCGATTCCAGACGGCCTGTCAGATGCACCGCCACATAGTTCCAGGTGGGCACCTGATCTTCGATCCCGTACCAATCGGGCGAGATATAGCTATCAGGCCCCGACACCGCGATCCGCGCTGGCTGGGCCTGTTGCAGCGCCCGCACAATCGGATTCGACCGCACCAGATGCAGCTCGGCCAGCGTTGCATCCTCGTTCAGCAGAAACGGCACATGGCTCAGCAGCGGCGCATGGGTGCCAGAGACGGCCAGCACACCGAAACCCCGATCGCGGGCAAAGGCGACATGACGCGCGCGGTCCTCGGCGCGGAAGGCAGGGTTGGGGTGCATCGGCGGTCCTCCTGTCAAATCTCTTGCAGCGCGCCCCGGTCCTTGGCAAGGTCCATCTTGTTCTCAGGGCGGGGCGGAATTCCCCACCGGCGGTATGCGGGCGATGACCCGTAAGCCCGCGAGCGGCCTCGGATCATCCGAGGTGTCAGCAGATCTGGTGAGACGCCAGAGCCGACGGTCATAGTCCGGATGAAAGAGAACGTGCAGCGTGTCGCACAGCGGCGCGTCTGCCCGTGATCGCCTTGGGTGACGTGTCTGTTGCGAAAGGAGATCACCATGACACACACCCGCTATGCTTTCATCAAAGCCAACTGGCATTCCGACATCGTTGACCGTGCGCTGGACGGGTTCCTAGAACTCATCCCCGCCGACCAGATCGACGTCTTTGACGTCCCGGGCGCGTTCGAGATGCCTCTTCTGGCCCGCGATCTGGCCCAAACCGGACGCTACGCCGCGATTGCCAGCGCCGCCTTTGTGGTGGATGGCGGCATCTATCGCCATGATTTCGTGGCCCAAGCCGTGGTCGACGGCCTGATGCGCGCGGGGCTCGACACCGGCATACCCATACTGTCGGTCTCGCTGACCCCGCACCAGTATCAGGAAACCGACCACCACAACGCCATCTACCGCGATCATTTCGTGCAAAAAGGCCGCGAGGCCGCGCAAGCTGCGCTCAACATCACAAGAACCCGGCTGGCCCTGAAAGCGGCCTGATCCTTCTTCTGTTCAAAAATACTTCGGGGGAGTCGCGCCTGCGCGACGGGGGCAGCGCCCCCTCCCCCGCTTTCCACATGCAAATCCACTTGAGGCCAAAGGCTCTCCCCGCTAATCACAACCCCGCAAAGGAGCACGCCCCATGTCGATGAACAGTTTCGGACATCTCTTCCGCGTCACCACCTGGGGCGAAAGCCACGGGCCCGCCTTGGGCGCGACGGTGGATGGCTGCCCTCCGGGCGTAACAATCGACGAAGCGACGATCCAGCACTGGCTGGACAAGCGCAAACCGGGGCAGAACAAGTTCACCACCCAGCGGCGTGAACCCGATCAGGTCAAAATCCTGTCCGGCGTGTTCGAGGGCCAGACCACCGGAACCCCGGTCCAGCTGATGATCGAGAACACCGATCAGCGCTCGAAAGACTACGGCGATATCACGGACAAGTTCCGCCCAGGCCACGCCGATATCACCTACTGGCAGAAATACGGCATCCGCGACTATCGCGGTGGCGGGCGCAGCTCGGCCCGTGAAACCGCATCCCGCGTCGCCGCTGGCGGGCTGGCCCGCGAGGCCATCAAACAGATCGCGCCGAATGTGCAGATCACCGGCTATATGACGCAGATCGGACCCCACAAGATCAACCGCGCCAATTTCGACTGGTCGCAGATCGAACAGAACCCCTTCTGGACCCCAGATGCCCAGGCCGCCCAGGACTGGGCCGCTTATCTGGACGACCTGCGCAAATCCGGCAACTCGGTCGGTGCCGTGGTCGAGGTCGTGGCCCGCGGCGTTCCCGCCGGGATCGGTGCGCCAGTTTACGCCAAGTTAGACACTGATCTGGCCTCCGCGATGATGTCGATCAACGCGGTCAAAGGCGTCGAGATCGGCGAGGGCATGGCCGCCGCCGAACTGACAGGAGAGGCCAACGCAGACGAGATCTTCATGGGGCAGAACGGCCCGCAATACAGCTCAAACCACGCGGGCGGCATTCTGGGGGGCATCTCGACCGGGCAGGATGTCGTGGTGCGCTTTGCGGTCAAACCGACCTCATCGATCCTGACCACCCGCAAGACCATCACCAAGTCCGGCGAAGAGACCGAGATCATCACCAAGGGCCGCCACGACCCTTGCGTCGGCATCCGCGCCGTGCCGGTCGGTGAGGCGATGATGGCTTGCGTGATCCTCGATCACCTGCTGCTGCATCGCGGTCAGATCGGCGAGAATCGTGGACATATCGGCTGATCTGCGCACCCGCCTGCGCGGCATTGTTGCCCAGCGGATGGAAACTGATCCGGCGCATGATCTTGCGCATCTGGACCGAGTCTGGATCAACGCGCAGGCCATTGCGGATGCAGATACCGACAGGGCGGTTCTGCTGGCGGCCAGCTATCTGCATGATCTGGTGAACCTGCCCAAGAACGACCCTGAAAACCATCTGGCCTCACGGCAATCTGCGGCAAAATCAGAGCCTATTCTGCGGGAACTGGGCTATTCTTCGGCTCGGATCGCTGCCGCGCAACACGCGATTGAAGCGCATAGTTTCTCGGCCCAGATCCCCCCGGAAACGCCCGAGGCCCGCATTCTGCGCGACGCAGACCGTCTGGACGCGTTGGGCGCGGTCGGGATCGCGCGTACTTTTTCGGTAGCAGGCGCGCTGGGTCGAGCGCTTTACGATTCCGCAGATCCTTTTGCCGAGAACCGCCCGCTGGATGATCTGCGTTACTCGATCGATCACTGGAAGGTGAAGCTGCTGACGCTGCCCGGGGACATGCTGACCGATGCGGGGCGGGCCATGGCGCAGGACCGGGTGGATGTCATGCTGCGATTTCTTGAGGAATTTGCCCGGGAAGTCGCCGCCACGTTGCCAGCGGATTGGAAAGCCCACTAGCCGACCGTTGATCTTTTGACCGTAAAAGCGCAGGTTCGCGCCCATGGCAAAACCCTTAACATCGCATCGACCCGTCCTGGCCGTGGTCCTGAAGCTTTGTGCCTTGTTCCTGTTCACCTCCATGGGCGCACTGGTCAAGGCGCTCTCGGCCGAGTTCCCGCCGGGCCAGATGGTGTTCTTCCGGTCCCTGTTTGCGATTCCGGTCATCATAGGCTGGCTGCTCTGGCGCGGGGAACTGGCGCATGGCTTTGTGGTGAGGAAACCCATGGGCCATTTCTGGCGCGGTGTGTTGGGCACCGGTGCCATGGGTCTAACCTTCACCGGCCTCAGCCTGCTGCCGCTGCCCGAGGTGACCGCGATCGGCTATGCCACGCCGATCTTCACCCTGATCCTCGCCGCCGTGATGCTTGGCGAGCGTATCCGGCTGATCCGCATCGGTGCGGTGGCCGTCGGCCTGCTTGGGGTGCTGATCATGATCTGGCCCCGACTGGGTGGTAACAACATCGAAGCCGCGGCAACGATTGGCGCGCTCTGCGTTCTCGCAGCGACCATCGCCCGCGCATTTGTGCAGATTCACATCCGCCAGCTGGTGCAGGTCGACCACCCTGCCGCCATCGTGTTCTATTTCTCTCTGACCGCCACGTTGCTGTCGGCGCTGACCGCGTTCTGGGGCTGGACGATGCCGAACTGGCAGCACGCCGCCACGCTGATGGCCATGGGCCTGACCGGGGGTGTGGCGCAGATCCTGGTCACCTCGTCCTATCGGTTCGGGCAGGCGTCGATGCTGGCCCCCTATGACTACACCACAATGCTGTTTGCCATCGTCATCGGTTACATCTGGTTCGACGAATTGCCGACGCTGGTGATGCTGGCGGGTGCGGCGCTGGTGATCGCGGGCAATGTGCTGGTGATCCTGCGCGAACGGCAACTGGGGCTGGAACGCGGCAAGGCGCGGTCGGTCACCGATCCCAAAGGCTGATCTTTACCTTTCCCGAACTTCGCTTACGTTGGGCCGGACAATCAACAGAGGTTTCCCGATGAGCGACGCGCAGGACCACAAGGAAAAGATGCAGAAGGTGCAGGCCCAGCACCGCAAGAAAGTGTCCGAGGCCATTGATCCGGGCCGCGGTCTGGTGCTGATCAACACCGGCAAGGGCAAGGGCAAATCTTCGGCCGCGTTCGGCGTGGTGATCCGAGCATTGGGCTGGGGTCAGAAGGTCGCCGTGGTGCAGTTCATCAAGGGCAAGTGGAAAACCGGCGAGCGGCGGTTCTTCGAGGACCGCGATCTGGTCACATGGCACACGATGGGCGAAGGGTTCACCTGGGACACCCAGGACCGCGAGCGCGACATCGCAGCCGCAAACGCCGCCTTTGACAAGGCCTGCGCGCTGATGGAGAGCGGGGAGTATGATCTGGTCGTTCTCGACGAGGTCAACATCGCGCTGCGCTACGAATACCTCTCGGTCGCGCAGGTGATCGACGGGCTGAAGGCCCGTTCGGACAAGACCAGCGTGTTTCTCACCGGGCGTGATGCACCGCAGGACTTGCGCGATTATGCCGATCTGGTGACGGAAATGACCGAAGAGAAGCACCCGTTTCAAGCTGGAATCAAAGCCCAGCGCGGGGTGGATTTCTAACCTTTTGGTCTGTTCTCTTTCGCCGCTGGATCGACCGGTGGTTGCTGTTGATCGCGCTGGCGGCAGCGTTCGGCGTCGCAACTTTTGTGATCCAGATAGGCCGCGACGTCCAGCGCCAACCCGTCGCAATCGCAGGACGTACAGCAGGGATCAGCCAGCAGTTCTTCGAATCGGTCGCGCAACCGGGCCTCCTTTGGGTCGTTTCCGGGGCGGTGGCGGGCCGTCACCTTCAGTTGCTAAGCCTGCTGACCGCCCCAGAACCGGGGGCTTGATGCCGGTGCATCTGGCGTTGCGCTATATCTGATTGTTTTTGTCAGCTTTTTCAAGTTCGAAATTTCAGCCCCCAAAAACCTTTGTTATCGCCAAGTAATGAGCCGCGCGTGGGCAACGCGCGGCTCGAAACAACGACGGACAGTGTATGGGATGGCTCACGCCGCCGCTGTTTGCTCGGGCGCGCTCAGCGAGATCACGGCCACCACGGCGGCACCGTTCAGCCAGTAGAACCATGCGTCCAGACCCGTAAAGCCGAACAGGCTGGGCGCCAGCAGGAACACGATGCCAACGGTCAGGTCCACGGCCAGGTGGAACTTGTAGGGCAGCACGCGCCAGATCCCCAGATGGTGATCGGTCAACACGGTCAGCACAAAGGCCGCGACGCCAGTGACAACCGACAGCCACAGCGCCAGCGGGTTGGATTGCCCCAGCCCCAGCAGAAACGGCAGCCCCATCAGCGCAAAGGCGACGGGATAATCGAGATACGCATGGACCGAGCGGGTGACGAAACGCAGGGACATCTGAACTTCCTTTCCTGAAACAGTGATACCCCAAAGATAGGCCCGGATTCGGGACCCGTGCAGGCCAGATCGTTTCAGAGATATTGCCAATCGTTCAGAAGTTCAGGCGGATCAATGCATCGCCCGGTAAGCCGCGGGCGACAGGCCGACCTGTTTCTTGAAGACGCGCGAAAAGGCGGCCTCGGACGCATAGCCGACCTCGGCCGCCGCATCGGCCACGTTCCAGCGGCTTTCAGTCAGCCCGTGGCAGGCGATCTGCATCCGCCAGTCGGTCAGGTATTGCATCGGCGTTGTGCCCATCTTCTCGGCAAAAAGCTGGGCAAAGGCGGTGCGGGACATCCCCGCCTCGCGCGCGAGGGTCGCCACGCTCCAATCCTCGGCCGGAGATTGATGAAACGCCGTCAGCGCGCGCGAGATACGGGGGTCGGCAAACCCGGCCAGCGCCGCACCATCGGGGCTTTGGTGTTCCAGATAGGCGCGGATGGCCTGCGCAAACAGCACTTCGGACAGTTTCAGTGCGATCAGGTCGCCGCCGATGCGCGTGCCCGACACCTCGGATCCGATCATGCGCAGCGTGGCCTCGATCCACGCGCCGGCCTCTTCGCCGTAATTCTCAATCAGGATATAGGGCGGCAGACGGTCGATCAGCATATGCCCGGTGCCGCCGCGCCCTGCCGGACCGGTGAACGAGAAATGGCCGCAGATCAGCTGCGTGTCGCGCTCTTCTTCGTTACCGCCATAGATCAGAACGCCATCCCCGCTATAACCCGCCAGTTCCAGCACCTGCTCGAGCGGCAGGGCATCGACGGGCTTCACCTCATTGCACAGCAGGGCATGGGCCGCACCGTGGGGGATCAGGATCAGATCACCTTGCCGCAAGCGCAGGGTCTCGCCCGTAGTCGAGACATACACTTTCATCTCGCCGCGCTGAACGAAATGAAACCGCGCCACGTTTTCGAACGCGGGCACCTGAATGCCAAAGGGCGGCGTGAAGGAGGTGCGGAAATAAAACGTGCCTCGCAGGGACAGGCGGGTGAGGATATCGCTGAGAAGGTCCAACATGGGCGTCATGTTAGGGGTTTCCGCGCGTTCGTCCAGTCAGCGGGACGCTCTGCACGGAAAATTGCACGGGCTGCAACAAGAACCCCCGCCGGGGCGGGGGTTCGTTGGTCAGGCTCGGACCAGCTTCTCGTAATCTTCGGCGATCTCACGGGTCAGGTCGCCAACCTCGAAGGTATAATCGCCGATCTGCCCGACCGGTGTGACCTCGGCCGCGGTGCCGGTCAGCCAGCATTGTTCGAAATCAGCCATCTCCTCAGGCCGGATGCGGCGTTCATGGACGGTGATGCCCTTGTCTTTCAGCATCCCGATCACCGTCTGGCGGGTGATGCCGTTCAGAAAGCAATCGGCCAGAGGGGTATGCACCTCACCATTCTTGACGAAGAACACGTTCGCTCCGGTCGCTTCGGCCACATTGCCATTGAAATCCATGAACAGCGCGTCCGAGCAGCCCTTGGCCTCGGCCTTGTGCTTGGAGATGGTGCAGATCATGTAAAGGCCCGCCGCCTTGGCGTGAACGGGAATGGTTTCGGGGCTGGGGCGTTTCCATTCTGCAATATCCAGCTTGGCCCCCTGCATCTTGGCGTCGCCGTAATAGGCCCCCCA
Organism: Ruegeria sp. CJ3; assembly: GCF_056536725.1. Classification (NCBI taxonomy): domain Bacteria; kingdom Pseudomonadati; phylum Pseudomonadota; class Alphaproteobacteria; order Rhodobacterales; family Roseobacteraceae; genus Ruegeria; species Ruegeria sp. CJ3. The sequence goes on from NZ_JBQFQE010000003.1 coordinate 417,358, forward strand.
CGGCCAGACCGCGATGGCCATCCGCACCGGGTTCTTGGCAGACGCGACACCCATATCCTCACCCGAGCCGCGCCAGACCAGCGCCCGCACGTAAGCGTCCTGCAACCCACTGGCTTTCAGCGCCGCGTCCTTGGCGGCCTCGATCTGGTCCACGTCATAGGGCATCGGCATGTCCAGCGCCTCGGCCGAGGCGATCAAACGCTCGGAATGCTCGCGGCTTTTGAAGATCTTGCCGTTATAGGCGCGCTCGCCCTCGAACACGGATGAGGCATAGTGCATCGCGTGCGACAGGATGTGCACGTTGGCCTCGCGCCACGGGACAAGTTCACCATCCATCCAGATGACACCATCACGATCATCATATCCCGCCATGCGAACCTCCTGCGCCGGGTTAGATTTACAATTATTGCGCAAATTAAGTCCGATCCGGTCATAAAATTGCGCAAATTCTGCGATTCGATACCTGTTCGCTCTTGGAATGTCAACAACACTGACATAAACTCTGACACAGGAACACACGAGGCCCATCATGTCCGACACCCGGCCTGCCCCGGTTTTTGGGGGCGAAAGTCTTCTATTTCTGACGGATGAGCAGCTTCGTCAGGGGATCGAGGCGATGTTTTTCGCCTATCGCGGCTTTACCGCCGACCCTGACCGCATTCTGGCCGAAATGGCCTATGGCCGCGCCCATCACCGGGCGATTCACTTCATCAACCGCGCACCGGGCACGACGGTCAACAATCTGCTGGCGATCCTGGGGGTGACCAAACAGTCTCTGAACCGGGTATTGCGGGCGCTGATCGAGGACGGTTTGGTCGAAAGCCGGGTTGGAACGGTGGACAAACGCGAACGGCACCTATTTCTGACTCAGAAGGGCATGGCGCTGGAAGCCACTCTGTCGGACGCCCAGCGCGCCCGGATGCGGGCCGCCTACAAGGATGCGGGCCCCGAGGCGGTAGCCGGGTTTCGTAAAGTGCTTGAAGCGATGATGGATGCTGATATGCGTCGTGCATACACCAAACTGCGGGATACCACCTCATGAGCGATATGGACGCCCATCTGCTGATCGTCGACGATGATGAACGCATCCGCGACCTGCTCAAGAAGTTCCTGATGCGCAGCGGCTTTCTGGTGACTTCCGCCCGCGATGCGGCCCATGCGCGACGGGTGCTGTCGGGGCTGGATTTCGATCTGATCGTGCTGGATGTGATGATGCCCGGCGAGGACGGGGTCAGCCTGACCCGCGCTTTGCGCGAGAGCAACGCAACGCCGATCCTGCTGCTGACCGCCAAGGGGGAGACCGAGCATCGCATCGCGGGGCTTGAGGCCGGGGCGGATGATTATCTGGCCAAACCGTTCGAGCCCAAAGAGCTGCTGTTACGGATCAACGCGATCCTGCGGCGGATGCCCGAGACCCCGGCGCAGGAAACCGCGGCCAAGATTCTGACTCTGGGGCCGATCCGGTATGACATCGAACGCGGAGAGATGTGGCAGGGCGAGGATCCGGTGCGTCTGACCGCGACCGAGAGCCAGTTGATGAAGATTTTCTCGGCCCGACCCGGTGAGCCGATCAGCCGTGCCAAGCTGGTCGAGGATCTGGGCCGCGACAAGGGGCAGGCGCAGGAACGCGCGGTGGATGTGCAGATCACCCGTCTGCGGCGCAAGATCGAGCAGGACCCGAAACGGCCCCGGTATCTGCAGACCGTTCGGGGCGCGGGGTATATGCTGGCGCCCGATTGATTTAGCCGCTGCGCGGCGATTCTTGCCTTCGGCGAGGATATTTTTAGCCAGATGAAGAGGGGATCCCGATGGCAACCGCGCTTTTGACCCATGCCGATTGTCTGGGCCATGTGACACCGGATGGGCATCCGGAGCGGGTGGCGCGGTTGGAGCATGTGTTACATGCGCTGGAAGGGTTGGACCTGAAGCGCGTCACCGCCCCGTTGGCCGCCGAGGACGATCTGTTGCGGGTGCATCCGCAGAGCCATATCGACGAGATACGGCGCAGCAGGCCGGTTGACGGTTTCACGCAGATTGATGGCGATACGTTCATGTCACCGGGCTCGGTCGACGCGGCTTATCGCGCGGCGGGGGCCGTGGTGCGGGCGGTGGATCTGGTGCTGGGCGGAGAGGTGCGGAATGCGTTCTGTGCCATTCGTCCGCCGGGGCATCATGCGGAATCCGAGACGGCGATGGGGTTTTGCCTGTTCGGCAATGCCGCGCTGGCTGCGAAACATGCGCTGGAGCACCATGCGCTGAGCCGCGTGGCGGTGGTGGATTTCGATGTGCACCATGGCAATGGTACGCAGGACCTGTTGTGGGATGAGGGTCGTGCGCTGGTGATTACCAGCCAGCAGATGCCGCTGTGGCCCGGATCGGGGCGACCGGATGAGACCGGGGCGCATGACACTGTTCTGAACATCCCTCTGGCCCCCGGTACCGGTGGGGCCGAGATGCGGGCGGCCTACATGGCGCAGGCCTTTCCGCGCCTGCGGGCGTTCCGGCCCGAATTGATCATTGTCTCGGCCGGGTTCGACGCGCATCAGGACGACCCGCTGGCCAGTCTTAACTGGTCCACCGGCGATTTTGCCTGGCTCACCGCCGAGTTCTGCAAGATCGCCGATGAAGTGTGTGAGGGCCGTATCGTCTCGACTCTGGAAGGCGGGTATGATCTGAACGCGCTGGCCGAGGCGTCCCGCGCCCATGTAGAAGAACTGATGAAGGCAGCCCGATGACCGATACTCCCGTAGATCAGATGACGTTTGAACAGGCGATGAAAGAGCTTGAGGCCGTGGTCGGCCAGTTGGAACGCGGCGACGTGGCGCTGGATCAGTCTATTGCCTTGTATGAGCGCGGCGCGGCGCTGAAGAAGCGCTGCGAGGATGAGCTGAAGCGGGCCGAGGAAAAGGTGGCCGCGATTACGCTGGATGCAGGTGGGCAGCCGACCGGGACGACACCTGTCGACGGCCAGTAAATGTTTCGTGAACGATTGGCGCAGGATGCGGCGCGGATTCAGGATCATTTTGATCTGGTTCTGGGGGCGTTTGACGATCTGGAGGTGACGCGCGCAATGGCCTATGCCACGCAAGGCGGCAAGCGACTGCGCGGGTTTCTGGTGCTGGAAAGCGCGCGGCTGCATGATGTTGATGGATCCCGCGCGATCTGGCCTGCCGCAGGGATCGAGGCGCTGCACGCCTATTCACTGGTGCATGACGATCTGCCCTGCATGGATGACGACGACCTGCGGCGCGGACGGCCCACCGTGCATGTGAAATGGGATCAGGGCACCGCTGTTCTGGCCGGCGATGCGCTGCAGACGCTGGCCTTTGAGCTTTGCACCCGGCCCGAGGTCGGGGATGCCGAAATACGTGCCGATCTGGCTCTGACATTGGCCAAGGCGAGCGGCGCGCAGGGCATGGTTTTGGGACAGGCGTTGGATATTGCGGCGGAAACGGCGGCAGCGCCGTTGACGCTGGAACAGATTACACAGCTTCAGGCTGGAAAGACCGGCGCGCTGATCGAATGGGCGGCCTGCGCGGGTGCGCGGCTGGCACAGGTCGATCCGGAACCGTTGCGCCAATATGCCCAAGCCCTTGGGCTTGCCTTTCAGATCGCCGATGACATTCTGGATGTCGAGGGCGATGCCGAAAAGGCCGGAAAACGGCTGCAGAAGGATGCAGATGCGGGCAAGGCGACCTTTGTTTCGCTGCTGGGTCTGGGCGCGGCGCGGACCCGTGCTGCCGAGCTGGTGGATCAGGCCTGCGCCGCGCTCGACACCTATGGCGCGCGCGCCGAAACCTTGAAGGACGCCGCCCGCTTCGTTATTGCCCGGGACAGCTAAGCCAGGAACGCCAAATGTCTGACCGCCCGAATACGCCTCTGCTGGATCTTGTGCACCGCCCCGCGGACCTCAAGCAGTTTTCGGATGCGCAGTTGCATCAGGTGGCGCAAGAACTGCGGACCGAGACAATCTCGGCAGTGTCCGTCACTGGTGGTCATCTGGGCGCGGGGCTGGGCGTGGTAGAGCTGACGACGGCGCTGCACGCGGTCTTTGACACGCCGCGCGACAAGATCATCTGGGATGTGGGGCATCAGTGTTATCCGCACAAAATCCTGACCGAGCGGCGGGATCGCATCCGCACCCTGCGCATGAAAGACGGCCTCAGCGGTTTCACCAAGCGCAGCGAAAGCCCCTATGACCCGTTTGGCGCCGCCCATTCGAGCACCTCGATCAGCGCGGCATTGGGCTTTGCGGTCGCGCGCGATCTGGGCGGTGTGACGCCCGAAGGGCTGGGCGATGCGATTGCCGTCATTGGCGATGGCTCGATGTCGGCGGGCATGGCTTTTGAGGCGATGAACAATGCAGGCCATCTGAAGAAACGCCTGATCGTCATCCTCAACGACAATGAGATGAGCATCGCGCCGCCAGTGGGCGCGCTGTCGAATTACCTGTCACGCATCTATGCCGAAGAACCGTTTCACGAGCTGAAGGCCGCCGCCAAGGGCGCGGTGTCGCTGCTGCCCGAACCGTTCCGCGAGGGGGCCAAGCGGGCCAAGGACATGCTGAAAGGCATGGCCATGGGCGGCACCCTGTTCGAAGAGCTGGGTTTTTCCTATCTGGGCCCCATCGACGGGCATGATCTGGACCAGCTGCTGCCGGTGCTGCGGGCGGTCAAGGCCAAGGCGACCGGCCCGATCCTGATCCATGTGCTGACCAAGAAGGGCAAAGGCTATGCCCCCGCCGAGCAGGCCCGCGACAAGGGCCATGCCACCGCGAAGTTCGACGTGGTCACGGGTGAGCAGAAAAAGGCGCCGTCGAATGCGCCATCCTATACCTCGGTCTTTGGCAAGACGCTGGTCGAGGAAGCGGCGCGCGATGACAAGATCGTGGCCGTCACTGCCGCGATGCCGGATGGCACCGGGCTGAACCTCTTTGCCGAGCGTTATCCGTCGCGCTGTTTCGACGTGGCAATTGCGGAGCAGCATGGGGTGACCTTCTCAGCAGCACTCGCGGCAGGCGGGATGAAGCCGTTCTGCGCGATGTATTCGACCTTCCTGCAGCGCGGTTACGATCAGGTGGTGCATGATGTGGCGATCCAGCGCCTGCCGGTGCGCTTTGCCATCGACCGTGCGGGGCTGGTGGGCGCAGATGGCGCGACTCATGCGGGCTCGTTCGACATCGCCTATCTGGCCAATCTGCCGGGCATGGTGGTGATGGCCGCCGCCGATGAGGCAGAACTGATGCATATGGTCGCCACCGCCGTGGCTCATGATAACGGCCCCATCGCGTTCCGCTATCCGCGGGGCGAGGGCGTGGGCGTCGACCTGCCCGAACGTGGCGAGGTGCTTGAGATCGGCAAGGGCCGGATCATCCAGACCGGCGCACGGGTGGCGCTGTTGTCCTTCGGCACCCGTCTGGGCGAAGTGCAAAAGGCGGCCGAGGCTCTGTCAGCCCGCGGCATCACCCCCACCATTGCCGATGCACGCTTTGCCAAGCCGCTGGATCGAGACCTGATCCTTGATCTCGCCGCGAACCATGAGGCCCTGATCACCATCGAGGAAGGCGCGGTCGGCGGGTTCGGGAGCCATGTGGCGCAGCTGCTGGCGGATGAAGGCGTGTTTGACACAGGGCTGAAGTACCGCTCGATGGTATTGCCGGATACCTTCATTGACCAGGCCAGCCCGGCGGATATGTACGCGGTGGCGGGCATGAACGCAGAACAGATCGAGGCCAAGGTGCTCGCGGTTCTGGGTGTCACGACCATCGGCGAACGACGCGCCTAGGCGGTGCTGATCTGAGTCTCGGATTGACGTGAGGCGTTGAAAACGCCCGGAAATACGCATTTTCGACTCACCATTATGCAAACCTGCCTGAAAAATAAACTTTTTCAAAAATGACATAAGTCAAGTAGCGGCCTTCCCGCCTGCGCTAACAGCAGACTCAGGGCGCATCCAACCACCGCCCCACCGCACAAGGTCGCAAGCGTATGAGTAAGCTAGCCAGCCGCCGCGCATTTCTACGGGGAGAGGTGCTGCGGTCCGACAAGGCACCCATCTATCCCCCGGGGGCAGAACCCGATTTTACCGGGCTGTGTACGCAGTGCGACGAATGCCGTGAGGCCTGCCCCGAGGATATCATCACCTTCAACGCGCAAGGCTGGCCAGTGGTCCAACTGGATGCGGGCCCCTGCACCTTTTGCGGTGATTGCGTCAGCGCCTGCCCCACGGGCGCGCTGAATTCCGATCTGATGGCCGACTGGCCCTGGCGCGCCCGGGTATCCGCCTCGTGCCTGTCGATGAACGGCGTCAGCTGCCGCGTCTGCCAGGATGTTTGCGACCACAACGCCATCCGGTTCCGCCTTCAGACAGGCGGCCGCGCCGAACCGGTTCTGGACACCGATAACTGCACCGGATGCGGGGCCTGCGCCAGCGCCTGTCCTGCCGGATCCGTTAGCTTTGAACGCCATACCCCAACCGCGCCGGAGGTTACCTTATGAACATTTGTGGTTGCCTCGTGCACGTGACACCTGAAACCACCCAAAGCGCGCAGGACGCGATCGCGCGCACGAACGGGGCCGAAGTTCACGCGGCGGCCGAGGATGGCCGCCTTGTTGTCGTGGTCGAGGATACGCCGGAAAAACTGGCGTCCGAGACGATCATGGATCTGCATCAGATCCCGGGCGTGATCTCTCTGTCCCTGACCTATCACCATTTCGAAGACCTTGCGGAAACCCGTCCGCACCTCAACGCTTCTCGCCAGATATAAAGCCGGAGACCCATGTCATGACCATCTCTGAATCCCGCCGGACATTCCTGAAATCAACCGCCGCCGCCGCAACGGCCTCGGCCGCCGGTCTGCCGCTTGCGACCGGACAGGCCAGCGCGCAAGTCGGCAACCCCGACATCCGCTGGGACAAGGCAGCGTGCCGGTTCTGCGGCACCGGCTGCTCGGTCCTGATCGGCACCAAGGACGGGCGCGTCGTCGCCACCCAGGGCGACCCGGATGCGCCGGTGAACCGCGGACTGAACTGCATCAAGGGCTATTTCCTGTCCAAGATCATGTACGGCAAGGATCGTCTGACCACACCGATGCTGCGCAAATCCAATGGCCAGTACGACAAGAACGGCGAGTTCGAGCCCGTTTCGTGGGACGAAGCCTTCGACGTGATGGCCGCCAAGTGGAAAGAGGCGCTGGCCAAGAAAGGCCCGACCAGTGTCGGCATGTTCGGCTCGGGTCAGTGGACCGTCTGGGAAGGGTATGCCGCCGCCAAGATGATGAAGGCAGGCTTCCGGTCCAACAACATCGACCCCAACGCGCGGCACTGCATGGCGTCTGCCGTGGTGGGCTTCATCCGCACCTTCGGCATTGATGAGCCGATGGGCTGCTATGACGACCTCGAGCACGCGGATACCTTCGTGCTGTGGGGCTCGAACATGGCGGAAATGCACCCGATCCTGTGGTCGCGCCTGACCGATACACGTCTGACCAAACCGGGTTGCGAAGTGCATGTGCTGTCGACCTATGAGCACCGCTCGTTCGAGCTGGCCGACAATGGCATGGTCTTTGCACCGCAGACCGATCTGGCGATCCTGAACTACATCGCAAACTACATCATCCAGAATGGCGCGGTGAACGAAGAGTTCGTCAAGAACCACGTCAACATCACCAAAACCGCCACTGACATCGGCTATGGCCTGCGCGACAATCACCCGCTGCAGGAAGCCGCCGAAAACCCCAATGTCGGCAAGATGGAACCGATCAGCTTCGAGGAATATGCCGAAGCGGTTTCCAAATACACTCTGGAATATACATCCGAGCTGTCCGGCGTCCCCGCCGCATCGCTGGAACGTCTGGCCAAGCAGTACGCCGACCCGAACCGCAAGGTCATGAGCCTTTGGACCATGGGCTTCAACCAGCACACCCGCGGGTCGTGGGTGAACTCGCTGATGTATAACGTGCACCTGCTGGTCGGTAAGATTTCGGAACCCGGCAACTCGCCCTTCTCGCTGACCGGTCAGCCCTCGGCCTGTGGTACGGCGCGTGAGGTCGGCACCTTTGCCCACCGTCTGCCCGCAGACATGGTGGTGATGAACGACAAGCACCGCGAGATTTGCGAGAAAGCCTGGAACGTGCCCGCCGGCACCATCCCGGCCAAACCGGGCTTCCACGCTGTTCTGCAGCACCGCAAGCTGAAAGACGGCGACCTGAATGCCTATTGGGTGCAGTGTACCAACAACATGCAGGCGGCGCCGAACATCAACGAAGAAGGCTATCCCGGTTACCGCAACCCGGAAAACTTCATCGCCGTATCGGACCCCTATCCGACCGTGACCGCGCTGTCGGCGGACCTGATTCTGCCCACCGCGATGTGGGTCGAAAAGGAAGGCGCCTATGGCAACGCCGAGCGCCGCACCCAGTTCTGGCGCCAGCAGGTGAAAGCACCGGGCGAGGCCAAGTCGGACGTCTGGCAGGTCATGGAGTTCTCGAAACGCTTCACCGTCGAAGAGGTTTGGGGCGAGGAACTGCTGGCCACAATGCCCGAGCATCGCGGCAAGACCATGTATGATGTGCTGTTCGCTAACGGCGTGATCGATAAGTACCCGCTGTCGGAAACCGCCGAAGGCTTTGACAACGACGAATCCGAGCACTTTGGCTATTACGTCCAGAAGGGTCTGTTCGAGGAATACGCCGAGTTCGGTCGCGGCCACGCGCACGATCTGGCTCCGTTCGAAGTGTACCACCAGGCGCGCGGTCTGCGCTGGCCGGTCGTGGACGGCAAAGAGACGCTGTACCGCTTCCGCGAAGGCTATGACCCTTACGTGCCTGAAGGCGCAGGCGTGCAGTTCTATGGCAAGAAGGACGGCAAGGCGAACATCATCTTTGCGCCTTACGAACCGGCGGCCGAGGAACCGGATGCGGAATTCGATCTGTGGCTCTGCACCGGGCGTGTGCTGGAACACTGGCATTCGGGTTCGATGACCCGCCGGGTTCCGGAACTGCACCGCGCATATCCGTCTGCCGTGGTCTACATGCATCCCGAAGACGCACGTGATCGTGGTCTGCGCCGTGGACAGGAAATCGTGCTGTCCACCCGCCGGGGTGACGTGACCAGCCGGGTCGAAACCCGGGGCCGCAACAAAGTGCCGCGCGGTCTGGTCTTCATGCCATGGTTCGACGAAGGCCAGCTGACCAACAAGCTGACGCTGGACGCAACCTGCCCGCTGTCGAAAGAGACCGACTTCAAGAAATGCGCTTGTAAGGTCGAGCGCGCGTAACAGGCAAGCAAGGCAAAGGTTGTCCCCATGTCTTCTGCAGGCAAACCCCTTGCGCCAAACCGGCGCCGCTTCCTTCAGGATGCGGCGCGGGCGGCGGGTGGCTGTGTGGCCGCCGGATCATTGCTGGCCTATCTGGCCCGCGATGCAAGGGCCTTGCCTGCCGAGGCATTGCGACCCCCCGGTGCCCTGCCTGAACAAGAATTCCTGTCCGCCTGTATCCGCTGTGGTCTGTGCGTGCGGGACTGCCCCTATGACACGTTGAAACTGGCGGAACTGGGTGTCGATGCGGTTGCCACCGGCACCCCCTATTTCACCGCCCGCGATGTGCCGTGTGAAATGTGCGACGACATCCCTTGTGTTGCTGCCTGCCCCACCGGGGCGCTGGACCCCGGTTTGGATAATATCGACGACGCCGAGATGGGTGTGGCCGTACTGGTCGATCAGGAAAACTGCCTGAACTTCCTCGGCCTGCGCTGTGACGTCTGTTACCGCGTCTGCCCCGTCATCGACGAGGCGATCACGCTGGAAACCGAACATAATGCGCGGTCGGGCCACCATGCGGTGTTCATCCCGACGGTCCATGCCGACCGCTGCACCGGCTGCGGCATGTGCGAAAAAAGCTGCGTTCTGCCCGAGGCCGCGATCAAAGTTCTTCCGACGCGTCTGGCTCGCGGCAGCAGCGCAGATCACTACCGCAGGGGCTGGGAAGAGAAAGAAGCCAAGGGCGCGCCGGTTGTCGAAGGCATCATTGATCTGCCCGACCGCCTGCCGGGACCGGGTACCGACAATCTGGTCGCACCGGGCGGGTTCGAGCCCAGCTTCAAACTGCCGGAGGTCACGCAATGACCGCCCGCACACATCTGCCGCTGGGACAAGAGGCCATTCAGGTCAAGGGCTGGGTTGGAGCGCATAAATACCTGCTGCTGCGCCGCGCGAGCCAGCTGTTCTTTCTGATACTGTTCCTGCTGGGTCCGTGGTTTGGCATCTGGATCGTGCAGGGCACGCTGGCGGGGTCGTTGACCCTGGGCGTACTGCCGCTGACCGACCCGTTTGTGTTCCTGCAAAGCCTTGTGGCCGGACACTGGCCCGAACTGACCGCCGCCCTTGGCGCGGCCATCGTGCTGGTTGCCTATGCGCTGATCGGGGGCCGCGTCTATTGCTCGTGGGTGTGCCCGATCAACCCGGTCACCGACGGGGCGCACTGGCTTCACCGCAAGTTGGGGCTGCAAAAGGGCTGGCAGCCCAAGCGCGCCACCCGGATCTGGATCATGGCGACCGTTCTGATCGTATCCGGCCTGACCGGCGTTATCGCGTGGGAGCTAGTGAACCCGATCACAATGCTGCATCGCGGGCTGGTCTTTGGCATGGGCTTTGTCTGGGCCATGGTCACGGCCATCTTCCTGTTCGACCTGTTCGTCTCGCGCCATGGATGGTGCGGCCATGTCTGTCCGGTTGGTGCGTTCTACGGGCTGGTGGGTCACAAGGCGATGCTGCGGGTCAGCGCCACCAACCGTTCGGCCTGCGACGATTGCATGGATTGCTACGCGGTTTGCCCCGAAAACCACGTGATCTCTCCGGCGCTGAAGGGCAAGGGGGACAGCACCCCGTTGATCCTGTCTCCCGACTGCACCAATTGCGGCCGCTGCATAGATATCTGCGCCGTGGACGTTTTCAAATTCACCCATCGGTTCGACGAGCTGACCGTCGCGCCACCGGAATCAACCGCCGCGCCCGAGCCGCGCGCCTCAAGACCTTTTTGAAGGAGTGAGAAGATGAAGAAATCGATCTTGTTGGGCCTTGCCCTGATCCCGCCGCTGCTCCTCGGTGGCCTGGCCCTTGCGCAGTCCAGCGGGGTGTCGACCTTGCGCGGCGCAGAAGTCGACGAACCGGTCATTCTGGATCAGGTTCACCGCAATGCCGAAGGCCGCGTGCAGCGCAACTACCGCCAGCAGCCGCCAGTGATCCCACACAAGGCGGACCAGTACCAGATCGACCTGCGCACCAACCAGTGCCTGTCATGCCATGACTGGACCAAGGCGGGCGAGCGCAACGCGCCCACCTTGTCGATGACCCACTATCTGGACCGCGACGGCAACGAGTTGGATCAGATCGCCGGCACCCGGTATTTCTGCAACCAGTGCCACGTGCCGCAGGCCGATGCACCCCCGCTGGTCGACAATGTCTTCCAGCCGTCCAACTGATCCACTGATTGTCTGAAAGGAGCACCAATATGGCCGACTCCCCCGAAAAACGCGGCTGGCTTGGCCGTCTCTGGAACGGGTTCTGGACACCGGCGGTGATGTTCAGCTCGGGGTTCTTAATCCTTGCCGGCTTTCTGGCGGGTATCCTGTTCTGGGGCGGTTTCCACTGGACGCTCGAGATGACCAACACCGAAGAGTTCTGCGTGTCCTGCCACACGATGGAAACCAATCTGGGCGAATACCGCGAGACGGTTCACTACAACAACCACTCGGGCGTACGCGCGATCTGTTCGGACTGCCATGTGCCGGATGAATGGAACCACAAGATCAAGGCCAAGATCATGGCGGTCAAGGATGTCTATCATGAACTGGCCGGAACCATCAGCACGCCCGAGAAATACGAAGAGCATCGCCTGAGCATGGCCTCGGCCGTGTGGAAAAAGATGAAGGCGTCGGACAGCCGCGAATGCCGCAACTGCCACAACTTCGACTATATGGACTTTACCATTCAGGAAACCCGCGCCGCCTCTGAGCACCAGCGCGCCATCGACAACGATATGACCTGTATCGACTGCCATCAGGGCATCGCGCACAGCCTGCCGCCGGACTATCTGGAGGAATACCAGAACGTCACCGAGGCGCTGAATGCCGAAGGCAAGGCCCTGCAGCAGCAGGCCGCGGTGGACGGAGACGACATCCGCACCTTCCTGAACACCAGTACCGATTAAGGCGGGGGCACAGATGCTTGAATTACTTGGAACCATCGGCGGCAACATCCTGAGCCTGCCGGGCATCCTGGGCCTCGGCCTTGGCATGATGACGCGTCAGATCTGGCTGGGGGCCCTGTTGGGCGGTCTGGTCGGAGTGCTGGAAACGCTGGTCTTTGCGGGTTGGCAGTTTTCCCATGTAGAAGGGCTGGAACTGGGGATCGCCATCGCTGTCGGCCTGTGCGCAGGCAGCCTGGGCAGCGTCATCCGCCGCAAGGGCACCGTCGCCGCCTGAAACAAGCCGGTCCGGCGGCACCGCCGGGCCAGCCTTTAGCGGCCCCAGTTTTCGGCCGGGTCGCTTTCTGCATAGTCCCGCAACAGCGAAACATCCGATATTTCGGCATGGTTGCGGTTGATCTTCACGCCCACCGCCTTGAGCCGCGAAAACGCCCGGCTCAGGCTCTCGGGTTTCATCCCCAGACGCCCCGCGATCAGCATCTTGTCATAGGGCAGCGCCACATCGCAGGCACCCTGCTGATCATCGCACAGCCCAAGCAGGAACTCGGCCACTCGCTGCGCGCCGGTCTGCGCCTTCAACTGTTCCAGCTGCGCCACCAGCGAATGCAGATGGGTAAAGGTGGCCGCCAGGATCGAGATCCCGATCTCGGGGTCCTCTTTCATCAGTGAGGTCAGGATCGGGCTGGGGATGTGCATCACATCGCAGGCCGATACCGCCTCGGCCGAGACCGGGTAGGGCACATTGCGCAGCGCCACCGCCTCGCCGAAGCTGTCGCCGCGGGTGAACACGCTGACCACCGCCTCAGCCCCGGTGGGGGTCATGCGGAACAGCTTGACCCAGCCGTCCAGAACCACGTGAATGGCCTGTGCCTCTTCCTCTTGCAGAAAGATGGTCTCACCCCGGTCATACTGGCGCCAGATCGCGTGGCTCAGCAATGTCTCGACATGCTGATCCGGCAGACTGCGCAGCAGCAGCGATTGCCGCGCGATCGCCTTTTGTGCCTCATGAGACATGAAAACACCCCCCTTATTCCTGCCGACGCTGATGCGCGGTGGGTCCATCCCTGTTTCTGCTATGACAGAACCTGCCTGCGTTCGCCATCCCATTATACGACCCGAACTTGACTATTGTCATGTTACGGAGTCTGCCGCTGGCCTAAACTCACCTCAAAGCCAGTATTCCGGGGAGCAAGCAAGATGGACTACGAGCGATTTTTTGACCAGAGCCTTGATGCCCTTCGGGATGAAGGGAATTACCGTGTTTTCATCGACTTGCAACGCCGTTGCGGTGCCTTCCCCAACGCGCGCCAGACCGATGGAGCGGTCGAGCGTGACGTGCGGATCTGGTGCTCGAACGATTATCTGGGCATGGGACAGCACCCCGCTGTGATCAACGCCATGCACGACGCCCTGGACCGCTGCGGCGCGGGTGCGGGCGGGACGCGCAATATCTCGGGGACGACCCATGATCACGTCCTGCTGGAACGTGAACTGGCCGATCTGCACGGCAAGGAAGATGCCCTGCTGTTTACCTCGGGCTACGTGTCGAACTGGGCGGCGTTGGGGACGCTGGCCGCAAAAATTCCCGGTCTGATCGTTTTCTCTGATGCGCTGAACCATGCCTCAATGATCGAAGGCATCCGCCACTCACGGGCGCAAAAGGTGATCTGGAAACACAACGATCTGGAAGACCTTGAGGCGAAGCTGGCCGCCGCCGATCCGGACGCACCGAAGATGGTCGCGTTCGAGTCCGTTTACTCAATGGATGGCGACATCGCCCCGATCAAAGAGATCTGCGATCTGGCCGACAAATACGGCGCGATGACTTACCTCGACGAGGTCCACGCCGTTGGCCTTTACGGCCCGCGCGGTGGCGGCATTGCCGAACGCGAAGGTCTGATGGATCGTCTGACCGTAATCGAAGGCACGCTGGGCAAGGCGTTCGGCGTGGTGGGCGGCTATATCGCCGCGTCGACCGCGCTGTGCGATTTCGTGCGCAGCTTTGCCAGCGGTTTCATCTTTACCACTGCTCTGCCGCCGTCGATTGCCGCAGGTGCTGCAGCCTCGATCCGCCATCTGAAGCAATCGAACGCTGAACGCGATCTGCAGAAGGCCCGCGTGGCCGAGGTACGCGCCCGCCTGGATGCCGAAGGCATTCCGCATCTGCCCAACCCCAGCCATATCATCCCTGTGATGGTGGGTGATCCGGTGAAATGCAAATTCATCTCGGACACGCTGCTGGAGGAGTTCGGTATCTATATTCAGCCGATCAACTATCCCACCGTGCCCAAAGGCACCGAACGACTGCGCATCACACCCTCGCCCGTGCATACGGATGAAGATATCGACCATCTGGTCGGCGCACTGTCGGCCCTGTGGCAACGCTGCCAGATCGCGCGTATGCCGATGGCGGCCCAATAACCAAAGCTCCCCCTCGCTTGGAAAAGCGCCGCCCTTCCGGGGCGGCGTTTTTCTTTGGTCAGATCAGGTAGAGGCCGAAGACGGTCAACGCAAAACCCGTCAACACCATGGTAAAGCCCCGCAGCCAGGCGGGGCTGGTGGCAAGCTCGAGATAACGCGCAAGGATGATGCGGGATTTGGTGAGTGCCAAGATCAGGATGCAAGCGCCAAGGAATTTGGGGGATATCGGCAGCAGCGTCAGGATCGCGGATGCGATGCTGAGCGCCAGAAGGGTGAGCCATGCGCCTGTGAGCGAGCTCGGGAGCCTCCGGCGGGAGTATTTTTGAAAAGATGAAGGTGTGGGCATCGCGCTTATCCCAACAGGTAGATCACGGGGAAGAGCATGATCCAGACCAGATCGACCATGTGCCAGAACTGTGCGCCAGCCTCGATGTTTCGTTGATCGTCGCGCCACGCGACCAGCAGCAGGATGGCGACGCCGGCCAGCACATGGGCCGCGTGAAAGCCGGTGAGCAGGTAGTAGAACAGGAAAAACGGGTGGGTCTCGTAGGTGATGCCTTGCGCGGCTTTGCCTGCGTATTCCGCGCCTTTGATAATCAGGAATACAACGCCCAGCCCAGCTGCCGCGATCAGCGCCAGACGGGCGGCGGTGCGGCGGGCGGCTTGTCGCCAGTGCAGGGCCTGTGCAGCGAGGTAGCCGGACGTGATCAGAACGGCAGTATTGAGCGCCGCGCCGGTGCGGTAGAGATGTGATTGTGCTTCGGCAAAGCCCGCAGGGTCGGCCAGGCGCACGCCCATGAACGCGATCAGGCCGGCGCCAAAGACCAGCAGTTCCGAGATGATCAGCACCCACATCAGCAACTCGCCCGGAAGCTCGTCGATCAGGGAAGTGTCGCTCATGCGCCGACCAGTTGGCGGTAGATCTGTGGCAGCGCCATGGTCAGGCGGTGCGGGTCGGGGATGACGGCGAACCCGCCTTGACCGAACATGCGCGGAAACCAGCTTTTGCCGGTTTTGTCGATGGTGACGCCAAAGACCGATTGCCCGGCGCGGCGGGCCTCGCGGACGGCCATGCAGGTATCTTCGATGCCGTGGCGACCTTCATAGTGATCCAGATCGTTGGGTTTTCCATCGGTTATGACCAGCAGCAGGCGGCGTTTTCGGGATTGCTCTGCCAGATCTGCCGAGCAATGGCGGATCGCAGCGCCAAGGCGTGTGTAGTGGCCGGGGCGCAGCGAGGCGATGCGTTGTTCGACGGTTGCGCCCATCGGCTCATCGAACCGTTTGCAGCGCTGGACATAGACGCGCTGGCGTTTCAGGGAACTGAAGGCGTGAATGGCGAAATCGTCGCCGCAGGCGTTTAGGCCCCAAGCGAGCGCGGCCAGCGCCTCGCGTTCGATGTCGATCACGGCGCGGCCCGTTACGGCGCTTTCGGTCGAGCGGCTGACGTCCAGCAGGATCGAGACCGCCAGATCGCGCGCCTCGGGGCGGGATTGCATCCAGATGCGTTCGTTGCCTTCACCGCTGGCGTGGCGGTCGGTTTCGGCGCGCACGGCGGCTTCGATATCCAGCTGATCACCGTCCAGATGGCCACGCGTCATGACGCGGCCCGGGCGCAGGGCCTCGAACTGGCGTTTGACGGCGCGGATGCGGCGGGCGGTGGCGAGGTCTTTACCGAACTCGGCGGCATCCTCGCGGATGTCGGCGTCGGACAGCAAGACGTTCACATGGTCCGGAAGGTATTGCCCTGTGCGCACATCCCATTCGGGATAGAGGATGCGGCCAGACAGGCGCTCGCGATTCACGTCCTCGGGTGCCAGATCCAGATGCAGTTTCAGCTTGGTGGGCGGGGCTTTTGAGATTTGGCCCAGCCCGATTTCTTCTTGATCATCGGCGGCCTTTTTGGCGTTGTCGGGATCGTCATCATCAATGCGACGGTTGATATTCAGGAACTCGGCCCAGCTCAGGATGGCTTCGAATTTGTGCAGGATGAAACTGTCGCTGCGGTTGGCCTGATCCGATTTGCGGCGGCGGGCGCGGTGGGTTTTCTCGCCGGATTCCTCGGGCTCGCCTTCGGTGTCGGGGTTTTCGACCTCGTTATGTTCGGAAAAGCCAACGGCGCGCAGCTCGGGCCACAAGGGTACCGGCCGCATCGGTTGATAGCCGCGCGGGGCGGTCAGGTCGTCGTCCAGCGTCAAAAGCTGCTCGGCCTTTGGCGACAGGGGGGCCGGGTCGCCCAGCTTGTGCCGGATCAGTTCTTCCACTGCGGCCTCAACAGGGGGAAGGCCGGGAATATCGCGCTGATGCAGGACACCTTTGCACAGCTCGGTATAAAGGGGACGCAGGCCGGGGGCGTCGTCGAGCGTCGCCACAACCATGTCCTGCGCTGCCATCAACGCGCGCAGATCGGCGCGCAGCGGATCATCTTCGTCAATGCGGGTTCCGGCATGGGCGGCAGCAGCGGCCAGCCAGACATAAAGCGCGCCATTGGCTTCGCGCGCAGGGAATACGGCAAGCCGGTCGGGCAGGCGCAGTACCTCGCCATCGAAGGACGCGCGCGGCATCAACTCGGCCTCGGTCGCCAGTTTGCGGCGCCAGCTTAGGCGATGGCGTGAAATCTCGGGTGAGACCGGGCGCAATTCAACGCCCGGGCTACCCCCAAGTCCTCGGAAGAGGACGGCCAGCCGCCCCGCGACCTCTGAGAGGTCGACCGCGGCTCCAACATGCACCTCAGGTGCATCGAGGCGGCTGGCAAGGGTGTGCCACAGTTTCCCGATCGTTTCTTCGGGTTCCCATGGCTCAAAATCGATCCTGACCATCGGCCGGCCTCACCCAAAGACAGCCGTGACAAGATCGAGGAGCCCGCGTTTGATGTCCTCGTCATCCGTCAGAGGTTCAACCATAGCGGCAAGGATGGCGCGGTCGGTGGACATGCCTTGCGCGATCAGCGTCGCGGCATAGACAACCAGACGGGTGGAGACGCCTTCCTCAAGGTCCTGACCCTTGAGCCCGCGCAACTTGTTCGCCAGCCGGATCAGCGGCTTGCAGCGCTCCAGCGCCAGCCCGCTTTCCTGGGCGACAACCTCGGCTTCCATATCGGGCGATGGGAAGTCGAATTCCAGCGAGATAAACCGCTGCCGGGTCGAGGGTTTCAGGGTTTTCAGGATATTCTGGTATCCGGGGTTATAGGAGGCAACCAGCATGAAGCCGGGCGCGGCCTCAAGCTCTTCTCCGGTGCGGTCGATCGGCAGGATGCGCCGGTCGTCGGTCAGCGGATGCAGCACGACGGTGACGTCTTTACGGGCCTCGACCACCTCATCAAGGTAGCAGATCGCGCCTTCGCGCACCGCGCGGGTCAGGGGGCCATCGACCCAGACGGTTTCTCCGCCTTTCAGCAGGTAACGCCCGATCAGGTCGGCGGCGGCCAAGTCATCGTGGCAGGCCACGGTGTAAAGCGGGCGGCCAAGCTTGGCGGCCATGTGGGCCACAAAGCGGGTTTTGCCGCAGCCTGTCGGGCCTTTCAGCAGAACCGGCAGGTCATTGGTGTAAGCGGCGCAGAAGACGTCGCATTCATCGCCCTGGGCGAGGTAGAAGGGGGCGTCAGCCGCCCCCTCAGTCAGTTTCATGGAGCCGTCCATAGTCATCACTCCGCAGGGGTTTCGGCTGCGCCGGGTTCAATGATCTCTTTCCGGGGAACCCAGATCGAGTAGATGAACAGCAGCGCACCAAGGACCACGACGATGCCAGAGCCAAGGCGCATCCAGTAGAAGATGGCGACCTGATCCTGCACATCCATGAAGTAGTCGCCTACAACACGTTGCATGTGCGTCTGAACGGTACCTGCGAAGGTCAGCACGAAGGTCATGAAGACCATGCCGCTGGTCATCAGCCAGAACGAGCCCATGTTCAGAACCTGATTATAGGGATCGCGGTTCTTGAGGATCGGCATCGCATAGCTGAAGATCGCCAGGTTGAGGCAGACATAGGCACCATAGAAGGCCAAGTGACCATGGGCTGCGGTGATCTGCGTGCCGTGGGTGTAATAGTTCACACCGTGCAGCGTATGCAGGAAGCCCCAGACACCAGCTCCGAAGAAGGCCAGCGTGGCACAACCCAGCGACCACAGCAGAGCAGCCTTGTTGGGATGGTCCCGGCGGCCTTTCCAAACCATGACGAAGGCAAAGGCCATCATTGCGAAGAACGGGATCACTTCGAGGCTTGAGAAGATCGACCCGATCCACTGCCAATAGCCGGGGGTACCGATCCAGTAATAGTGGTGGCCGGTGCCAAGGATGCCCGAGAACAGTGCCGCGGCAACGATAACATAGAGCCATTTCTCGACGATCTCACGGTCCACACCTGTCAGCTTGAGCATCAGGTAGGCCAGGATCGAGGCCATGATCAATTCCCACACACCTTCAACCCACAGGTGGACAACGTACCACCAGTATTGCTTGTCCAAGGACAGGTTGCCGGGGTTGTAGAAGGCAAACAGGAACAGCAGCGCCAGACCCCACAGACCCAACAACAGGATGTTGGTGATGGCGGTCTTCTTGCCCTTCAGAACGGTCATCGACACGTTGTAAAGGAAGATCAGCGCGGCCACGACGATGCCCGCCTTGACCCATTTGGGCTGTTCAAGGAACTCGCGCCCCTCTTTGCCCAGCAGCCAGTTGCCTTCGAACAGGTTGAAGACATAGGTCACAACCACGCCCAGCGTGCCGACCACAAGAATGATCAGCTGCAGATAGGCCAGCTTGGTCGAATGGATCTCACGTTCGGCCTCTTCCGGGATCAGGAAATAGGCAGCCCCGAAGAAGCCAAGGATCAGCCAAACGATCAGAGAGTTGGTGTGCAGCATCCGCACGATGTTGAACGGCAATAGCTCGCTCAGGAAGTTCGGGAAGACATAGATCAGACCGGCCAGAAGGCCGCCGATCACCTGTATCGCGAACAGGGCCATGGCTACGGCAAAGTAGGCGTAGGCGATTTTTTGGGATTCGTATTTCATTGTCCTTGTCCCTTTCTCAGCCTGCCTCGTTGGGCGGCCAGCCCTGCGCGTCGATATTGTCGGTCCAGATCAGGAAGTTTGCCAGATCACGGATCTCTTCGTCGCTGAGGTTGAAGTTGGGCATTTGCCGGCGACCGGGAATACCGGTCGGCTGTGCTTCCATCCAGCCCTTGAGGGATTCAAAGGCCGATTCCGGGTCGTCCAGCACACCCCAACGGGTCATCACATTCGCGACTTCAGGCGCATAGTAAGCCCCTTCACCCATGATCGTGTGACAGTTGATGCAGGCGTGTTTTTCCCAGACATGCTTGCCCCGAACCACACTTTCATCGAGCTTTGCCGAGTTCTCGGAATTCACGATGTAATAGTGCGAATGGGCCGACAAGGCCAGAAAGATGAGGATGAAGAACAGTGACCCGCCATAGAATATGTTGCGAGCCATGCTCTTTGTCATGACTTCTCGCATTGCGCTCTCCTTTGCGCAGATTAGTTCGTATGGTGACAATGGCGGTTGGGCCGCGCAGCTGCCTTAACGAAAGTCAAGACTGCACAAGGGAATAGCTAAAGCACGATAATATATGAATATTCAAGCCGCACGCGGACCGGTCAGGGCCGACCACATGGCAATCAGATAGAGCGCAAAGGCCCCTACCCACAGACCGTCCACCAGCAACATCACCGTCAGATAGCCGGTGTTCAGGTCCGATCCTACCCATCTGAGAATCGCCGCCAGTGCCATCAGCCCATAGGCCACCGCCATCGGTGTCGGAGCAATCAGCGCCCGCCCGCTGTGTCCCAACGCGGCGCGGCTCATGACCGCCAGAGTCATGCCGCCAACGCAGCCGATGCCCAGTACATGCAGCGCCGCGATTTCGTTGCCGATGCCCAGCAGGGACAGGCCCCACAGGATCAGACCCAAGGCCAGCATCCCCAGCCCGACATGCAGCGCGATCAGGATCGGCTGCCGCAGCGCCCAGGCCGACCGCCAGCGCACCATGCGCAGGATTTGAATCACACCAAGCAACAGCGCAACCGCTCCGGTCACGGGGCTGAGGCCCAGCAACAATGCGCACAGCGGCAGAAGCAGGGCGATGATCATTCCTGCCTTGTCCAGCGCCGCCACCGAGACGGGCCACGCCGCCTCGGGCGCGCCGTCACGTTTCATTGCGTTGCGGGTGAAGGCGGGGGTGATCCGCCCGCCCAGAATCGCGATCATCGAACATAAGGTCAGCAATCCTGCGCGCAGGCCGAGATTCAAGGTGCCACCCGTAACCCCGCTCCATTCCAGATGGGTCAGAAGATTGGCAACCCAGATCAGGCTGAGCAGTAGCAGGAACACCATGTTCTGCGGTTTGGGACGTCGGATCAGCTGAGTCGCGATCTTCGCCGCAAGAATCGGCACGAAGGCCAGATCAAGCACCGTCACCAAAACCGGCGGCACCACGCCCGAGAACCACATCGCCAGACGGCCCAGCAGCCACAGGCCCGCGGCCAGCATGATGAACCGGGCGCGCGCCTCGGGCGCTCCGGTCCAGTTTGGCACGGCAGTCAGGAAAAATCCGCCCAGCGCGGCGGTCGAATAGCCAAAGATCATCTCATGCGCATGCCACATAGGTGGGGTCATTGCGTATGAGGGATCAGCGTATGGCACCGCTCCGGTCTGCGTCATGAGCCAGATACCCCAGACGCCGCCCACGAACAGGCCATAAAGCCCGGCGGATAGGAAAAACACCCGAAACCCCTCGCCCAAAACGCGTGCGATGACTGCCGACATGCCTGCTCTCCTCGGCCCTGATGGCGTTGGCGCAAACCCTAGCGAGGATTGAATCGGGTTAACTTAACCAAGATCAAGAAGGGCAAAAGATATCTCGAAAACCTCTGTTTTACAGGACCGTTTTTTGGCCGGGCCACTCAGTTTGCGCGCCTTCCGTTGACTTTCGTCAAGGATGACATCCGCGTGATGTCCCACCCTAGGACCTGCCTCACCAGCAAACGGAGAGTGATCATGTCACTTGGAATCAGCTACAATAAAACTGGCCGCGCCTTCGGGGTTGGTTTGGCAATGCTGTTGGGCAGCGTCGCTGCACCGACCTTTGCCGAAGAGCCAACCCTGAGCAAGGAAGCCTTTGAATCGTCTAAGCAACTTTACTTTGAACGCTGCGCCGGTTGCCACGGCGTGTTGCGCAAAGGGGCGACAGGTAAAAGCCTTGAGCCTTTGGTCGAAACAAAGAACGCCGATGGAACCGTGACCGAATCCGGCACCCTGAAACTGGGTCAGGAACGTCTGGAAAAAATCATCGCGTGGGGTACCGAAGGCGGTATGAACAACTTCTCGGACGTTATGACCGAGGACGAAATCCGCGATATGGCGACCTATATCCAGATGGAGCCGCCCAAGCCGCCGGAAATGTCGCTTGAGCAGATGATGGCGACCCGCAAGGTTTACGTCGAACCCGAAGATTACCCGTCCGAGCCGCTGCATGGCCGCAACTGGGAAAACTTCTTCGTGGTCATCGAACGTGACGTGGGCAAGGTGGCCGTGATCGACGGCGACACCAAAGAAGTGCTGGCGCACATCCCCACCGGTTACGCGGTGCACGTGCTGAAAGCCTCCGAGCACCATAAACTGGAAGAGCCGGAAAACCCGGGCCGCTTCTGGTACACCATGGGCCGCGACGGCAAGATGACCAAGATCGACCTGTGGCAAAACCCCGAGAACATGCTCGTGGCCGAGGTCACCATTGGTTATGACGCCCGCGACGTGGCCGTATCCGGCGACGGTAAATACGTCATCGGTGGGGCTTATTGGCCTCCGCATTTCGCGATCGTCGATGCCGAAACCATGGAGCCGAAAAAGGTCGTGTCGACCCGCGGTGTGAACGTGGACGGGGACTATGTGGAAGAAAGCCGCGTGGCCGCCATCTACACCACCCCGAACGAGCCCACATGGATCGTTGCCGTGAAAGAGCTCGGCCAGCTGTGGCAGGTGGACTACACCGACCTGGACAACCTGCGGATCGACAAGATCGACAGCGCCAAGTTCCTGCATGACGGGTTCTTCGACCCGACAGGCCGTTACTTCCAGATCGCCGCAAACGCGTCGAACAAAATGGTTGTGGTCGACACCAAGACTCACAAGCTTGAAGCCTTGATCGACACTGCACCGTTGCCGCACCCCGGCCCCGGCGCCAACTGGGATGACCCGAACTGTGGTCCCGTTGCCGGTACAACCCACCTGGGTGAAGGCACCGTGACTGTCTGGGGCAACGACCCCGAAGGTCGCCCGGACGACGCCTGGAAGGTCTGCTACGAAGTGGAAACTGACGGACCCGGTCTGTTCATCCGGACACACCCGGAATCGGACTACATCTGGGCCGACCAGACCAAGCACCCCGAGCCTGAGATCCAGCAATCGGTGCAGGTCATCGACAAAGCGACCGGTGAGATCGTGAAAACGATCCAGATCACCGAAGAGGAAGGCAACGTCGCCGTCCACTTCGAGTTCAACCAGGACGGTTCCGAAGTCTGGGTTTCCAAGTGGAACCGCTCGACCTCGAAAGAAGCCAACGGTGAGATCGTGATCTTCGACGCCAAGACGCTGGAAGAGATCGGTCGCGTGAAGGGGCTGTTTGCTCCGACCGGCAAGTTCAACGTCTACAACCGTTCGAACCACGTCACCTGACGGGTTCAACTCCAAAAACCGGAAAGGGCGGGCCCCTCGCCCGCCCTTTCCACGTTTGACACATCAGCCAAATCCACAGGCCTGACACCGAAGGCCAGAGAAGAAAGCCAACGGAGACCGGATATGACCTCCGAACCGGAAAAGAAAAAACCAATCTGGCGCCGGTATTTCCTGTGGGGAATGCCCGTGGCCGGCATCGCCGCGGCCTTTGCCGCCGGCATCATCTTCTGGGGCGGGTTCAACACCGCCATGGAAGCCACCAACACCAAAGAATTCTGCGTCTCGTGCCACGAGATGCGCGATTTCGTCTACGAAGAATACACCGGCACGATCCATGACGTGAACCGGTCTGGCGTCGGTGCCGTCTGCTCCGACTGTCACGTGCCCAAAGACTGGACGCACAAGATCATCCGCAAGATCAAGGCCAGCAAAGAGCTCTATGGCAAGATGGTCGGCACCATCAACACGCGTGAGAAATTCGAAGCCAAGCGCGTGCATCTGGCCATGAACGAATGGGAGCGGATGAAGGCCACCGACTCGCGTGAATGCCGCAACTGTCACGATTTCGAATCGATGATGCCCGAGTTCCAGAAACCCCGCGCACGTCAGCAGCACCTGAACGCGATGACCGTGGGCCAGACCTGTATTGACTGTCACAAGGGGATTGCACACTCGGATGCGCGGGACCGGGCCGAGGAAGAGTATCTGGAAAAACTCGAAGCCCCGAACCCTGACTTTATCCGCGAGATCCCGGCCGAATATCTGGCCAGCCTTGAGCGGATCGAAGCCAAGGAAGCGGCTGAAGCCGAGGCTGAGAAAGCCGCCCGCGCAGCGCAGCAAGAGGCCGTGCAGGCGCAGATCGCAGCCGCCGTTGATGCAGCTGTGGCCGAAGAACGCGCCAAGGCCGCTGGCGAGGAAGCCGCAGCGCCCGCAGGCGGCGGTGGCGGCGGCGAAGTCGCGACCAGTTTCGACTGGAACGCGGTTGCCAGCGCCGACATGAAACTGTTCTACCCCGGTCAGGCTTCGTTTGAATGGGTGCAGAACGGCAAGTTCCACGGCGGTGCGCGTCCGCTGACCAAGGGCGGTGATCAATGCACCACCTGTCACGCCAAGGAACTGGATGCGATCGGCAACAAGATCGTCGCCGGTGGCGAGTTGGAACCAACGCCGATCCCCGGTAAGCGTGGCGTTATCGATGCGACCGTGCAAGCGGCCCATGATGACGAGAACCTGTATATCCGTCTGCAATGGCCGGATGCGGGCCACAACCCGGTACCCTTCGTCGATGGCGGCAAGATGGACCCCGAGAACCAGATCAAAGTGGCGATGATGATCACCGGCACTGGCATCGAAATGGGCGATCAGGTGGGTTGCTGGGCCTCGTGCCACGCAGACAATACCTATATGCCCTTCGCGCCAGAGGCGGACGCAATTGCCGCCAACGGGGATGTATCGGGCCGTCTGACCGCGCAGGATACGGTGACCAAATACATCAGCGAAAGCCGCACCGAGGTCGACACCAAAGGCCGCCGCGGCAAGCCGATGGGCGGCTGGGACAAGCTGCACGCCGCCGAACAGATCGAGCAGTATCTGGCCGACGGCACCTATCTGGACCTGATGCGTGTCTATGCCGATGGCAGCGCCACCAACGGGTATCTGCTGGAACAGCGCGTGGTCAATGACGGCGAGATCGCCGCCTCGGCCAGCCTTGACGGCGGCATCTGGACGGTGGTCTTCACCCGGCCGCTGAACTCGGGCGCAGCCGGTGATGTGCCACTGGAGGCGGGCAAAACCTACACGGTTGGGTTTGCCATCCACGATGACTTTGCCGCCGCGCGGTTCCACCATGTTACACTGGATACCAGCCTGGCGCTGGATGATGACAGCGCCTTCATTAACGTGGTCAAACAATAAAGGATGGGGCCGGGCAATCCGGCCCCTTTCCACAAGAAGAGGAGTGATCGATGAAACCCCAACACCTTCTTCCCGCGCTGTTGCTTTTGGCGTCCCCCGCGCTGGCCGCAGATGACGACATCGCCGCCACCTGCGCTGAGGCCGAAGAGCGCTATGTCGAACTGTTCGGCCAGCCCTCATCGGCGGTCGAAGATGCCGAGGTGGTGCTGATGTACAAATACCTCTTTTGCCCGGTTGAACTGACGGTCAAGGCAGGCACCACGGTACGCTGGGTGAACGTCGACAAACGCACCAGCCATTCGGTTCTGCTGAAAGACGGCAGCGAACCCGAAAGCGACCGGCTGTTTCCCGAGGAATCGGTGGACATGACTTTCCTCACTCCCGGCCCGCAGGATTACCTGTGCGGGCCGCATTGGGAGACACAGAACATGATCGGAATGATCACCGTCGAACCCTAAGCCGAGGCAACCATACAGGCACGAAAGAGGAGCGCGGGCGCAAAACCCGCGCTCCTTAACTTTAGTCAAGGAGGTTTGTTTTCGATTCCGCCAGTCTGCCCCTATGACACGCCCGGTTCACCCAGCAACGTCCTCCGTCCTGCCCCTTTGTTCGCAGGGCCTGCCGGACGGACCGGGCGCGGCAGAGTTTCAGAACAAGCGAGTGTAGACATGAGCGGTAAGGTTTTTCTGATTGGCGCAGGTCCCGGAGACCCCGAACTGATGACCCTGCGCGCCCTGCGGATGCTGCAAGAGGCGGATGTGGTGGTTTACGACCGTCTGGTCTCGGCCGATATCCTGAACCTGCACGCGGATGGCGCGCGGCTGATCCCCGTCGGGAAGGCCCCCAAGTGTCATACGGTGCCGCAGGATCGTATCAATGACATCCTCGTTGAAGAAGCCAGCGCCGGTCACACAGTTGCCCGCCTGAAAGGCGGCGATCCGATGATCTTTGGCCGTGGCTCGGAAGAGGCTGCCCACCTGATGGCAAACGGCATCCCGGTCGAATACGCGCCGGGGATCACGGCGGCTCAGGGCGCGTCCTGCTCGACCGGCGTGCCGCTGACCCATCGCGGGCTGGCGACCTCGGTGCAATATGTCACCGGGCACCGTCAGGCCGACAAGGTGCTGGATCTGGACTGGAAACGCCTGGCCGACCCCGACTCGACGCTGGTCGTCTATATGGGAGTGGCCAATATCGGCCAGATCGCCATGGGGCTGATGACCGAGAACCTGCCCGGCTCGACCCCCGTTCTGGCCGTCGGCAAAGCCACCACCCCGGACGAGCGCCGCATGGTGTCCCGACTGGACCGGCTGGCGGCGGATGTGCGCGAGGCTGATCTTAAAGCGCCCACGCTGTTCATCATCGGCAAGGTGGTTTCGCTATACGCAGAACAGCCTGTGGCTGAGTTACTGGAGCAGGCTCATGGCTAAGCTTGGCTCTAAGAAATTAGGGTCGCGCCCGACCCTGGGTGGGCGAGAAGCGCCCTCCCGGGGGGAGGGTCGGGCGCGGCCCGGCGTTGCCGCCGGGCGATCCGGTTGGACCGCGCGCGCTGTTCTTACAACCGCAGTACTTGTGGCCACAACAGCCTTTGCTGCAGACACACTCGACCCCAACGCCCTGAAACGCCTTGTTCATCAGGATTGCGGCTCGTGCCATGGGCTGTCGCTGAAAGGCGGCCTCGGCCCCGACCTACGGTCCGAAACCCTTGAACACTATGACGCCGAGGTTCTGACCGGCGTGATCCTCGACGGCATCCCCGACACCGCGATGCCCCCATGGCGGCCCCTGATCAGTGAAGAAGAGGCCGAATGGATCGCCCGTTACCTGCTGGCACAGGAGGCACAATGAAACAGCTTATCCTCACACTCGCCGCTACCCTGCTGATGACCACCGCACAGGCGGAACCGACAGCGACCGGAGATCTGGGACTTGTGATCGAACGCGCCAAGGGCTCGGTCCTGCTGGTCGATCAATCCGACCGCGCCGCGCTGGCCCGGATCGAAGGGCTGGGCGATTTGTCCCATGCCTCGCTGGTCTATTCGCCCGATGAACGCTTTGCTTATGTCTTCGGCCGTGACGGCGGGCTGACCAAGGTCGATATCGTCACCCGTCAGATCGTGAACCGCGTGGTGCAGGCTGGCAATGCCATCGGCGGTGCGATTTCGGATGACGGTAAACTGGTCGCCGTGTCGAACTATGAACCCGGCGGCGTGCGCGTCTTTGATGCGGACACGCTGGACATGGTCGCCGACATCCCCACCGACAGCAAAACCATCGGTCTGGTCGACGCGCCGGGCCGCCGGTTTGTCTTTACCATGTGGGATACGGGCGAGACCTGGATTGCCGATTTCGCCAAGGGCGCGCCCGAGATCACCAAAATCCCCGACATGGGCAAAAACCCCTATGACGCGCTGATCACCGCCAATGGTCGCACCTACATCACGGGCCTGTTTGGCGAAGATGGCCTGACCGCACTGGACCTGTGGGCCGAGACGCCCGAACCGATCCGCGTGCTGCCCAACTATGGGCGCGGGCAAGAGGAGATGCCGGTCTACAAAATGCCCCATCTGGAAGGCTGGGCGCTGACAGGCCGCGAATTCGTCCTCCCCGCCGTTGGCCACCACGAGGTTCTGTGGATCGACGCCGACACCCTGACCGAGACCGGGCGCACGCAGACCCACGGCCAGCCGGTCTTTGCCATGGCACGGCCTGATGGGCGGCAGGTCTGGGTCAACTTTGCCCACCCGCTGAACGACACGATCCAGGTGATCGATTCCGTCAGCAAACAGATCATCCACGAGTTCAAACCCGGCCCTGCCGTGCTGCATATGGAGTTCACACCACGCGGGCATGAGGTCTGGATCAGCGTGCGCGATGCCAACAAGGTCATGGTCTACGACACGCAGAGCTTCGAGAAACTGCGCGAGATCGACGCCGACAGCCCCTCGGGCATCTTCTTCACCGCCCGCGCGCACAGAACGGGGCTGTAAGCGATGCAACACATCACCGACCCCATCGATTGCCGTCTGCTGGACGAGTTCCAGCGCGATTTCCCCATCACCACGCGCCCGTTTCAGGTTCTGGCCGACGCGCTTGGTCTGGAGGAGGCCGAAGTGCTCGACCGGCTGACGCGCATGCGCAAGACCGGGCGCATCACCCGGGTGGGCGCGACCATTGCTCCCGGCGCGGTATCCGCCAGCACCCTTGCCGCTGTCGCCGCCCCTGACGCGCGACTGGAAAAGGTTGCTGCCCTGATCGACGCGGAACCCGGTGTGAACCACAATTACCAGCGCGAGGATGACTGGAACCTCTGGTTCGTGGCCACCGGCCCGGACCGCGCGCATGTGAACGAAACGCTTGCTCGGATCAGCCAACGCACCGGGTTGCGGGTTCTGGACCTGCGGCTGGTGCGCCCGTTCAACGTCGATCTGGGCTTTCGCATGTCGGGGGAGACCCGCAACGTACCCGGCCCGCGCAAGGTGGACCGCTCGGCCATGCAGGACGGTGATCGGCCCTTGTTACAGGCGCTCAGTTCCGGGCTGTCACTGGTCGCAGAACCCTATGCTGCACTGGCCCGGTCCCTGAGCCGCAGCATGGTCGATGTGATGGAGCGGATCGAGGCATTGCACCGGGCCGGGATCATCTCGCGCCTGGGTGTCATCGTGCGCCACCGCGCTTTGGGCTGGTCCGCCAATGCGATGGTGGTCTGGGACATGCCCGCCGATCAGGTCGGCACCGCCGGTCCGGCGCTGGCTGCCCATCCCGGAGTGACGCTCTGTTATGAGCGCAACCCGGTCGAAGGCGTCTGGCCCTATCGTCTTTATTCCATGATCCATGCGCGTTCTCGCCCCGAGGCGATGGAGGTTCTGGCCGGGGCCGCGGCGCTGCCCGAGATGGCAGGGGCCCGACACAAGGTTCTGTTCTCGACCCGCTGCTTCAAGCAAACCGGCGCACTGATTCAGGCGAAAGAGGTGGCGGCATGACACTCGACGACATAGACCGTGCCATCCTGAACCGGATGCAGGACGACTTGCCTTTGACCTCGCACCCCTACGCGGTGATCGCCGAGGAGTTGGGGATCGCGGAAACCGAGCTTCTGAGCCGTCTGACCCGCATGAAAGAGGACCGCGTTATCACCCGCTTTGGCCCCTTCTTCGACGCCGCCGCCATGGGTGGGGCGTTTTGCCTGTGCGCAATGGCGGTACCTCCGCAGGATTTCGAAACCGTCCTAACCAAAGTCAATGCGCATCCGGAGGTCGCACATAATTATGAGCGCACGCACCGGCTGAATATGTGGTTCGTTCTGGCGACCGAAACACCCGAGGGGGTCGCAACCGCAGCCGAGGCTATCGAACGGGAAACCGGGATCGCGGTCCTGCAATTCCCCAAACTTCAGGAATTCTTCATCGGCTTCCGGGTGGCGGCATGATCGACGCAAAAGACAGAGAGATCATCGAGGCGCTGCAAGGCGGCCTGCCGCTGGTGCCCGCGCCTTACGCGCAGGTGGCAGAAGGGTTGGGTCTGGACGAAGACACCCTGATGTTCCGTCTCGCCGACATGAAATCGCGCGGCGTGATCCGGCGTATCGCGGCGGCCCCCAATCACTACAAGCTGGGCATGACCTCAAACGGGATGACCGTGTGGGATGTGGCGGATGATCAGGTGGCCGAGATGGGCACCCAGATCGGCCTTCTGCCCTTCGTCACCCACTGCTATGAACGCCCCCGCGCGCTGCCCGACTGGCCTTATAACCTGTTTGCCATGGTCCATGGTACCGACCGGGCCGAGGTCGAGGAGAAACGCGCCGAAATCGCGGCCATCCTTGGTGAGGCCTGCCGGGCGAAAGACATCCTCTATTCCACGCGCATCCTGAAAAAGACCGGGCTGCGCCTGAAAACGAAAGGCTGAGATATGTTCCGCCTGACCGAATACATGCACCAACTGGTCAAACCGACCCCGGTGCGCAAACGCCGCCCCGGTCCCGTGAAGCCAGTGGTAATCTGGAACCTGACCCGGCGCTGCAATCTGAAATGCCGCCATTGCTACACCGTCTCGGCGGATGTGGCCTTCCCCGGCGAGCTCAGCCACGAGCAAGCCATGGTAACCCTTGAGGATCTGGGCCAATTTCGCGTCCCGGCCCTGATCCTCTCGGGTGGGGAGCCGCTGGACCGGTTCGATTTCTTCGACATTGCCAAACGTGCGCGTGACCTGGTGCCGATGCTGGCGCTGTCCACGAACGGCACCCGGATTTATGATGAAACCGCTGACATGATCGCCGATGTGGGGTTCAACTATGTCGGAGTCTCTCTGGACGGGATCGGGGCCACAAATGACTGGTTCCGGGGCGTCGAAGGTGCCTTTGCCGATGCCCTGCGCGGCGTGCGTGAATGCAAGAAACGCGGCATCAAGGTGGGCCTGCGCTTCTGCTTGACCGAAGGCACCCAGCATCATCTGCCCGACCTGTTGAAGCTGTGCGATGACGAGGGTGTCGACAAGTTCTACCTGTCCCACCTTGTCTATGCCGGGCGCGGCGACAAGAACCGGGGCGAGGATGCCGAACATCTGCGCACCCGCACTGGTCTGGACCTGCTGCTGGAACGCGCGTGGGAGGCCGCATCCGGTGGCCGCCCGCTGGACATCGTGACCGGCAACAATGATGCCGATGCCGGGTATTTCCTGAACTGGGTCCGGGCGCATTTCGACGCCGATAAGGCAGCGCATGTGCGAGAGCATCTGGCGGCGTGGGGTGGAAACTCCAGCGGGCTGGGCGTGGCCAATATCGACAATCTGGGCCGCGTGCATCCGGATACCTATTGGTCCGATTACACGGTCGGCAATGTGAAGACCAAACCGTTTTCCGAGCTGTGGACCAGCGATGACCCGATGCTGGCGATGTTGCGCACCCGTCCGCGCCCACTCAAAGGGCGCTGCGGGGCCTGTCAGCTCAAGGACGTCTGCGGCGGCAATACCCGTATTCGGGCGTTGCAATTGACCGGCGATCCGTGGGCCGAGGACCCGGCCTGCTATCTGTCAAATCAAGAGATCGGTGTTGAAGATGCAGGCGAGCGCCTGCAGGTCACGCCGTTCCGGGGGAAAAGCCATGATCCGGCGCATCAGTTCTTTTAACACCCTGAAAATCAGTGCATTTTGCTCGCTCTTGCTGACGGGCGCAGCCTGGGCCGATGCTCCATCGGACTATGCCGAATTCTGCGCCTCATGCCATGGCGAGAACCGGTTGGGCGGCGTTGGTCCTGCGTTGATCCCTGAGACATTGAAACGGATGAGGGGACCTCGTGTGGCGGCGGTGATTGCTGAGGGGCGGACAGCGACGCAGATGCCGGCGTTTTCGCACGAACTGGACGCTTTGCAGATCGAGGAACTGGCGGGGTGGCTGAAATCCCCGCTGGAAACCAACCCGAACTGGGGTGAGGCCGAAATCATGGCCAGCCGTACTCTGGATGAGGACTATACGCCGGTGGACGCACCCGTCTGGGACAGCGATCCGATGAACATCACGCTGGCGGTTGAGACCGGGGATCACCATGTCAGCGTGCTGGACGGGGATACGTTCGAGGTTTTGGACCGGTTCGAGACGCCTTTTGCCGTGCATGGCGGGCCGAAGTTCAGCCCCGATGGGCGCTATGTCTTCATCATGTCCCGCGATGGCTGGGTGCAGAAATATGACATCTGGGCGCTGAAACAGGTGGGCCGGGTGCGCGCGGGTTTGAACAGCCGCAACATCGCCATGTCGGGAGATGGCAAATGGGTCGCCGTGGCGAATTACCTGCCGAACTCGCTGACGCTGCTGTCGACAGAAGATCTGTCGGTGGCCAAAGTCATTGAAGTCAAAAGTAAAAAAGGCGTTCCCAGCCGCGTCTCTGCCGTCTATCAGGCCCCGCCGCGCGAAAGCTTTGTGCTGGCGCTGAAAGATGTGCCCGAGATTTGGGAGGTGTTTTACGGCGCCAACCCTCCGCAATTCGGGCTGGGGCATGATTTTCGCATCGAGGGGCAGTTCAAGAACCCCGATCCGTTCCCGGTGCGCAAGATCACCACGCCTGACTATCTGGACGATTTCTTTTTCGACCAGAGCTATGAATACGTCATGGGTGCCTCGCGCGATGGCAAAGGCGGGCAGGTGATTGATCTGGTGATCGGTCATAAGGTGGCCGATCTGGACCTGCCGGGGATGCCGCATTTGGGCTCGGGGATCACCTGGAAACATGGTGACACAACCGTGATGGCGACCCCGCATCTGACCGATGGCACCGTGTCGGTGATCGATATGGAAAGCTGGGAAACGGTCAAGCGGATCAAGACCGAAGGGCCCGGTTTCTTCATGCGCAGTCATGAGAATTCGCCATATGTCTGGGCCGATGTGTTCTTTGGCCCGAACAAGGACGCGATGCATGTGATCGACAAGCAAAGCCTTGAAATCGTAAAGACTTTGCGCCCTGCGCCGGGCAAGACCGTGGCCCATGTTGAGTTCACCAAGGATGGCAGTCACGCGCTGGTTTCCATCTGGGAAGACGACGGCGCGGTGATCGTTTATGACGCGCAGACGCTGGAAGAAGTGCGCCGCCTGCCGATGCGCAAACCCTCTGGGAAGTATAATGTCTGGAACAAAATCACCTTCTCGGAAGGCACCAGCCACTGAGGGCAAATGGCCGGTCTGGAAACTGGCCGTTTTGCTTTACCCGGCCACGGCTTTGACCGTGGCCATCAACCTGTTTTTTGCCGGTCTGATCTCACACGGATTGGGCTTTGGTGGGATCGGTCCGGTGCCCGCAATCCTGTGGTCAATCCCCTTGGGCATACCCGCCGCTTGGCTGGCCGGACGGTGGGTGCGTGGATTGATGGATGAGGCAGATAATTGATTATAAATGCAAATCCAGGAATACGATTAATTTTTGATCGCCCTGAAAGCAAATGACCTAAGTCAAGTATCCACCCAGGCGAATCCCATACCACAGAGGCATAGCTTCCCGAGTCGGAGACTCCATGCCTGCCCTGAACCCATTGCACAATCTCCCTGCCCGCGCGGTTCGCGCGGCGGTCGGGTTGGCGGGCATCGTCCTTTTGTTGTTGCAGACCTTTGGGCCGGCGCTGGCGAGTCCCGGTGAAAGTGTCTGGGTGGAGATCTGCTCGGAAGGCGGCGCGGTCTGGGTCGAGGTCGACCTTGAGGAGGGTGCCGAAGACCCGACCGCGTATTGCCCCAAATGCGCCGATTGCGCATTGTGCGCGATCACCGGCGCGGCACCCATGCCAGAGCTGCCGCTGGTGGCTCACGCGGAAATCGTCCGATTTGTACAGGTTCAAAACAGCACATCTTCCGTTTTGTACAATTCGAATTGGCTGTGGCCCGAAACCCGGGGACCCCCGTGCGCAATCCAAATAGAATCTGAACGCGCCCCGCGCGCGTCCATGGCGTTCACCCAAATTACCGGAGGTGCGCCGTGGTCGTAAGTCGCGCAATCCATTTCCTGCTGGCCTTTGTCCTGTCCTGCCTGATGGCGATCAGCGCCCATGCCGACAGCCTTGCCAGCTTCTTGCCCGAGATTGATCCCGCCGATCTGGCACCTGGTGCCGATGCCTTTGGCCCGGTGCGCGATGATGTCATGGTTGCGCCCGTCCTGAAGGGGGGCGAGACCGTGGCCTGGGCCTTCCTGACCTCTGACTTCGTCGGCACCACCGGGTATTCCGGCAAGCCCATTCATGTGGTCGCCGCCATCGATGATGAGGCCGTGCTGACGGGTGTGCAACTGGTCAAACACTCCGAACCGATCGTGCTGATCGGCATTCCCAATTCCCGCATGGTCGAGCTGACCGAAGGCTATGCCGGGCTGGACCTGAAGGTTGAAGCCGAGACGGGCGGTGAAGGGCATGACCTCGATATCATCTCGGGTGCGACCGTCACGATCATGGTGATTGATGACAGTCTTGTGCGTGGCGGCATCAAGGTGGCGCGCGCACTGGGGCTGGGGGGGCTGGCGCCTGCGCAGGCCGACGGGCCCAAGCGCGAGGTCGATATGGCACAGGACGCCATCTATGACTGGACCACCCTATCCGGCGACGGCTCGGTGCGGCGGCTGACGCTGGATATCGGGCAGGTCAATGCGGCGTTTGAAGCCACCGGCGATCAACGCGCCATCAAGCGCCCTGAACCCGGCGAACCTGATGACACCTATATTGACATGCATATGGCGCTGGTCTCGGTGCCCTCGATTGGCAAATCGCTGCTGGGCGAGGCCGAATATCAGAACATGGTCGACTGGCTGGACGAGGGCGAACAGGCCATTCTGGTGCTGGGGCGCGGGGCCTATAGCTTCAAGGGCTCGGGCTATGTCCGGGGCGGGATTTTCGACCGGATTCAGTTGATCCAGGGCGACAACTCGGTGCGGTTCTTCGACAAGCAGCAGCGCCGTCTGGGCGAGGTTGCTGCGCCTGATGCCCCAAGCTTCACCGAACTGGACATCTTCAAGATCCCCGCCGATGCCGAGTTCGACCCCGCCGAGCCGTTCCGCCTGCAACTGCTGGCGCAGCGGGCCGTGGGCGCGGTTGAGAAAACATTCCTGACCTTCGATCTGGGCTACAAACTGCCCGAGCAGTATCTGCTGCCCGTCGCGGCCCCTGTCGTTGTCGATGACGCCACCAGCGAGGCGGCAGCGAAAGCCGAGTTGTGGAAACGCATCTGGAAGGACCGCACGGTTGAAATCGGGGTACTGGGCGCGATGCTGCTGGTGCTGACCGCGACCTTCTTCTTCCAGTTCCATGCCACCATGAATGCGCGGGTCTTTTACTGGTTCCGCATCGGGTATCTGACCATGACGCTGTTCTTCATCGGCTGGTACGCCAACGCGCAGCTGAGCGTGGTGAACCTGATGGCGCTGGCGGGCAGCCTGCGCACGGGCTTCTCGTGGGATGCCTTCCTGCTGGACCCGCTGGTCTTCATCCAGTGGTTCGCCGTCGCTGCCGCGCTGCTGTTCTGGGGCCGTGGGGCCTATTGCGGCTGGCTGTGTCCGTTTGGTGCGTTGCAGGAGTTGACCAACAAGATCGCACGGGCCTTCAAGGTGCCGCAATGGACCTTGCCATGGGGTCTGAACGAACGCCTTTGGCCTGCGAAATACATGATCTTTCTGGTGCTGTTCGGGATCAGCTTTGTCTCGATCCCGTTGGCCGAAACCTATGCCGAGGTCGAGCCGTTCAAGACCGCGATCATCCTGAAATTCATGCGCGACTGGCCGTTTGTGGTCTTTGCGCTGACCCTGCTGGGGATCGGGCTGTTCGTGGAACGGTTCTACTGCCGCTATCTGTGCCCGCTGGGCGGCGCGCTGGCGATCCCGGCCCGTATTCGTATGTTCGACTGGCTGCGCCGCTACAAGGATTGCGGCACCCCCTGTCAGACCTGCGCCAATGAATGCCTCGTTCAGGCAATCCACCCCACCGGTGAGATTAACCCCAACGAGTGCGTCACCTGCCTGCATTGTCAGGTGCTCTATCAGTCCGAGGACAAATGTCCCGTCGTTATCCGCCAGCTGAAACGGCGGGCCAAGACAGGGTCGGTCCAGATGAAGACCCCGCTCGGACAACCACCGGCGAACCATCCGAACGCCAAACCGCAAACCGTTTCCTAAAAGGAGGGACGATCATGTCGGAACATGACAAGAAACTGAACATCACACGCCGCGGGATGCTGGGCGCGACCGCAACCGGCGCGGTGATTGCTGGGACGGGCCTCGGCTCGACCCTGATGACCGCGAAAGAGGCCAGCGCCGCAGCCAAGCAGCATCTGGAGCCCGGTGAACTGGACGAGTATTACGGCTTCTGGTCCTCGGGCCAGACCGGTGAGCTGCGTATTTTGGGTGTGCCCTCGATGCGCGAGCTGATGCGTGTACCGGTGTTCAACCGCTGCTCGGCCACAGGCTGGGGCCAGACCAATGAATCGCTGAAGGTTCTGACCGAAGGTCTGCTGCCGGAAACCAAGGATTTCCTGGCCGCAAACGGCAAGGTCACCTATGACAACGGCGACCTTCACCACCCGCATATGTCGTTCACCGATGGCACCTATGACGGCCGCTATCTGTTCATGAACGACAAGGCCAACACCCGCGTGGCCCGTGTGCGTTGTGACGTGATGAAATGCGACAAGATCATCGAGATCCCGAACGCGCATGACATCCACGGCCTGCGTCCGCAGAAATACCCGCGCACCGGCTACATCTTTGCCAATGGTGAGCATGAGGCCCCGCTGGTGAATGACGGCCAGATCCTCGACGATCCGTCGCAATACGTGAACATCTTCACCGCGATTGACGGCGACACGATGGAGATCGCATGGCAGGTGATGGTGTCGGGCAACCTCGACAACACCGACTGCGATTATCAGGGCAAATACGCCTTCTCGACCTCGTACAACTCGGAAATGGGTATGAACCTGGCCGAGATGACCGAGAGCGAACTGGACCACGTGGTCGTGTTCAATCTGGCCGAGATTGAGGCCGGTATCGAGGCGGGCAACTATCAGGAGATGAACGGCGTCAAAGTTGTGGACGGCCGCAAGGACGCGGGCAACAAGTTCACCCGCTACATCCCGATCCCGAACTCGCCCCACGGCGTGAACGCAGCACCCGACAAGAAACACATCATGATCAACGGGAAGCTGTCGCCGACCGTGTCCGTGATCGATGTGGAAAAGGTCGACGCGCTGTTTTCCGAAGATGCCGATCCGCGCTCGGCCATCGTTGCCGAACCGCAGCTGGGTCTCGGCCCGCTTCACACCGCGTTCGACAACAAGGGCAACGCCTATACCACGCTGTTCCTGGACAGCCAGATCGTCAAATGGGACATCGCCAAGGCGATTGAGGCCTATGCGGGTTCGGACGTCGATCCGATCCTCGACAAGGTGGACGTGCAGTATCAGCCGGGCCACAACTCGACCTCGATGGGTGAAACTGCCGAGGCTGATGGCAAGTGGCTGATTTCGATGAACAAGTTCTCGAAAGACCGCTTCCTGAACGTGGGTCCGCTGAAGCCTGAAAACGAGCAGTTGATCGACATCTCGGGCGACAAGATGAAGGTGGTCCATGACGGCCCGACCTTCGCCGAGCCGCACGATTCGATCATCGTACACCGGTCGAAGGTGAACCCGGTCAATGTCTGGGATCGCAACGACCCGATGTGGGAAGAGGCCCGCAAACAGGCCGAGGCCGATGGCGTCGATCTGGACGAAGGCGCTGAGGAACCGATCCGCGATGGTAACAAGGTGCGGGTCTACATGACTTCGACTGCGCCTGTGTTCAGCATGGAGAAGTTCACCGTCAAGCAAGGCGATGAAGTCACTGTCTATGTCACCAACCTGGATGATGTGGACGACGTGACCCACGGCTTCTGCCTGTCGAACTTCGGCGTCGCGATGGAAGTTGCACCGCAGGCCACCGCCTCGGTCACGTTCATTGCCGACCGTCCGGGCGTGCACTGGTTCTATTGCCAGTGGTTCTGCCACGCGCTGCACATGGAAATGCGCGGCCGGATGTTCGTTGAGCCGCGGAGCGCGTAAACATGCGTTGGTCCCTGCTCATACCGCTCCTGCTCGGCTCGCCCCTTTGGGCGGCGGACTGGGATGTGCCCAACCGGGCGGGGGCCATCAACGAGATACTGGCGCAGGCGGCGGATGGAGACACTCTCCGCCTGAGCCCCGGTGTTTACACCGAAACGCTTGTTCTGGACCGGCCCGTCACGATTGACGGGCTGGGACAGGCCACCATTGACGGACAGGGTGAGGGCAGCGTCATCACCGTGACCGGGCCCGGCGTGATCGTGCGCGGGCTGACGGTGATCGGATCAGGCGACAGCCATGACGGGATCGACAGCGGTATCCAGCTGACCAAGACGGCCACCGCGCCGTTGATCGAGGATAATGTGCTGCTGGGCAATCTTTACGGCATCGACATCCACGGGGCCAAGGACAGTATCGTCCGGGGCAACCGGATCGAAGGGCGGCAAGACCAGCGCATGAACGAACGCGGCAATGGCGTCTATGTCTGGAACGCGCCGGGTGCGATGGTTGAAGGCAATGACATCCGTTATGGCCGCGACGGGATTTTTGTGA
Source organism: Ruegeria sp. CJ3 (assembly GCF_056536725.1). Taxonomy (NCBI): domain Bacteria; kingdom Pseudomonadati; phylum Pseudomonadota; class Alphaproteobacteria; order Rhodobacterales; family Roseobacteraceae; genus Ruegeria; species Ruegeria sp. CJ3. The sequence continues at coordinate 455,693 of NZ_JBQFQE010000003.1, forward strand.
ACTCGTCCAAGAAGAACACCTTCACCGGCAACCTGTTCCGCGATCTGCGCTTTGCCGTGCATTATATGTATGCCGACAATTCTGTGGTCAGCAACAATGTCTCGATCGGCAACGATCTGGGCTATGCGGTGATGTTCACCTCGAATGTCAAAGTCACCGACAATGTGTCGATTGACGACCGCGAGCATGGCGTGATGCTGAACTATGCCAACAAGAGCGTCATCACCGGCAATGTGGTGAAAGGTGCAAAAGAGAAATGCACCTTCCTTTATAATTCGAACAAGAACGAATTCACCGATAACTGGTTTGAAGGTTGCGGCATCGGCATCCACTTTACCGCCGGCAGTGAACGCAACCGGATCGTCGGCAATGCCTTTGTTGGCAACCGGACGCAGGTGAAATACGTCTCGACCAAATGGGTCGAGTGGTCAGAAGACGGGCGCGGAAACTATTGGTCCGATTTCGCCGCCTATGATGTGGATGGCAACGGCGTGGCCGATGCCCCCTATCGCCCCAACGATTCAATGGACCATGTGCTGTGGACCCAACCCGCAGCCAAACTGCTGCTTGGCTCGCCTGCCGTGCAGCTGGTGCGCTGGTCGCAATCGGCCTTCCCGGCACTGTTGCCGGGCGGTGTGATGGACAGCAATCCCTTGATGCAAGCCCCTGAACCCCCAGCTATGAAAAAGGTGCCTCATGACGGATAAGGCCCTGACGATTAACCAAGTCTGCAAGGACCGTGGCAAGACCCGCGTTCTTGACGATATCACCCTGTCTCTTGCCCCCGGTCAGCGAGTCGCGCTGCTGGGCCATAACGGTGCCGGCAAATCGACCCTGATCAAATCCATCCTCGGCCTGATCCCGATTGAGGGTGGCACCATTCGCATCGGAGACGCCACCCCCGGCAGCGCGCAGGCGCGGCGCGAGACGGCTTATCTGCCCGAGGCGGTGTCGTTCCATCCGGCGCTGACGGGACGCGAGCAACTGACCCTGTTCGCCCAGCTGTCGGGCGCGAAGGCGGATGTACCCGGCCTGTTGGAGCGGGTTGGCCTGAGCGATGCGCTCGACCGCCGGATTGGGGCCTATTCCAAGGGGATGCGGCAACGTTTGGGTCTGGCGCAGGTTCTGCTGGGTCAGCCGAAAGTGGCCTTGCTGGATGAACCCACATCGGGTTTGGACCCAATCTCGCGGCAGGATTTGTACGCCATTATCGATGAATTGGCCGGGCAAGGCACGGCAGTTCTGATTGCATCTCACGCGCTGACCGAGGTCGAGGCCCGGACCGACCGCATCGCCATCATGCGCAAGGGTCGGATGGTGGCCGATGACACGCTGACCAACCTGTCTGCGCTGGCCGGTCTGCCGATCCGCCTGAAAGTGCGCGCCAGTGCCAACGCTGACGCCTTGGCCGCCGAACTGGGTGGCAGCCGGATCAACGGGGCGTCGGTGGAGCTGCTCTGCACCCCTGAAGACAAGATGGAGGCCCTGCGCCGCATCGCCGGACTGGGCGATGCGGTGGCGGATGTCGAAATGACTCCGCCCAAGCTGGAAGATCTCTATCGCCATTATGCACAGGAGGAGAGGCTATGACCCGCTTCCTCGCCATCACCCGCACCGAAATGCTGATCCTGCGCCGCAACCGCTGGCTGCTGGTCGCGACGCTGATCATGGTGCTGTTCGCGCTGGCGCTGACCTTTGCAGGCAGCGCGCCAACCGGCACGTTAGGGGTCGATATGCTGACCGTCTCGGTCGCGTCGATGACCACGCTGTCGGTCTACCTTGCGCCTTTGCTGGCGCTGATGATTTCTTTTGATGCCATCGCCGGAGACGTAGACCGGGGCAGTCTTTCCCTATTGTTGTCCTACCCCGCGGGGCGCGGAGAAATCCTGTTGGGCAAATTCACCGCCCATCTGGCGGCGCTGGCTTTTGCCATGACCGTGGGGTTTGGCACCGCAGGCGCGGTGGCCGCCTTCTTCGGTGGCGCGGGGCCCGAGAGCCTGATGGCCTTGGCGCGCCTGATCCTCACATCCATCCTGCTGGGCGCTGTCTTTCTGGCGCTGGGATACCTGCTGTCCGCATTGGCTAAGGGCGCCACGGCGGCGGCGGGTCTGTCGGCCGGGCTCTGGCTGGTTTTTGTCGTCCTCTATGATCTGGGCCTGTTGGGGGCCGTCGTCATGGACAAGGGCGGCGTCTTCACCCAATCCGTCTTTCCATGGGTGATGGTGGCCAACCCGGCCGACGCATTCCGTCTGTGGAACATCGCCGCAACCGAAGGCGTCGCTATGGCGTCCGGCATGACCGGGGCCGCGCAGGCCCTGCCGGTCTGGGCCGCGCCTGTATCGCTTTTGATCTGGCCGGTGATTGGCTTTGCCCTCGCGCGGCTGGCGTTCCGGAGGGTCGAACCATGAAACGCCTGTGCCTGATTGCCCTGATCGCGCTGAGTGCCTGTAAGGAAGAGGTCGCCGAGGCCCCCGACCCTGTGGACCTGACCCCTGGCGCGCTCAGCTTTTTCTGCCAGATGAACATCGCCGAACATGGCGGGCCCAAGGGGCAGATCCATCTGGAAGGCTACCCCGCGCCCCTGTTTTTCGCACAAGTGCGCGACATGGTGGCTTACCTGAAAAGCCCCGAACGTGACGCCAAGATCACCGCCGTATATGTCAGCGACATGAGCGTCGCGCCCAGCTGGCGGCAGCCGGGTATCTCGAACTGGATCAACGCGGATGAGGCCAGCTTTGTCGTTGGTGCCAATGTGGCGGGCGGCATGGGCGCACGCGAGGTTGTGCCGTTTGGCGATCCCACCGCGGCCGAGGCCTTTATGGGCGAGTATGGCGGCGCGCCGCTGTCCCTGTCCGACATCCCCGACGCCGAGGTTCTGGGCCCCGTCGATCTGACCCTGGTTCTGGAGACACCGGAATGACACAGCTGTCCCGCCGCCGCTTTCTTGCCATCTCGGCCGCCTGTGCGGCGGTCCCGGCCTCGGCCGCCAGCAGCGCCGCGCACTGGTCCGGCATCGCGCTGGGCGCACCGGCCAGCCTGCGGCTTGAGGGTCTGTCGGACGCACAAGCCGCGCCGATCTTCGCCGCCGTCGAGGCAGAGCTGAACCGGCTTGAAGAGATCTTCAGCCTCTACCGCCCCACCTCGCAAATCAGCCATCTGAACCGCACCGGCCTGCTGCAGGCCCCTGCGCCCGAGCTGCTGAACCTGCTGAGCCTGTGTTCGGCGATCCACGACGCCTCGGGCGGGGCATTTGATCCCACGGTTCAGCCGCTGTGGCAGGCACTGGCCACCGGGGCCGACGTGGACCGCGCCCGGCGGCTTATCGGCTGGAACCGGGTCTATGTGGGCACAGATGCGATCCGTCTGCCCGACCCGGGCCGGTCGGCCATCACCCTGAACGGAATCGCACAGGGGGCCATCACCGACCGCATCGCCGACCTGCTGCGCAGCTACGGCCTGCGCGACGTTCTGGTCGATATGGGAGAGGTCGCCGCCCTCGGCCAGCGCGCAACGCGCGACCCCTGGCGCATCGGGCTGGCAGGGCCTGACGGCAGCGTGATCCGGCGCATCAGACTGCAGGACCGCGCCGTTGCCACCTCGGCCCCCGGCGGCACGATGCTGCGGGGCGAGCAGGGCCACATCCTTGGCCCGCAAGGCCAAAGGCCGACCCATCAGGCGATCTCGGTCTCGGCCCCGCAAGCGGCTACGGCCGACGGTCTGTCAACCGCGCTGTGCCTGATACCAGAGGCTGAAATCCCGGCAGTGCTGGCCCGGTTTGGGCAGGCGCGGATTGAGATGATGATCTGAACGGAGGGAGGCCCTGCGTGGAAAATCTCTGATGTCAGAACGAGATTTTTGTGTCTCCGATCGTCTCGATCAGCGGTGTAAGGTGAGATTCGTAGTTGCGCCATTTCTCTTTTGACGAGCGGTACAGCGGTTGGCGCACTTGCTGAACGCTTGCGGTGCGAACGCGGCGCGTTCCTTTGTAGAACTCGAGACAACGATCATCCCATTCGAGACCGCAAAAGGCGATCAGGCGTCGTGCTTCGGAATCGATGTCTTCGATCAGATTTTCATAGTGAATTGTGTGGAAACTGTCTTCTGGCAGCACAGCCTTCCAATGTCGCATAACACGTACATAGGCATTGAAATACCGGCCCAGCTCGACCTGATCATAGCTGTGAAGCTGGCTGCGCTGAAACACCCGGGTGAAACAAGACAGGCACGTATCCAATGGGTTACGCGCGATATGCACGATCCGTGCATTGGGCATGACCGCGTGGATCAAGCCAACCATTAGAAAGTTGGCAGGCATTTTGTCGACGATATGTGGTTTTCCAGGTGCGTGCGCATCGAGTTGCTGGAGATACCGTTGGGTACGTCTTGAAAGCTCACTCTCTGACAGGCTGGCGATCAGGCTGCCGGTCTTCTTGTTGCCGCCGCGCTGCTGATCGGCAAAAAGCTTGTGCAAATAGCTCAGCTCTCCGGCACCGAAAACATCCGGATGGCTGGCAAGGATTGCTTCGGTCAGGGTGGTCCCCGATCTTGGCATACCCACGACAAAGATCGGCTGACTGCTGTCGACGGCGCTTTTGCGCAAGTCGGCAATCAGCTCCGGCGTAAAGCTCGAAATCAGGTCCCCGGCGGTTTCCTCGATCTCGTCAGCATCGAAATCGATCGTGCTGCGCTTGATCGCAGCCCCCTTTGCGAAATGCGGAAACGCTTTGTCATAGTGCTTGAGGTCCTCATAGCACTTTCCCAGCGCGTAATGGTACGAAACCGCCTGTTCGGGAAGCATCTTTTCGGCCTCGGGCAATGCCGTCAGCAATGCTTGAAAATCGGGGTTGTCTTCGGTGACCTTGTCCAGCCGGACCAGCGCGATCTGAGCATTCATCCGCGCGGACTCTTTTTCCGCAGCCTTGTTGAACCAGCGCCGGGCCGCATCAAAATTGCCGCGCTCCATTTCCAGATGGCCCAAGGCGATCATCGAAGCGGCAAAATCCGGTTTGAGCTCGAGTGTCTTTTCGTAATTGGCAAAGCCTGCATCTATGTCGCCCAGATGCGATTTACAGACGGCGATATAGTGATAGGCCGGCGCGTGCCCGGGATCTATGCGCTGCGCTTTCTCAGCCTCCAGAAGGGCAAGATCATGCAGGTTTTTTTCGGTCAGGACCTGTGCAAGGCCGACATAAGATTCGGGCTTTGCATCATCCAGCGAAATCGCATTGCGGAACCGGCGTTCGGCCTCGTCCCATTCGCTTTGCAAGACATGAAGCCGCCCGCGATTGCGATGCAGTTCCGCGGAAACACTGCCGCGCGCAAGGTAGTCATCGGCCAGCACCTGCGCCTCGTCGGCGGCCTCGGCTTCAATCAGAACGGATATCAGATTGTTGACGCTTTCCAGGTGATCAGGGCGCACCTCAAGAACCTGACGATAGAAAGAAATCGCCCCCGCCTGATCCTCGTTGTCGCGGGCGATCGAGCCAAGATTGTTCAATGCTGCGACAAGATCGGGCTGTAGCGCCAGCGCTCTTTTCTGGGACGCCTCGGCTTCGGACAGGTCGCCCATATCGTAATAGGCCAGCCCAAGATTCGAATGCGCGCTTGCAACACCGGGGGCAAGCTGAACTGCACGTTTGCCGACCTTGATTGCCTCTTCAGGTTTTCCGTTCGTGCGCAGCACCTCGGTGAAATTCGCCAGAAACCCGGCATTGTCCGGCTGCAGCCGGATCGCTTCGCGCATGGCATGTTCAGCCGGGCCGGGCTGACCCGTCTGAAACGCGATCACGCCAAGAAGCTGATGCGCGGGCGCATAGGTGGGGGCCGCCTGCAGAACCTGGTTGAGGACATTTACCGCCTGTTTCAGCTGCCCCGCTTCATAGGCCTGAAGCCCCTGATTGTAGGCCTCGCCGACGGGCAGGGTCTGGTTCTTTGACATCCAAGTAACTCCGGACTGGCGCGCGACGAAGGCTTAATCTCTACGCCGCAAAGTTGCCGCATTGTGTTGCAGTTTTCCTACGGATTTCCAACAGCAACCGATCATCTTATGCAATGCAAAACTGGTAGATTGCATATTTGTTAACGGCTTTTTAACAGCTTGTAAGCGGAGCCGATCGCGTAGGCGCGGCGAGCTTCGAACAAAAAAGACAAAAAAATCTAACGGGATAGTATATGTCTAACAATGGATCGGGGGCGGACGCCTCCAAGCTCCGTGGGGGGCGCCTTTTCAAATGGAAAGGTCAAATCGTCAGTGCGGCACCCGCTGCGTTGCTGGCACAGGTATCGATGATCGCGCTGTCCACCGGGGCGGTATACGCGGACACGATTTCGACGGTGGTCACGACCCCTCTTACCACTTCGTCCGATAGGGATCACGAGATAACCGAAAGCGGCGCGATCGAGATCACGTCCACGGCCGCCGCTGCCCTTACAATTGCGACGGATTATTCCAGCACAGCAACCAATAACGGGACAATTTCGGTCGTTGCGTCCGATACCGATACCGCGACAGGCCTGCGGCTGGATGGGGATCTGCTTGAAGGCGGTGAACTGGTGAACAACGGCACCATCTCGCTGGATATCACGGGGTCGGATCCGCAGGATATCTATGCGATACAGGTCAACGGTGACGTTGCCGGTTCAATCGTGAACAACGGCACCATCGAGATTGATGTGGAATCGACGAATGACGACATCGAGGCCTGGGGTATCTATGTCGACGGCGACCTTACTGAGACCGGTGAAATCATCAACACCGGCACGATCAAGCTCGATGGGCTAATCGACACCGCTGCTGGAAGCACCGCGTCACTCTATGGCATCGCTGTCGATGGCGATGCCGGGGGCCTGATCAAAAACACGGGTACGATTGATATCCGCTCGAGATCATTCGCCGACGAATATGCCTATGCGTGGGGGATTTATGTCGAGGATGATCTGCTGGAAACGGGTCAGATTTTAAACTCCGGTACCATCAAATCCGTCGCCATAACCAAGATCGACAGTACCGCGTCTGCTTCGGGGATTTACGTCGATGGCGATGCGGCCGGTGTGATCGTGAACACGGGCACGCTGGATATCATGGCGTCGGCTCCGGAAACTTACGAAGCGACGGCTTATGGTATTCATGTCGATGGTGATCTGTCGGGCCGGATTGAAAACAGCGGTACGGTCAAGGTCACAGCAATTGCGGTTGAATCCGACGCTTCGGCTTATGGTATCCACGTCGATGATGATGTGCTTGAAGGCGCGACCATCATCAACAGTGGTACAATCACCGCTTTTGCAAGTGCCGATACCGACGATGAAGCCTACGCGGGCGGTATGTATCTAAAAGGTCTTGTATCCGGAACCGTGATCAACTCGGGCACCATTACCGGTACCGCCGAGTCGCTTAACACCGCGAGCGAAGCAACAGCGACGGGCATCTATATCGGGGATGACGTCTCGGGATCAATCATCAACTCGGGGACCATGACGCTGCGCGCCGAGGCGGCCGAAGACTCTGCCACGGCAGCCGGCTTGTATCTGACCGATGACCTGAGTGGGACTATCACCAATTCCGGCATCATCACCGCGACGGCGATCTCGCACGATTCCGAGGCCGAAGCATATGGCGTATACGTCGACGACATGCAGGGCTCATTCTCGAACACCGGAGAGATCACCGCCCATGCAACCGGCGCCACCGGAGCCCGCGCGGCAGGTATTCAGTTCGACAATTTCGATGGCACGATCAACGATCTGGGGACCATTCGCGTTTCGGGAAATGACGAGGTTTATGCCGTCTATCTGGGAACGGGTTCGGGCACGCTCAACGGCGACACCAAGGATGACGCCCAGGGCATCATCCGGGTCAACGCGCACAACGTCAATCTCGACGCGCAGGGCGGCAGCGCCGTGTTCCGCTTTGAAGATGTGGCCCCCGGCGCAGGCGCGTTCGTGACAACCGTGTCCGACGAAAGCTCGGCTTGGTTTGTCGACGATGAGGGCGGATCGGCACCGGTTTATGCGGCTGTTGATGCGGACGACATCGCGTTCTCGGGCGATATCGTGGCCTTCTACGGAAGTGTGGTCGGCACCAGCGGCAACGCGCTGAACTATGCGTCATCACCGCAGGTCGCGCAGGGCGCAACCGCGTTCGGCTTCCGGCCCTATGCGATGATCAACGGGGAATATCGCGAATTCGACATGGATTCCGGTGCCGAGACGGACGTATCGCTGCTGAATGGCAGCGCCGGCTTTAGCGGACGGATGGACAATGGCCTTGCATTGGCCGTTGGCATGGGCGTGTTCACGGCGGACGGCGACAACCCCTCGACCGACTTTGATACGACCGGCTTCTACCTGGACGCTGCGGTGGGCCGTCAGTTTGGTGGCTATACGCTCGAGGCGGGGCTTGGCTATGGCTGGCTCTCGACGGATCGCACGCGCCATATCGGCGGCGGCGACGATGCACATGCCGACTATAACAGCAGGTTGCTGACGGCGCATGTCGCGGTTGAGCGTGGTTTCAACGTGAGTGGCGATTTCGAACTGCTTGGTTTTGCAAGCGCCCGCTATACCAACCAGAAAGACGATGGCTATACCGAAACACGGTCGGCCGCCAACGCCACAGTCGGCGATGTCACCACCGAGGTCGTCGAAGCTCAGCTGGGTATGGAGATCGAGAGGCAGTTCGAAAACGGCGGCATTCTGAGCGCGCAGCTGAGCGGTATTCTGCGGCGTGATCTGGGAACCAGTGAAACGGATGTGACCGTGTTCTCTACGACCCAGTCGCTGGTCTTTGCCTCGACCGACTTCACTGGCGCCCGCGCCGGGATCGGCTTCGAGAAAGAGGTGGTTCAGGACATGCTGTTCGAGCTGAATGCCGAGCAGGAAATCGGCAGCGACGCGCAGGGCCCGTTCCTGCGCGCCGGGCTGCGCTGGTCATTCTAACCACGACCCTGTCTGCGGCACCCTTCTAAGCGGTGCCGCAGAAACCGCCCTGGGGATGGTCGGGACAGAGTTTCTGGCTGTAGCGGACACCTGTTCTTGCGTCTTTAGATCGTCAGCAGTTATCCCAACTGCATCGGCCCGGATATCTGACGACAAGCACGCACCTGTTTCTTGGGTTTACGAGAGTTGGCATTTTCGGGAACTTGGTCCGAAGCATCTTACCGGGAGAGCAAACTATCGCGACTTCTCGAGGAATCATCAGGCGTTGTTCCGAGAGGCTATCAATTTCGAGCAGGACCCGGACTTTCTTTCAGAGCCTTAGCATGGAGCGCGCTCAGCCACACTATTCTGGGTTAATAGCAGTCTTAGCGTTCTCGCGGATCGTCGCATTGCCCAAAGCACCACCGCTGCGATAAGAGCTATTATCAATAGAGCCGCAGACAGCTAAGATGGCCGTTGGAAAAACACACGGCGAGGGGACATTCTCGAATGCTTGCAAATCCTCCAACGCTGCGCGTTGGTTTCGAAGATCAGTGAAGACCCTTCTGGTGATATCCTTGTCATTAATGGCGGCTTCGGCGCTGTCTGCTCAGGAAATCGCACTGGGGGATGGTCAAAAACTGTTTACCTACGAATGGGACGATCAACGCCTAAGGACACATGATCTTGAAGCTGTTTTGACTTTTGAAGGGCAAGACAGCGAACCAGTTTATCGGATCGTACTTTCTGAACCAGCGGCTGGAATACGCACCACCCAAACTTTCCCGCAAGAGCCGGGACAGCTGGAATTAGCAGCATTCAATCGCGCGAACTACTGCGGCGAAGACATCATCTTTTTGACTGTTCGATACGCACCACCGCGCTTTGCGGATATCAGGCAATTTCGGTTTGAAACTCATGCGTTTCATGCTGGTACGCTTCTCTATCTGGATTCAGTCCCGCTCGCATTTGAAGCAATCGCGCTTCAGGAAATCGGCGCCGATCTCGGCTGGCGTTACATTGCCCCACAACCCTATCAGGTAAGGTGCCAAACTGGCCCAGAGAGCTTTGCGCTTGAGCTCGTCGAAAGTGGTGAAACGCCGTAACTTCAATTTCACCCTGCCAGTTCCCTGTTCGAGTAGCCCCCCCGACTATAGGATTCGAGGGGGCGCATCATGATCTGCGCCGACCGCTGACCTAGCGGTAACGATACCCCCAACATTGACCGCCTTGCCAATCCTAAGCGGGGCATAACCCGAAGGTCTGAAAGTCAAAAGAGCAAACGTCACCAGGCGGGCTTTCCAAAGGCGCTTATTCCAGTGATCAATTTGGTGGTGTATCGAGAGGGGGATTGCTCAAGAGCGAACCGCAACAACGACCGACCTACCATATTCGGAGTAGAAAATTGCCTCCAGCGAGTTGAAGATATCCTCAATGCTAATTCTCCTTGGGGTTTGGACGCGAGTTCATCTACTCCCGTTGTTCAGCCCCACCTAGGAGGTCAAAATTGATTGTTAGTGCGTAGTGGGCCGCCGAAATCGCCCCTTATCTGGTTCTCTGTCATCAAGCACATCCTGCTTCTCCAAAACCGGGTCTGATAGAAGGTGTCTCGCAGGCACGTGCATATCTATACTCATGATCAGATCGCAGAACTGCGTGACAAACGTGCGAGCGGCACTCGGATCAAATATGCACATGACTGAATGCGGCCTCTCCTATGCTACCTTCTGCCCCTATCTTACCGAAATGGAGCCTAGGCGCGACTCTGTAGCCCCGGTCTGAGCCTAGCACCTCGTTCTGCACCCCGCCGCAATCGACCTTGGTGGTGCAGCTCACCGCAAAGGCACCAAAGCGACGACGTTCAATGGTCAAAAGTTTGCAACAGATTCCGGGTTGATTCTTGTGCCAGCCGAGGGATAGGACCGAGGAGTAAATCTTGGAGGCATTATGGGACTGTCGAAATCAATTCGTCGGCGCTTGCAAATAGTTGAGGGTGATTCAATCTCGACATCTTTGAAAATTATTTTTGCAGATCGAGAAACAAGACGTGCGTACGAATACAGTAAGTTCGGGCGCTATCTGAGCGAAGACGAGCTTTCATCCAGCGGTCAATTTCGAACTGAAGCAGATGCAATATCCGCAAATTTAGATCCCATTTGGTACGCGCAAACCCATAACCTTAGTCAATCACAGTCTTGTTTCGATCACTATCGTGATGAAGGACGAAAGTTTGCATTCGCACCCAACAACGCTCTTGCGGGGGAGGACGGGAAGTCACTTTCTGCTTGGGGTTTGGAATATGTGGTTCGGTGCGGGATAAAAATTGGTTGCCGAGGGGAACATGCGTTGTCTCCCGATGACGACCAAGTGTTGGACCCCTTCAAAATTACAAACTCGGGCGGAAAGAAAATCGCCGTCGTCACTGCCATCTTCGGTGACTATGATGGTCTGATGCCGTTTGATCCAGCATGGAAGAACGCATCGGAGTTTTTCGTATTCTCGGAAAGGAAATTCGACTCACTTTCTGGCTGGCAACAGGTTCATTCGCCGTATCACCATGTCGATCCTCGTCGTAGGGCGCGCTTCGTAAAGCTATGCCTTCCAGTTTTTTTCCAAGATTTCGAATGGGTTATTTGGGTGGATGGAAACGTATTACTTTGTCGAGATCCTGAAGATGTGATCGCAGGCATTAGCGACACAGCATTCGACTTTGCAACTTTCAAGCACTCTTCTCGCGGCAGCATAATTTCAGAAGCTGCGGCATGTGCCAGGTTGGGTAAGGAGAATGCGATAGAACTCGCTGAACATCTTGCGCGCATCGATTACCCCTCTAGAAAAAAAACCGACAACCTGTATGAGACAATGGCAATGGTTCTGAGACCATCATCTTCCGCGGTGCAGAAAATGTTTGCTAAGTGGTGGGGTTTGTTGTCGAGGGGGTCTAAACGAGACCAATTGTCTCTTCCGCTGGCTATGGCGGAAGTTCCCGAGATCAAGTTTACGCCGCTGACTGAGACTATTGATTGTTCTGCCGAATTCTTCCGAATGAAACACTACGCAAAATCGGACAAAAAATAATGCACACCCCGACAAGCAGGACCCCTGCAGATGTTATCGTTTGTGTTCACAACAGCTTTGGCGATGTGAAAATTTGCCTCGAATCCGTCTTGCCTACACTCGGGCCCGAAGATCGCCTAATTATTGTCGACGATGGGTCGGAAGCACAGACAAAGGAGTTCTGTGAAGCTGTCGCGTCTAACAACTTAGACCATGTACTTTTGATCCGCCGTGACAAAGGTAGCGGGTTCTGCAAGGCCGCCAATGAAGGTTTGAGGCAGAGTGATCGTGATACAATCATTCTCTTGAACAGCGACACGATCGTTGTGGGTGATTGGATCAACAAGATACACAATTGTCTGCACGCACACCCGCTTATTGGAATCGCGGGACCGCTCTCGAACGCGGGTGGGTGGCAGTCCATTCCTGACATGCCAGGTCCGAATGCGTCTCCAAACCTGGTCAAATCGGACACTGAGACACTGCAATCAATTAACAAGTTCTGCGCTGAAATTGCTACTCGATTCACGTATCCGGTCGTTGAACAAATCAACGGGTTTTGCCTGGCAATCAAAAGGACTGTTTTGGAGACTGTAGGCCTCTTCGATGAGGTCCGGTTTCCTAAAGGGTACGGTGAGGAAAACGATTTGAATCTACGCGCCCAAGAGGCAGGCTTTTTGTGCGCCGTGGCGACAGATTGCTTCGTTTATCATGCTAAAACAAAGAGCTATTCTTCCGAACAAAGGAAGAAACTCACGGAAAATGGTCAGGCACAACTACGTGCGTTGTATGGCGAGAAACGGATAAAGAACGCTGTGCGCGGAACGCAACGAAATCCAATACTGCTTGAAATTCGCTCGATTGCCCGAGATGTATTTCAGGAGAAAGCTTGGACGATCAGCACACAGGAAACGCAATAACAACGTCAGGCCCCACTCATTGCACGGAAATCAAAGGCCGATCAATGCGCGCTTGGCGCGTGAGCAATTTTGGGGCCCCTCGCTCGGCGCACTTGCCCGAAACGTCGACAACGAAAATTGACACCGGACCTACTAGCCTCCCGCTACTAGTTAGGGTGCCTCGGGACTTCCGCAAAGGGATATTCTAACTTAATCCAGCAGTCGTTCGAGATACTTACCGTACGAGGACTTTGCGTACAATTGTGCCCGCTTGGCCAGAGCTTCGTCGTCGATCCAGCCGTTCGCCCAGGCGATTTCATCTAGGCTCCCGGTTTGCATACCTTGCCGGTCGGTCAGAGTGCGCACAAAGTTGCCAGCATCCAGCAAAGACCCATGGGTGCCTGTATCCAGCCAAGCAAAACCGCGACCCATTTTCTCAACTCCCAGCAACTCTTCTTTCAGATACATTTCCAACAGCGATGTGATCTCCAACTCACCGCGCGCCGAGGGTTGCACCTGACGGGCACGAGCGGGGGCGTCGCCATCCAGAAAATACAGTCCGGTCACCGCATAATGTGAGGGTGGAACCTTGGGTTTTTCGATGATAGCACGCGCCCTTTTGCCCTCGAAATCCACCACACCGTAACGTTCGGGATCGGACACGCGATAAGCAAAGACCGTGCCTCCCTTGTCCTTAATGTCCGCCTCGCGCAAAAGGTCGGGCAGGCCGTGGCCGAAGAAGATGTTGTCACCCAGAATCATGGCAGACGGTGCACCGTTCAGGAAACCCTCTGCCAGAGTATAGGCCTGTGCCAGCCCGTCGGGAGATTTTTGCGTGATCCATGTCAGCGACAGGCCGTATTGGCTACCGTCCCCCAACAGTCTTTGAAACTGATCCTGATCCTGCGGTGTCGTGATGATCGCGATCTCACGGATATTGGACAACATCAGAACGCTTAAGGGGTAAAAGATCATCGGCTTGTCGTATATCGGAAGCAACTGCTTTGAGATCGCCATAGTGATTGGATAAAGCCGGGTTCCGGACCCTCCGGCCATAATAATGCCTTTACGCTGCATAAATGTTCCTCTCAGAATTTCAGTCGCCGCCTTCTGCAAGCTCGGCCAGAACATGGCCCAAACCCGTTTTCCAATCAGGCTGCGGAATGTTAAAAATATCAGCCAGCCGCGAGCAATCCAGTCTTGAGTTCAAGGGTCTGGGTGCCGAGGTCGGATAGTCACTGGTTTGGATGTCCTGAATCTGAACATCCAAACCAGCCTGTTGAGCAATTTCGCACGCAAAACCGGCCCAGCTCGTATCGGGCGTTCCAGAGTAATGGAACAACCCGCCTTCTTTGGTGATCCCGGCTTTGGCCATGACCAGGAGGGTGTCGGCAATATCGGCCGCCGGGGTCGGCCCGCCGATCTGATCAGCTACGATTTTCAGGTGGTCGCGGTTTTGAGCCAGCCGCAGGATGGTCTTGACGAAATTCTTACCATGGGCGGAAAAAACCCAACTCGTGCGCAAGATGGCATGCCAGCCCCCTGCCCCTGCCACCTGAGCTTCACCGTTCAGTTTGGAGCGGCCGTAAGCACCCAAGGGCGCCGTCGGATCTAGTGTTGTCCACCGGTGCGTACCGGAACCGTCAAAGACGTAGTCGGTTGAGATATGAAGAAACGGCAGGCCGCGCTTCGCCGCGGCCCGGGCCATCGCTCCGGGAGCGTCGCCGTTGATCAGTCGGGCCAGATCGGGTTCGTCTTCGGCCTGATCGACGGCTGTATAGGCGGCTGCATTGATAACCACCTGCGCGTCGGTCTGGGTCACAATTTGAGCGCAAGCGTCGGGATCGGAAAGCTCAGCAGCGTTGCGGTCCAGCGCTACAAGTGAAACACCATGCAACCGGGCGCGCCGATGCAGTTCGGTCGCCACTTGACCGTTGCGGCCAAAGACCAGCGCCTTCATCCTGCGGTCCCCAGGCGCTGGCCCACTCCACTACGCGTTTGCAAGGCATGCAGCCAGTCGCCGTTGTCCAGATACCACTGCACCGTCTGCTCCAACCCGGTTTCTGGGGTGTAGGAAGGGCGCCAGTTAAGTTCGGTCCGGATGCGCGTCGGGTCGATCGCATACCGGCGATCATGTCCTGGTCGATCGGTGACAAATGTAACCTGATTGGAGTATGGTGCTGCTGCCGGTTTCAGCCGGTCCAGAATGGCGCAGATCATTTCGACCAAATTCAGGTTGGTCATCTCATTCTCGCCGCCAATATTGTAGCTGCGCCCGGTTTCACCATGCTGTAAAACCAACAGAAGGGCCTCGGCGTGGTCTTCCACATGCAGCCAGTCGCGAATATTGTCCCCTGCCCCATAGATTGGAATAGGTTTGCCCGCCAGCGCGTTCAGGATGACGACCGGGATCAGTTTTTCGGGAAACTGATAAGGTCCGTAATTGTTCGAACAATTGGTCAGCACAGTCGGCAGGCCATAGGTTTCGCGCCAGGCCCGCACCAGGTGATCAGACCCGGCTTTGGATGCCGAGTAAGGTGAATTGGGTTGGTACGGGCTGTCTTCAGTGAAAAACCCGTTCTCACCGAGCGAGCCAAAAACCTCGTCAGTCGAAATATGATGAAAGCGAAATGTTCCCGGCCGCCCCGCTCGAGTCCAATAGGCGCGCGTGGCCTCAAGCAGCACATAGGTTCCCGTCACATTGGTGTCGATAAACGCAGCAGGACCGTCGATTGAACGGTCAACATGGCTTTCGGCAGCCAGATGCATGATCGCGTCAGGGCGGTGCCGGTCCAGAATTGCCGCCATCGCATCAGCGTCACGGATATCAGCCTGCTCAAAACTGTAGCCCGGCGTGTCCGCGACCAGGGCCACATTGTCTAGGCAGGCCGCGTAGGTAAGAGCGTCAACATTGACGACCTCATGCCCGTCCGAGATTGCCCGTCGAATGACAGCAGAACCGATAAATCCTGCTCCACCCGTTACAAGGATCTTCATTAGGCAGCCTCGAATGCAAAAGGGGTGTCCAGGTCGCGCAAAAGAGGTGCCACCTTATCTTTGTTTGATAGGCGCGGCTCAGCCCCATACAGCGGCCATTCAATTCCAATATCGGGATCATCCCAGCGAACCGCGCCCTCCGCTTCCGGCGCATAGGTATCGGAACACTTATAGACAATCTCGGTATCCGGCTCCAGCGTCACGAATCCATGGGCGAACCCGGCGGGAACCAACAGCATTCGGCCATTCTCAAAGCTCAACTCTGCCCCGACCCACTGACCGAAACTGGGTGAGCCCTTTCGGATATCAACGGCCACATCAAACAGCCGCCCACGTCCGCAGCGCACCAACTTGGCTTGAGCCCGTGGGGGCGCTTGAAAATGCAAGCCTCGCACCGTTCCCACAGCCTTCGAAACCGAGTGGTTGTCCTGCACAAACACTGTTTCAATACCGTGGCGGGTAAAGTCGATCTGGTTATAAGTCTCTTCAAAAAAACCACGATCATCGCCAATACGGCGCGGCGTGATCAGCCTAATATCCGGGATGGCAAGAGACACTAGTTCCATAGCTGTTAGCTTTCTTTCCCGCAATTTGTGCTAAGTTCAAGGACGACTTTCTAGCAGGTGTTGCGGTGCCGCCAAGGGGATAATTGACGTCCAATATTTTTACGACCCCAGAGAGGGAAGGCCCGAAGTACGACAAGCCTGGACGGTCAATCTTCCTGCATTGCATGGTGGGTCGTAGCTTAACGGAGCAGATGTTACCTTCATCGACTGAGTGGCTGACAAACCAGGCTGGGGCGGAGATCAGCTCTGCAGAAGAAAGACTTGAGGCTTTACTTTCTTCACGGTCAAGGGGCGGGGGCTTCGACTCTTGAGATCTTGTTTCGCCAATAACGGCCAACGGTGAAGCTGCGCGCGCCGTTTCGCGAAGGTTTTGGACTCCAAGAAACGCTTTGCCATCTGAGGATATGTGGCAATGCACTTTGATTGCAAAACATCCAGATGGTCGGAGAACGCATCGACTGAACCCATGTTTGGCACAGGTTTGCCCATGGTGACATCTAGATTATCGATAATGTCTGCTTGAATGTTGTTGGGAGACTCTTCTCCAAAATAGATGTAGTCCGAAAGACTTTCCGCTACATCTCGTTCTTTTGGGGAGATGTCAAATACCTGAGAAGCATTTGCAATGTCATGCGAAATAGCGTTGGGAATTATTGACTCCTGGATGTTGTCCTGCGGATAGATTGGATTATACCGCATAACGGGTACGCCAGCCATGAAACCTTCAATCGCAGTGGTGCAGCCCGTATGGATCATGCAGTGGCAGGATGGAAAAAACGCTGTCGTAGGTCGCTTAGTTTCAACTTTGACATCCAAATCAAACATAGCGTCTTCCCAAAACATCATATCTTCGATCGGATGAGGTCGTAGAACAATCTTAAATGGCTTGCCGCGCTGGTTATTCTGCGTCGCCAAATCCCGTATGAAGTCGACGTATTGCTCGATTAACGCGCCATAATATTTCTGACGGCTTTCGAGGAAACGACGATCTTCGAGCCCTGTTTCCGTTCTCTGTTTCTCGACCATCTCGACATAGGTCTCGCGAATGGTTTTCGATAAATTCGCTGGTCCGAAATTGGTATTAATCAGAATTACATCGCGTTTTCGATCTTTGCTGCACGGCGACGGGTGGATGCGAGCATTGCCTGTCATGTGCAATTTGGTCGAAATTTGGGGAAATGTATTTGCAAGAATATTGTGTTGCAGCGGGCCCCAAGTAAAGATTGCATCAATCTGGTCAAGAAATTCGCCAGTACCGATGCGATGACGCAAATACCACCGCGAAGATAGGAAAATCAAACCTTCTTCATCTAAGCAAACGAGACGCGTCCCAACCTTCTTTGCCGGCATGAGTTTTTTCTCGATGACGGAGTCGCTATGAGCTTTATAAAGTAAAACTCCTCCTCCCAACTGATGGGCAAGATTCACAACATCATTGAACCGCCCTAGGATAACTTCCCAGTCTTTGGCGACCATTTTTGCAGTCAGGTCAAGCCGCACGTCAAATTCTCGGTTTTGAATTTCGATGGGGAGGTAGATCCGTTTTTCAACGTCCCAGGGTTGACGTTGCCTCCTGAAATCAGGCCACTAAAGAAATATTGGGTATTCAAGTTGATACACACTCGGATGCTAACTGATACATCGTTGCCAATGATGTGTTAGACTTAAAAACCTTGAGGATGGAGCGCAGGCAACTATGCGAAGGAGGCGTTCGTCTCGTGCTGACAGTTTGGTAAAGCACCGCGCCGTTAACGCCGAACGGCAGACATTCTTGTCAGCTTCCAAAAGCTATGACGAGTATGATGCGCGCTCCAGAAATTTGATATGTCCTAACTGCGCGAGTGCCTGCAACACATCTATTTCCATCTCTGGGTCGCAATGATTCTGCGTGTATTTAGCCATGTCGTAGGCTACTACAGCATTGTCGGAAAATCGTACTGACGTGGTCGCCCCCTCCACTTCCATTGAGAAACCTGCGAGCGTTAAGCTTTTGGCGTTTGTGCAAGATATCAACATCGCCAGTGCCACGATACCTGATCGCGGTGGTTTGCTTGTTTTGTTCTCAGTTTCCAGCGCGGGCACCTGTTCGGATAGAACATCAAACGCTCGTTTCGGAAACTTCTTTTCATAAAAACTACAATCCGCGCTCTGGTCTTTAAAAAAAGATCTGTTCTTTTCTGACGATAGGATAAAAGTGTCGTGTTCAAGGTGCTGCATCGCCTCAACGTGGCGCTCCAGCATCGTTGCGCCTACAAACCTCACATCCGTTCGCGTGCCGAGGTCCTGGCTATTTTTGGATGGGTCGGTAAGATTGAGCCGTATGACAACGTCGAAACGATCAATCTCTGCACCCAGGTTCTGCCCCAGCAGGTTGGGAGAATTGCCAACCAGAACCACAGAGCGCCGTCTGAAGCGTTTATACCATCGATAGAATTCCACTGAGGTTAGCATCGCGTTCGGATCTGCGGCAAATATCTTCTCATATTCAGCTTTGTGTTTGCGCCATCGTTCCCGAGACTCGCTGAACTTGCTGTAAAAGCTAGCAATCATTTTCACCACACAATTACGTCCGTTGGGAGGGGCACTGAGCAAAAGTTTCTGCGGCGCACCGAGCGTTCATCTACGCTTGGCAAACTGCAAAGATCGTGTCGGTTCGGTCTATTTTAGAAAGCTGGGCTTCGTATTCATGATCGAGTGTCTCGGACACTAAGAAACTCCAGTGCGCCTGACCTCCGGGGGCGCCTTTTGCGAGCCAATACAGATGATTGGCAAGCGGATAGCGTTGCAGACCGCTCACTTCGATGTTGTTGAAACCTGCGCATCGCAGCAGACTGGCAAGGCTCTGGCGCGTATGCAGAACCAGATGCTCGCTCCAAAAGGTGAATTTCTTGAACGCATCGCAATCATAGGTATGAATCAGAGCATCGCGGGCGTGCGGGACTTCGCAGATAAGGGTGCCACCCGGGCGCAGCTTGCGCCTAAGGTCCTCTGCCGTGCCGATTGGATCAGTTAGGTGTTCAAAGGTATGGAATACCGTGATGCAATCAAGTGAGTTGTCAGCGATGTCTTCGATGCTTCCCACGATTTCGTGGCCCTTGGAACGGCAAAAATGCGCCCGTTCCTCGTTGGGCTCAAGACCAACGGTACTTTCAGCGGCACCCGCCATCTCATCCAACATGCCACCCAGACCACTACCGAAATCAAGCCAGCGCTTGCCTTTGATATAGGGTTTGAAGACCTTGCTCCGGCGGGCATTGTCCTCCATCTTCGGCGTTTTGATAACCGAGTCCTGCACTATTGTGCCATTGGTCTCATTACGTTCAATGTAATATTGGATGTCAATGTGATCGAAGCGCGAGAGAACAATCACCTGGGTCACAGGATCAATCAAAACAGCGATGTCATCGTGATCGCGGACTTTGGGAAAGAACGGCTTCAATCTGTTCTGCGAGACACATTCACTGCGTTCCAACTGCACCATGAGCGGGTGTTTCATAGTCGAGGTTCTTTCGGTTTAAGTCGCCAGGGAACGGGCGATAGTCTGCATGTTGGCAAGGGAGCGCTCCCAACACAAATTCTGAGCTTCGGCGACGGACTGTCTCAAGCGCGCCGGGTTAGATGCGGCCTGATCGATGAAAGCATCGAGGGTTTCGGAAAACTGGGGGTCGCCGATATCGTGGCCCCATTCCGGGTGGCCAATGTCATCCAGGAAAAAGCGCATCTTGTTATGGCTGATTATGGAAAAGATAGGGCAGCGCATGCCAAAGGGAATCATCTGCGCGTGACCACGCATGCCCACCACGAGGTCAGGCTGGGTATAGTAGTCGATCACGTCCATGTAGCCAGCTTCGGTCAAATCGAATGTGTCAAAAGTAACGCCTTTGTCGGCGAGGTATGGAGCGACCTCAAGATCCTTGGTTTTATGCGCAACCAGATGGATTTGCCAACCTTGTTCTTCGGCACGTTTCATCGACAGGGCGATAGTCTCTAGCGCGGCTACTTTGGTCTCACCAAACCGCAAGGATTCGCGGTCGAAGGCGGTATTAAGGGTCAAGATCGGCTTAGTATTGGCCGGACGTGTTTCAGCGGCTCGCCGGGAGTCTGGGTACAATTGCCAGATCACCGTGGTTGGACACTGCTGAAGACAGATCCGTTCCGCAAGTTCTGCTTGCACATAAGATTTGACGGCCGCGATTGAGCCATGGTTGCGCAAGCCAAAAAACTTGCTCGCGCGCAGGGTCGCCGCAATATGTTCGGCGAAAACCGGATCAAAGTCCTCCTGCCCGCGGAACCGATTGTAACCCACTGCAAAGAAATATATCGGCACACGCAGTGCTTCGACCGCGGCAATCTCGCTATTCCATTGCCAGCCACTATTGGAAGTGTCGCTACCATCCTGATCTCGCAGCAAAAGTCCACCACCGCCGATAACAATACCGTCGTAGCTTTCATTAGCTACTTTAGCATCATCCACACTGAAAGGATCCCAAAGCTGGCGATAATCCCACGTGCAATCCGACACTTGATCTTCAAACAACGCACGCACAACGGGGAATAGCACCGTGTCCCCCGCGTTTTTGTTCTTTGAGTTATGGATGCCGATATGTAGCAGTCGTGGCATGATCTTTATTTACTCTCTTGGGCACGCGATGCTAATCTGATGGCCCTGTCACGAGGTCCGACCAGCCAGCGTTTTTGACCCAGCGCGCGAGCGCGAGATCTTCCGGTGTGTTGACGTCAATAGCACTAAGCGCGCTCATTGGAAAACCCAGAGCGCCGGGCAAATGAAATGTTTCTTCCGCTTTCAAAAGGTCGCTCCGTGCCAGAAACATTGCGCCTGTCACTCCGTAAAGCGATGCAACACCTTGACGCTGTTGATTGGGCGAAACGTCGGAAGCCACGCGTTCGAGCAGATGGCCATTCATATAGCGCAGGTTGGTCATATGTTTACCCAAATCCGTAACGCCAATCACCGCTGGGGCATTCGTGGTCAAGAACATTTGCGCCGCCTCTTCGACATGGCGGAAGGTGCGCAAGGGACTCGTTGGCAGCAGCATCATGACCCCAAACGGCAAATGTCCCTTTGACTCCTGGTACCAATCAAGTGCGTGCAGCACCGTATGAATGGCATGAACATTATCCTGGGCAAGCTCCGTCGGTCTCAAGAACGGTACGTCAGCGCCCCATTCTTTCGCTATTTCGGCGGTTTGCTCACTCTCGGTCGATACAATAACGGCATCAACCGCCTCTGCTCCTAAAGCGGCCTCTATCGTCCAAGCCAAGAGAGGTTTACCAGAAAACTCTACGATGTTCTTTCCCGGAATACCCTTGGAGCCCGCACGCGCTGGGATCACGCATAGAATGTCGCGATTGGAGGGCACAGCCGTCTCACTCATAGCGCGAAGGCCTTTTCGAGACGATCAAGCGCGATCCAGAAGCCTTTGCCTGCATTTTTGTGGCCCTGCCAAATCTCAGGAATGAATGTGGCCTCAGGGCAGGTTGTTGCCAGAGCACGCCCGAGCGCGACAAAGTCAATCTCGCCATCCCCGATTTGCAACCCCTCGTCGCGGGTGCCGCGGGCGTCTACGATATGCAGATGAGCTGAGTAAGGCCCAACCGTTTCTGTAAAGGTCTGAAGCGACAGGTGAAGCTGATTACACGCTAATTTCGAATGCGAGACATCGTAGCACAACCGCACGCCGTAACGCTCACAAAAGTCCTTAATCTCGTCCGGGCGCACAAAGAGGTTGTGATAACGCTGCCCACCAAAGTGCCAAGGATACGGCGGCATGGTCTGGATAATAATCTCGACACCATCTGCGTCGACTGCAGCCAACGCATCTGCCACGCGCGAATACATCTCAGGCCGGTCTTCATTGGTCAAGAACGTATCAGCGCTAAAGCCTCCTGCGTTGATTACGATCACTGGGCGCTCAGTCTTGGGAAAAAACGGTTTGAGTTTGCGAGTCTGATCAACCACGCGGCGCAATTCATCGATAGAACGCGAACGATAGGCCTCGTCCGAAGAGGCCAAGTCCATTATGTGATCACCTTCAAAAAGTTCCGGAGCATGTACGGCAAGGCCGCAGTCGAACGGTTCAGCGGCGTAGTCGTTAATATCGAGATCAAGGTCGCGGTAGCTAAAGTGGATTTCGACGAAGTCTACTGGCGCGACTGCAACCAACGTCTCAAGGTCATGGTAGCGCACAGGAATACCCCAGGGACGGTCAAACGCGTAGGCCCGGGGTGCAATTCCTTGTCCAGCGATATCGGTCTCGAAGAAAGGCGTACCGGTTTCAACATCACGCGCAAGAGTGGCACCGATCAGGTCCTCGAGACGTGAAGGCTGAAGTCCTTGTCCCGGACTCTTAACATCAATATCGGCCCGCGTGATAACGTGGCCTGCCTTTAGCTTACGTTTAGCCATCAGAGATTTTGCGAGCACCTCCCGATTGAGGCGCTCACCCTGAGACAACTTACGCGCCTCATTGTTGCCTATGGCATCTTCAACATTGCGAATGGCCTTAACCATGTCCCCAAATTCCTGCGGCAGAAGGCTCACTCGGTGGTCGTTACCCTCCAGCGTACGGTCAACGGTGAAGTGTTTTTCAATGATCTTTGCACCCATTGCGACTGCCGCAATACAGGCTTCGTAACCGCGTTCATGACCAGAATATCCGATTATTCCACCGCTGATGTCTTTCAAACGCGTCAGGTACGACAAGTTCACATCTTGCATTGGTGCTGGATAGGCTGAGTTGCAATGCAACAGAGCAAATTCCGCACCCTTGCTCTTGAGCAACCCGACAGAATCCTTGACCTCATGCTCGAATGACATACCGGTGGAAACAATCAAGGGTTTACCAGTCTGCGCCGCCGCAGCCAGCAGTGCATGGTTGGTCATATCCGCCGAAGAGATCTTGAAACCTGGTACGCCGTAGTCATTGAGTTGGCGCAGGCTTTCCTCTTCCCAAGGCGTACAAAGCGGGACTAGGCCTTGTTCACGCGAGTAGTCGAGGAGCTCGAACATCTGATCAGGCGCCAGCTGATATTTACGGAGCAGATCGTCAGTGTATTCGGCACCGAGATCGCCGGTCTTGTTAGCCCCCGCCGCGCCATAGAGCGAAGCAAAATCCCGCAATTGGAATTTGGCACAATCCGCCCCTGCCTGGACAGCGAGATCCACTAAGTGTTTGGCCAAATCCATATCGCCGTTGTGGTTGTTCCCAATCTCGGCGATCACGAACGCGGGGCAGCCCTCGCCGATATCGCGTTGGCCCATGCGCATCGTACCAACGTCGCCCCAAGCAATCGCAACCAGGCGCCCGCCGTCATCAACTAGCGGGATTGACGTGATCTTTTGCGAGAACAAGCTCTCAATATAGGAGGCGCTGTCGCCGACAGAAGCCCGGACACAAGAACTATTCATCACCTCCAATACGGGACGGTCTATGGAGATTTCGGGCAGCGAGACAATCCAGCGACGAAAGTCGCCATCTGTCAAAAGCCCCTTCAACATACCCGATGCCGTGACAACAAACACTTGGCGCGATTTGTTTTGATTAATCTTTACAAGAGCCTTGCGAACGGGGTCGGTGTCGACCACGATGTGCTGCTCCAGATTGCGCGAAAATCTCATATCGCCTCTCAAATTCGTTCGCCCGTAGTTCCTTGCCTAGGTCGATCTAGTACATTCATCGGAGGAGGTCTATCAAATCTCCACCTTAGCTAAAGTCAGTAACCTGATCGCATTGCCATGCACGGCTATACGCCTACGCAAAACAGTCGTTACCTGCCCGCTTTAGAGGTAGCCCAAGACATTTCCAAGTTGCTTGATATCGTTTGTGAAGAGCTGTGGATGGCGCTAGGCAGGTAGTGATCGCCAGGACAGGCCTCCATGGCAACCAAACACCGAGGTTGTCAGGAGAAAAAGCTGAGAAACGGCGCTTGGTTTACTCTTTCGAAAGGCGATAGACCCATCGGTGTGGGCACTGTGGATATGAAACAACGCGGTCCAGAGATCCGCCCAGTGCCCCCGATGCAATCCTCCTCAACCGCAGGCTGTGTGTTCGACCTCGTCACCTCCCTGAGCGGTCGCAAAAGCACGCCTCGCTCTGTTTGCGATACGCTCAAGGCGCTTGGGGATGAGCTCTGCACTTCTCCTACCTTCCAGTTATTATGTTGCATGTAGCCCTAATAGACACCCGCACCCGAGGTAAACTGCAGCGCACGCGACAGGAAAATATCGGACAAACCGTCATCATAGATCTTGCTAAAACAATCCACTTTCATCCTTGATCGGACGCAACCAAATGATGAAGTGGTGCCTCAAGAGGGACTCGAACCCCCGACCTTGTCCTTACGAAGGACCTGCTCTACCAGCTGAGCTATTGAGGCGCTGCGCAAGCCGTTTACCCGCAGGGCGCAGGCGGTGCAAGGGTGGATCGTGCCCGCACCCCGCGGTTGACCGGTTTGATTTCATCCCGCATCCTGCCCCCGTTGGGCCGGGCGTTGGGGTTCGGGTGTTTTATCAGATATTTGACAAGGTCATTTGAATGCCCGGAACGTCGCAGAAGACATATGTGCTGGATACTCATCGGATGCGCGACCCGGAACAGACCCTCGCCATCGTGAAGCCGTTCCTGCAGGGCATGGGCATCACCCGGATCGCCAATCTGACCGGGCTCGACCGGATCGGGTTACCGACGGTGATGGTGACACGGCCCAATTCACGCTCGGTCGCGGTGTCGCTGGGCAAGGGGCTGTCGCTGAGCGCTGCGCAGGCCTCGGGCGTGATGGAGGCGATCGAATCGTGGCACGCCGAGCGGATCGAACTGCCGCTGCGGCTGTGCAGCTATACCGATCTGGACCCCGATCACGTGGTTGATGTGGACCGCCTGCCGCGCGTGACCGGCGGGCAGTTCGATCCCCATAGGGCGATGTTGTGGGTGCAGGGGCGCGATCTGAACGCCGGGGCCGCCTGCTGGGTGCCTTATGAGATGGTGGATACGGATTACACCACCTCGGCCAGCGCGGCGAGCCGGGCGTTTCCGCGTACGACGAACGGGCTGGCCTCGGGCAATGACGTGACCGAGGCCAGTTGCCACGCGATCTGCGAACTGATCGAGCGGGACGCCACGACACTGTCGCACCACCGCGCAGCAACGCCGCGGGTGAATCCCGAAACGGTGGACGATCCGCGCTGCCGTCAGGCGATGGACCGGATCACCGCAGCCGGGCTGGATCTGGGGATGTGGGAGACGACCTCGGATGTCGGCATCGCCAGCTTTCGTTGCGCGATCTGCGAGGGCAACGAGGCGGCGGGTCATATCGGCATCGGCGATGGCTGTCACCCGGACCGCGCCATTGCGCTGCTGCGCGCGCTGACCGAGGCGGCGCAGACGCGGCTGACCTATATCTCGGGCGCGCGGGATGATCTGGACCCCGAAGAGTTCTCGGACGCCGCCCGCACATGGCGCAGCGGGTATGTGCGCGAACTGATTGATGGCGCGCCGGCGACGGGGGATTTCGGCGATTGCCCCTCATATGTCACCGCATCGTTTGGCGAGGATCTTGAGCTATTGCTGACGCGGTTGGCGGCGGTGGGCATGGATCAGGTGGTGACGGTCGATCTGTCCCGACCCGGGATCGACATCGGCGTGGTACGCGCGGTGATCCCCGGGCTCGAGGCCCCCCATGACGATCCCGATTTCATCGCCGGACCCCGGGCGCAGGCGGTATCGGCATGAGCGTGGTGATCTTTGTCGGCCCCACCCTGCGCCCCGAGGTGGTGCGGGCACATCTGGACGCCACTCTGCTGCCGCCCGTGCGGCAGGGCGATGTGTACCGCGCGGTGCGCGACCGGCCCCGCGCCATCGGGATCATCGACGGTTATTTCGACGGGGTGCCCTCGGTCTGGCACAAAGAGATTCTTTGGGCGCTGGAACAGGGCATTCCGGTTTTCGGCAGCGCCAGCATGGGCGCGCTGCGGGCGGCGGAACTGGCAGATTTCGGGATGATCGGCGTCGGGCAGGTGTTCGAAGGCTATCTGAGCGGCACGCTGGCCGATGATGACGAGGTGGCGGTGGTGCACGGCCCCGCCGAGCTGGGCTTTGTACCGCTGAGCGAGCCGATGGTGTCGATCCGCGCCACGGTGGCGCGGGCGCAGGCCGCCGGGGTGGTGCCGGATGCGGCGGCGCAGGGGCTGACGGACGCGGCCAAGGGGCTGCACTATCGCGACCGGAGCTGGGACAAGGTGATGGCAGCGGCGGACATGGCGGACGATCTGAGCGCATTTCGGGATTGGCTGCCCAGCGGTCAGGTGGATGCCAAGGGCGATGACGCCCGCGCAATGCTGGACCGGATGGCGCAGGCTCTTGCGGCGGACGAGACCCCCTCTGCCACGTCGCGGGTCGAGCGCACGCTGGTCTGGCGTGGATTGTGCGACCGGGTGGATTCGGAGCGCGCGCCCGAGGAAACGGATGCGCAGGGGCTGGTCGATGAGCTGCGGCTGAACCCCGCGCTTTATGCCGATCTGCGCGACCGGGCGGCGCTGAAGCTGCTGGCGCGGGACGAGGCGCATCGGATCGACCGCCAGCCCGACCGCGATGCGCTGCTGAAGCAGATGTCGGACCACCGGATGCAGGCCCGCCTGCCCCGGCAGGCCGATCTGATGGCGTGGCTGCAGGACAATGACCTGACCCCCGACCAATACGAGGCGATGCTAGCCGACCGCGCCCATAAGGATGCGGCGATCACCGCCCGCGCGGATGCGATGGACGCCGCCCTGCTGGCCGAGCTGCGCGAGCATGGCAGCTATGGCGCGCTGCGGGACCGGGCGCGGCGCAAGGTCGGTCATATCGGGGGGCTGGACCGGGTGAACGGCGCGGGCCGAACCCGGTCGCTGATCTGGTTTTTTGAAACACGGCTTGACCAGACGGTACCGGATGATCTTGAATCCTATGCAATCGCGCTTGGACTTGAGGGGCGCGAGGCGTTTCTTGATTTGATTGAAGCTGAATTCATGTTTTGCCACGCTGGTGGCGACCCCAAGGATCAGACGCCCTGAACAGGCGCAAAGATCCCGCCGGGACCATAACGGGAGGAGACATTGACGATCTGGCCCGACCCATCGGACGCTGAAACACCGGGCACCCGGTTCCTGCTGTATCCGCAATCGCCCTTTCTGGAACCGGATGCGCGGCCCGAACTGGTCGAGATCTCGGCCCCTCAGGGCAGCATCGGCGCAGGCCCTGCAGGGCCGCGCATGTATGCGTCAAACCCGGTGGGCAAGACCACGCCCTATGGCGCGATGATCCCCGGCCCGGGCGGGCCGCAGATGTATCTGCCGCCCTGGGACGGCTATATCCAGCCGCCGCCCGAACCGGACGCGTTTGGCAATTTCGCCCATATCGACCCCGACGATCCGTCCTTTGAGGCCGCACATCTGTTCGGCTCGGCCCATTTCACCATGGATGTATGGGAGGGGTATTTCGGCCGCCCGATCCCCTGGCATTTCGCCCGCGATTTCGACCGGCTGGAACTGTCGCTGCTGCCCAGCCTCGACAATGCCCATATCGGCTGGGGCTTTCTGGAAACCGGCGGCACCTGGGAGCATGGCGACGAATACCGCCCCTACAGCCTGAATTTCGACGTCGTTGCCCATGAGATCGGGCATTCGATCATCTACAGCGTCATCGGGATGCCCTCGGACGGGGATGCGGGGGGCGAATATTACGGCTTTCACGAATCGGCGGCCGACATGGTGGCGCTGCTGGCGTCGCTGCATTTCGGCTCGGTCGTCGAGACGCTACTGGAGAACACGCGCGGCAATCTTTACACCTTCAACCGGCTGAGCCGGTTTGCGGAACTGTCGGGCAATGCCCAGATCCGCATGGCCGCCAACAACCGCGTGCTGTCCGAGTTCGCCCATGGCTGGTCCAGCGAACACGCGCTGTCCGAGCCCCTGACCGGTGCGATGTTCGACATCTTCGTCGATATCTATCACGAACGGCTGCTGGTCCACGATCTGATCCCCCCCGAGATGGAGGACCTGTCGGACCGGCTGGAAGGATCGCCGGAATACAGCGCCGTGATGCAGCAGATGTTCGATGCCGCCTATGGTGCCAACCCCGAAGGTTTCCGCATCGCGCTGATCGAAGCGCGGGACTTTCTGGGCTCGTACCTGGCCGACGCGTGGGAGATGCTGGACGCGGATATGCTAAGCTATTTCGGGGTTGAAAAGGCGCTGCTGGCGGTGGATCACGAGATCACCGGCGGAGCCTTCCGGCAGATCATCGAGGGCAACTTCCGAATGCGTGAAATCGGCCTGGTCGAACCCGGCCCGCGGCTGGCCGAGGCCGATGCCGACAGCCACGCCCATTCGGTCCGCACCCAGGTTCCGTCATGAGCCCTGCAAGAGTCTTTGATTTTAAGATGTTTTGTGGCATTTTACCCGTGCGGGATGATATTTTTTGAAATTAGGCACGCGCTGGACGCGGGCCAACAAAGGGGGGAGATGAGGTCCTGGACGTCGTCGATCCTGTCATAGGGAGATAGTGATATGTCTGAGTCCTTGCTCAGTTTTTCAGAAGTGCTTTTGTTCGGGCGCGAAATTGAGGACATCGAGGTCAAGCAACAGACCGACGTGCGACTTGCCATCGAGACAAATGATACCGCTCTGCCGTCGATAGGCGGCGAAATTGACGGTGTTGATGTGAAGGATGGAGATCATGTCCTCGTACAAATCGACGACAAGGCGCTGTCGGGAATCTACACGGTTTCCAAATCCGGAACCACTTTTACACTTACCGGTCGCGCAACGGTGGACAAGAACAGCTTTGTCTATGTCGAAAAAGGCAAGACCTTCAAGAAAACATTTTGGAAACAACGACTAGAAAAAACAGGAGAGCAGCTGTTTAAGAACAAGGGAAAACGTAGACGTGGAAAAGGCAGAAACAACTTTGTCGGCGATCAATTTGCAGGTGATCCGCGCCTAGCCCGCATCTATGGTTTCTCGTACGAAGGCACATTTTATGAGCTTCCCGAGCCCACTATTTTCCTGGTTCACGGCAAAGGTGCTAGCGCTACAAATAAGAACAAACCCGGAGATTTGGCTTCGCGAGCGCCAAACGATCCGTCGCTCAGTGGCGTTGCTGCCGCAGACTATCAGATCGCCGACGACATCTTAGTTTGGGAATATGACAAGGCCGATTACACCGTCCGCATGGATGTGATGTCGGGTCAGTTCGAACAGGTCCTGCTGGATCTGTATTTCGGCTTTGACAGCCCGGCGATCAGCGGCGCGAAGGTGAGCGGCGCCAAAGTCAGTGGGGCCAAGGTGAGCGGCGCCAAAGTCAGTGGTGCCAAGGTCAGCGGGGCCAAGGTGAGTGGTGCCAAGGTCAGCGGCGCGAAGGCGCATGGCGACTGACGTCACCGCAAGGAACGGTATCAGGGCGCGCGGTCAGCGCGCCCTTTTTTGTGGCTGAGGCGGATCAGAACCCTGCCTTTTTAAGCCCCTCGACAAAGTGCTGGGTGTCATCCTCAAGCCGGTCGGGCAGCACCCTCGCCCAGCGCGTCAGCGAGAAGTTAGGATGCGCCGCGCGATGCTTGTCGGCGATCTGGCGGGCCAGATCCATCTGGCCCAGTTGGGCATAGCTGGCCGCCAGCATCCGCTGCCCCTCGGTCGGGTTGTTCATCTTGTTCACCGACGCGATGACATCGTCATAGCGTTTGAGGTTGTAATAGGCCCCACCCAGATGCCACAGGTACTGATCCGGGAAGTACGGGTTCAGCCGCATCGCCTGCTGCAGGTGCTTGATCGCCGTCTCGTTATCCCCCGAATGGGCCAGCGCGTCGGCATAGTCCGAGTGCATATCCGCATCGTTGGGGTTCAGCTGCAGGGCGCGTTTATAGGATTCGATCGCCGCGTCATGTTCCTTGCGATAGAGCTGAACATAGCCCAGTTCGCCAAAGCCGCGGGCGTCGGTCGGGTCCAGTTCGACCGCGCGCTGCGCCAGCGTCAGGGCCTTGTCCAGTGCGCTGCTCGGGTCCTCGGTCCAGGAATAGCGCCAGTCGATATTCAGCGTGCGTGACAGCGCCGCCGCCGCCCGGGCATAGCCGCCATCCCGCTCGAGCGCCGATTCATAGCAATGCTGCGCCTTGCGGTTGTCGCTGCGGGTGTATTTGAAGATGTGATGTTGACCCTGCAGCACCGAGCCATAGGCCTCGAGATCGGACGGAGTGTTCTGCACCATCCGCTGCTTTTCATGGGATTCGATCATCACCGCCGAGGCCGCGACGATGCATTCGGTCACCTCGTCCAGAATGTCGAAGATATCGTCGATCCTGCGATCGAACCGTTCGCCCCAGATGGTGCGTTCGGTGTTGGCATCGATCAGTTCTGCGGTGATGCGGATGCGGCTGGCCGAACGGCGGACGCTGCCGCGCGCCACATAGCGGACATTCAGCCGCCGCGCCGCCTCTTGCGGGGCCATCGACTGGGTCTTGAAGAAAAAGGACGAGTTGCGGGCAATCACGAACAGGTTCCGGAACTTGGACAGGTTCATGATGATGTCGTCGGTCAGGCCTTCGGCGATCCAGCTGTCATCCTCGTTGCTGCCCTGGCTGGCAAAGGGCAGGATCGCGACCGAGGGCAGATCGGGCCGTTCCAGCACCTCAAGCTGCATCTCGGGGCGCAGGGTGGCGGCCATGGTGGCGCCTTCGACCTCGCTGCGGACGCAGTAGGTGGCGACCGGCGACAGGATGTTCTTGAGCTGTTTGGGGCCGAGGAATTCATACCCATAGCGCAGGCGATTGCGGATCTGTTCATAGACCGCGGCGCTGACATAGACGCGCTCGGGCTCGGCGATTTCCTGCAGCCGTGCGGCGATGTTGACATTGTCGCCGTGAATGCCGCGCTCATCCAGCAGCACCTCGCCCATATGGACACCGGCACGGAACTTGATCTGCTGATGCGCCATGCGCGCCTGATTGTGCTGGCTGGCAATGCGGTGCAGCTCGATGCTGAATTCAACTGCGCTGGTGGCGGTCTCGAACAGCGCCAGAATGCCGTCGCCGCGCACCTCGATGACCTGACCCTGATATTGCGGGCAAAGCTCTTCAAGCTGGGACAGCAGAGATTTCAACGCGTTATACGTATCCATCTCGTTCTCGCTCATCAGTCGGGAATAGCCGACGACATCGGCAAAAAGCACCGCGCCAAGCTTCTGTCTGATGAAAGGGTCCGAACCGGTCGTGTTCACTGGCAATACTCGATTATGGCGTCTCGTCGAATCCGACAGGACCGTTGTAGCAAACTCTGCGCGGAATTTCGCACTCTTTCAGCCATCACAGCCCTGTTGAGGGGGCCAGCACCACCCGGAGGCGGATTGCGAACCGAAGCTGACAACCGTTTCCGGGCCCAGTTCGCGCGCCAGAACTTGCCGGCGCGCGGCCCAGTCCTGCTGCAGCATACCGACCACCACCATGTCGTGAAACTGACCGTCGGCGAACCAGGCCTGCCGCATGGTGCCTTCGATCTTGCAGCCGACCTGGGCGATCAGATCGCGGCTGCTGTGATTGTCGGCGCGGTAATATGAGGTGATGCGGTTGAGCCCCAGCTGCCGGAAGGCAAAATCCAGCAGCAGCGCGATCGCGCGCACCGCAACCCCCTGCCGCCGCACGGATTTATCGATGAAGATCGGCACCACCGCATCGCGGTTGATGTTCGACATCGCCTCAAGCCCGATCATGCCGACCGGTGTGCCGTCCCCGGATTCGATGACAAACCAGCACTTGCCGCAATCGCGGGTGGTGCAGATCGCATCCTCCCATATCTGTTCGGTCTGCAGAAGGTTCAGCGGAACCCGCGAGGTACGGTCGAAAAAGGCAAGGTCCTGAACGTCCTGAAACCATCGGGCGACGGTGTCCATATCCGCTTTTTCAAGGGGGCGCAGCCGGAACTGCCGGGATGTGGAATCGGGCAAGGGAAAACGACCTCCGAATACAAATGCACAAATCTATTCGCGCGATAGTAGCACAAAATATTCAAAAAAAAGAAATCACTTGTTTCCGCCCGTCCCGGCGCGGGATGGTCAGCGTCTTTCCGCGCGGATCAGGAAGATATTGCGCAGATAAATCGACAGGCCCATCGACTGACCCAGAATGAACACCGGATCGCGGCGGTAAATCGCATAGCTGAGCAGGATCAGGCCGCCACCAATTGACAGGTACCAGAAAGCCATCGGAATGACCGATTTCTTGGCCCGTTCCGAGGTGATCCACTGAACAATGAAACGGGCGCTGAACATCAGCTGCCCGGCCAGACCGATGGCGACCCAGATCGCCTCGGTCGGGCTTTCGACATGCAGGATTTCGAGAATGGTTTCTTTCACGACCGGGGTGCCTCTTGTGCCGAGACCGATTTCGCGCGCCGCGCCAGCCACACCACGCCGAGCAGGTCCCAAATGCCCACCATGGCGCGGCCGAAATTGGTGTATTTCGACTGCCCCGACAGGCGTTGCTGATGCGCCACGTCAACCAGCGCGATGTTCCAGCCATAGGCCCGGAACAGAGCGGGCAGATAGCGGTGCATGTGATCGAAATAGGGCAGGTCCAGAAATGCCTGGGTCCGGAATGCCTTGAACCCGCAGCCGGTGTCGCGGGTGCCGTCCTTCAGCATCCAGCCCCGCAGCGCGTTGGCAAAACGCGAGGCCAGCTTTTTCGACATCGTGTCCTTGCGCCCCAGCCGCTGCCCGGCCACAAGCCCGATGGTTGCATCCCCGCCCGAGACCAGCGGCGACCAGATTTTCGGCAGCTCGGCGGGCGGGTTCTGGCCGTCACCATCCAGCGTGCAGCAAATCTCGGCCCGTGCGGCCTTGACCCCGGAGTGCACCGCCGCGCTTTGGCCGCCGGCGGTTTCGTGTTGCAGGATGCGCAGCTGCGGGCAATCGCGCTGAAAGCTGCGCAGCGCTTCATAGGTGCCGTCGGTCGAGCCGTCATCGACGGCAATGATCTCGAACCCGGGAAGATCCGCGGCCGCGTCGCAGATGCCCCGCAGCAAATCGTCGACGGCCCCCTGCTCGTTATGCATGGGGATGACGACCGATACGGCGGGCCGGGTATCGGCAGGGGCAGCAGGATCAGCTTGCATCACAGACGATTTTTCTTGTTCCGTTCCCGAAGGCTTGTGATTGATCCGGGCTTGAAATTCAAGTAGCCAACGTGCCGCAAAGCAGGTTTCAGCGCAACAAACCACGAGGCAGCAGCCGTGACCGACAAGTCAGCATTGAACCATGTGCAGACAAGCGGCTGGGGGCCTTACGTGGTCACCGGCCTTGTTATCATGCTGTTGTGGTGCTGGTACATGATCGGTCTGGGTGAGGGTGGGTTGTCCAAGATCGACGAATTTTTCACCTATGACCGCAGTCTGGGCTTTGCCCGCAACAACGACTGGTTCACGGTCTTTTCGCAAAACGCCCCCAGCCTGAAAAAACCGCCGCTGCAATACTGGATGACGGCCCTGATGATCGAGGGCGGGCTGCCGCATATGCTGGCGCTGCATCTGCCTTCAATGCTGTTTGCGCTGGGGGCCTTGGTGGCCACCGCGCTTCTGGCGCGGATCATGGTGCCCGATCAGCCCTGGCTGATGCTGCCTGCGGTGCTGCTGATCTCGAGTTCCAAGAACTTCTGGAGCCACGCGACATCGGCCATGCTGGACAGCGGTGCGATGCTGTTTTCGACCCTTGGGGTTGCCGCCATGCTGGCCGCGTTCGAGCGCCCGCGCCTGTGGCCCATGTTCGGGGCCATCGTGTTTCTGGCCGGGATGCAGAAAAGCCCCACCCCGCTTGCCTTTCTGGCGCTGGCGCTGGTGACGCTGATGCTGACCCGCAGATGGCAGGACCGGCCCGTCGGCGAAATCCTGACGAACCGCACCTTCCTGTGGACCATGGCGCTGTGCATTCCGCTGGCCTTTGCCTGGCCGCTGTTTCAGTATCTGCGGTTGGGCTTCGGGGCCGAGTTCCAGGGCAGCGTCCGCACCGAGATGTTGGATCGGTTTGCACCCAGCGTGTCGGACCGCAGCCTGCAGAAACTGTCCGAGATCATTCTGGGTAATGCCCCGGGTCTGCGTCTGGCCGGGTTTGCCGGTCTGTGCGTGTTGCCCTTTGCATTGAAGCGCCCGCGCCTGCTGGCGGTCACCGGGATCGCGGTGAGTTTCGTTCTGGCCATGTGGCTGGCATCGGGCAAGGTCTATGACCGATATACGCTACTGATCCTGCCCATGCTGATGGTCGGCGCTGCGGGCGGTATCATGCTGCTGGCAGAACGGCTGTGGCTGCGTGCCCTGCTGGTGGCGGTGCTGTGCCTGTCCGAGATGGGCCCGCTCAAGCGCAGCGAGGATTACGATTTCCCATCAACCGAAACGCAGTTCGGCCTCAGCCTCGAGGCGATGCTGTCACCGCTGAGGTCGGCCACGGGGCCGGACGAAACACTAGTGGTCTGCGGCTTTGCCCACCGGCACCGGATGCCCATGGGCGCGGTCGCCGTCTATGCCGCGCCGGACCGACCGTTTGTGTACATGAGACACCCGGATCTGCGCGGCTATCTTGAACGGTCGGGCTATTCCACCGGGCCGCTTCGGGGGCTGTGCCGCACGCAGGAGCTGGAGAAGATCGCAGATGATCTGACCGGGCTGGATATCGAGCCGGTGGCCGGCACCCAGCATGTCTATTGGACCGCCACCGGGTTGCAGGTTGACTGAGGCCTTTACCGCAGCACGCAGCCGTAGTCGTAACCGCTTGCGATCAGCGCGGTCAGTTCAGCGTCGTCCTCGCCATCAAGAATGCGGATGCCGGGCTGGGGCACCCATCGCGGCGACACCAGATAGGCCAGCCGGTATCCCGCTTCGGTATACCGGTCACGGTCGACGCCATAAGTCAGCTGACCGTCGCCCCAGACATGCGAACAGATGATGTCGGGCCGCTGTGAAAACACGAAATCGGGGTCAAACTTGTTATGGCCAGGATTGGCCCCGCGCGCCTCGGTAAAGGCGATCTCGGGCGTATTGAGGCCCAGCATGTCCAGCGTTCGAAGCCCGCTGTAATAAGGTATCTTCCCGGCCGCACCGGTGGCCAGATAGGCGCCCTCATGACGGTCGGCAAGAAAACGGCCCAGTTCCAGCCATCGATCATATTTGGGGTATTCAAAGCGATAGTCGAGGCGCGGATCCAGCGCCACAGAGGTCAAAACGCCAAACAGGATCGCCGCAGTCGCCGATGCGGTCACCCAGGCCGATCCCAGCGGCACCAGCACCCGGAACAGCAGTACCAGACCAAGCGGGTAGGTGATGATGATGAAGCGCTCGCGGTAGATGTCGCCACCCACCATGAAGTAATAGGCGATCACCGCAGCAAAGGCGAAGAGTTCAAAGCTTGGCGGGTTCGCGATAATGCCGCGGCCCTCTTTCAGCACACCCCGAAAATAGGCGAAGGCGGCCAGACCGGCCCCCAGCGCGGGAAAGACAAATCCATTCTTGTAGCTGACCCCCGCAAGGTATCTGGCCGCCACCATGAACCGATCCAGCAGCGGGCCACTGGCCTTGACATAGGCCGGAAGCGGTAGCGGCAGCCCGTAGTACCACAGGCGGAATGCAGTCAGCGCCCCGACCACGACGGCGCAGGTCGCAACCACCGCAGCGGCCTGAATCCGCTGACCTGACCACAGCAGCCACGCGCCGGCGATCATTGGAAAGAGAAAGCCATCGACTCGCAGCGTGATCAGCAGCGCCGAGGCCAGCACAAGGGCGGCCAACCCGCCGCCATCGCCCCGGGCCAGCCGCACGGCCGAGAGCCAGACGATCACCTGCAAGAAGAACACAAACGCAGTCTCGAGACCCGAGGTTCCGTGTATCCAGAGCGGCGGCAGGGCGGCCAAAACCAGCGCGATGGCGATCCCTGCCCGGCGGTTCAGGGTCCGGGCAACCTCGATCCCGATCATGGCAATTGCAGCGGCCACCGCCAGCGCACCAAGAGCTGCCATCGCCGGGTACAGCAGATCCGTGCCCAGGAACCGGTAGACAATCGCCGACAGCACCACATGCAGCGGGTTCGAGTACCCTTCGACCAAGCGGGGCTCTTCGATGTTGAAGGTCGGCAGGCCGGCATCAATCAGATTCTTCGCATAGCGGTAGCTGATGAAGGAATCGTCGTTTCCGACCGAAAAACCGCTTTGGCCGCCGAAGTAATAGCCAAAGAGCGCATGGAACAGCGCCAGCCCCAGAAAGGCGACAACCGCAACGGAAAGTCCGATCTTCTGG
Organism: Ruegeria sp. CJ3; assembly: GCF_056536725.1. Lineage (NCBI taxonomy): Bacteria > Pseudomonadati > Pseudomonadota > Alphaproteobacteria > Rhodobacterales > Roseobacteraceae > Ruegeria > Ruegeria sp. CJ3. The sequence continues at coordinate 492,442 of NZ_JBQFQE010000003.1, forward strand.
CCGCTCATAGAAACCATCTTTTTTCGCAGAACACTCGATACCAATTGCATTGTCCGTCCAATCCCGCCGATTAGATACGCCGTCCCTGAGGAACGCAAGAAGTTGTTCGGAAGCTTGGCGTTCCAGACAGGGAACTGGGTTCATGCCGCGCGCGTCTGCCCCCAGGCCGCGCCCAGTGCCATCTGCGCAGCCGTCCCAATACGGCGCCAGGGTATTGATTTATATACACACTGCGACAAGGTCACGATCCCAGAGGCGCAACTGTCCCCATCGGGTGGCGGCCTCTGAAACACGTGGAGCCGGTCACAGAGATTGTTGCGGAGACGGAGTCAATTGCCAATCCTGCGCACGGTTGTTCAAGATCCGACGATCCCCAGAACCTTGCCTCATACGCCTGCGGTCAGGCCGGTTCAGCCCTCCTCTTCGGGTGAAAAATAGCTGCTTTCGATCCAATCGCGCAGGTCGCGAACGTCAGGCTGATCTGCGATTTCTTTGATCCGCCGGGTGTGCCGGTCGACGCAGAGCTGATGCAGCCGCGCGGTTTCCGCATCGTTCAGAAGGTCGGCCCAGACCGCGCGCGCGGCGGGTAGTTGGTGGGCGATCCAGTTCTCGGATTCGTTGCCTCGCGCCCGTACCCGGTAGTACTTCCGGTTCACCTTGCGCCACTTGGCGACCGCATCGCCTCGGTCCATCTTGATCATATAGGAATCCACCGAGCGCAAGGCGTGATGGTTCAGCGCCACCAGATCATATGCGCCGCGGCAATCATAGCTTTTGAGCGTGCCGTCGGTGACGAACTCTTCCGGCACAGGGCGGGCTGAGCCGTCCAGCCAGATCAGGTTCGGCTGGGAGCCCGGGTGAATCTGCGGCCGGTGGTTGGCCACGCGTTCAAAGGAGGACAACCCGTGCAGGATCGTCTTGACGCCGCGCCGCGCCCGCCAAGGGCCCGGCTTGTGGGTTTCGTGGACGGTATAGTCCTCGGTCAACCATCTGTCCTGATAGGTCTGATGCCCGCCGGATGAGAAATTCAACTCGGACATGGACAGGGCGTGAAACGGGCCGGCGGCGCGCAGCAGATCGGTGAATTGTCCGTTGCCAACGCGAATATTGACGAACTCATCGACATCCATGGAGATGATGTAATCGGACCGCCTGACCACCGGCATTTGCAATGCATATTTGATCGCAATGGGATGATAATAGGTCTTTTCCATCATCACCGCGGGGTTTTGCAGATGAGTCAGAACGCCTCTCTCGTCCAACCGGTCGAGCAGCAGATCGGTTCCGTCGGTGCAGTGATTGGTGAAAATCACAAAGTTCTTGATGCCGATGGATTTGTGAAACGCGAGCCACTCGAGAATGAAGGGCCCCTCGTTTTTCATCACCGTGAAAACCGTAACTTCGGGGTCATCCAACTTGTGCGAAGGGTCCGGCATTTGGCGGTTGGCCATGGGCGTGGGGGCGGAGCTGCCTGCCATCATCCTAACCCTCCTCAGGTGCGGCAATCCGGTATCCCAGATTGCGCAGGCAACGGGCAGCCTTGCCGCGCAGATCAGGATTCTGCCGCAAAAAGCGCGTCATGCTTCGCCTCATATGACTGCCGGCAAGCACCTCGTCATACTTTGCCTCCAGCACATCAAGCGGCATTCGGTTGCTGTCCTTGAACGGCGCAGCCCGGCCTTCGGCATCGGAACCGATGAAAATCGGAGTGATATGCCCGCCACCAAAGGCCACCGCGTGTTCGGTTCCGCTGCTCTCAAGATAGGACAGGGCGTTCTGGACGGCCGGATAGATGATATGGGTGTCGTCGAACACCACGATGCATTGCGCATGCATCACCGTCAGCACACTCAGAAAATCTGCAAAAGCCGCAGCGATGGTGTGCTCTCCGTCGATGAAGGCCAGATCAAACCGATCCGCAGGCGGGTCCGAGCATAGCGACGCAGAGGTTGTCTCACGCGTGGACAGTTTCTGCATCTGGCTGTCGCTTGCATATTGCCGCCGCCCATCCAACATATGCCGGGTGGTAACATGCTGATACTGGTCCAACGCACCCTGCTCATCCGGGGTCCTGCCCGGCCGCAGGTCGATCGACAGCGCGCTGAAGCAATCGTCGTCCATCACATGCGGCTGAAGGGATTTACCCAGATACGAGCCTATCTCGAAATACCGGTATGGACCGTCGTTGGAGGCAATTTCCTGCACGTTGATCAGAGTGCGAGTGCCGCGGATACCGACCTGTCCGCGCAGTTTGAAATCGTCAATCGACAGCGTATTCGGCGCAACCATCGTCAGCGCACCTCAGCTTTCATCCGAAGCATCGACCAACTCCTGCGCAAGCTTCAAAAGCGCTGTGTTGATGGCGGGCTCGCTGTCAAACTCGCCCTTGTCGATCAGGGTTTGCAACCTGCCCCAGCGTTTGGCCAAGATGCAGCGCGACATGGCAGGCGGAAACAGCTCGGCCTCGGCGCCGGCTTGCGCCCAAGCTTGCAGCAGCGGAGGTTTCGGCGCATCCCCGTCCACGCACCAAGTATGCTCGAACAGCGTCATGATGAACCGCAGAGGGGCCTGTTTCGGATGCCTGCGATCTGCGACATAAGGCAGCTTGAAGACATCCGTCACGATCTCGTAGGACGGCCAATAATACAGGACGCCGTCATCCCTGAATTCGCGCACCACCTCGTCCAGCGCAACCCGCAGCACACTTTTCGACACAGAGTTCGAGGTCAGGCAGGAATTGTCGCGGAAAGTCGCGATCAGCGGGATCGGCGACAGGGTGAACAGGATCTTCGCATCCGGGCGGTGTTTGCGGATCAGGTGATAGATCGCGCGCAGATTGTCCTTGTTTTCCCCGACCGTCGAAACGCGGAACTTGTGACGGGACGGGTCGTAGACATCCTTGGGAATGGTGCGCCAGAACACATTACCGGTGACCTCGTCATACCAGATCTCGGACAGGCCGAAGGTCAGGATGAAGACATCTGTCTCGTCAAAGATACGCTTGGTTTCGGCCTGAATCTCGGGGTCATAGCCGTAGGACTCGGCCTTGTAGCCATGCCACAGCTCTTCATCGAAAACCTTGTTCTCCCACGCCCATTCGAATTGCTGGCGGATGACGAATGAGTTCACCATGCCTTCGCCGCAGGTCACGACATAGGCATCCTTGGCCTTTTCATCCTTGTTCAGCACCCGGTAGTTCCGCCGCGACAGCCATTCCGAGATATTGGCCGCAAAGCAGCTGCCGAAGGCGGTGATCTGGGTGTCGGGGGTGATGAAGGGCTGATCGGGGGTCCAGCCTTTCAGTACGTATTTTCCAACCGCATCCGCAGGGATCATCCGGGCCACGGTAGGATTGGCGTTGGTGTGTTCGCCGCGAAACCATGTTCTGAATTCGGGCGTGTGCTTGTTGGTGCGCTGAAAATTGATATGCCGCGCCCGGTTCGATCTTGCCATGTCGCCCTCAACTCTGTTTGCCTCGGCGCTTATCGTTGCCTATGCGCTGCACCTTTATTATCGGTATATATCTACCCTTAACGCCCGCCGTGTTCCAGCGATGTTTTATCGCGCGCGCCGGCCTTGCTGGACGCCCCCGCCGCGATCCAATAGAGTTTGCGAAAAATAAACTGCTTTGGGTCTACCAGAGCGCATCCCGGCGAGGTTTCAGAGCGTGACATGACAGAGCTTCATCAAATCGGAATGCTATGGATGCGCGGATCGCTGAGCTTTCTTGAGCAGCTTTGCGTGCAGTCCTTTCTGGATGCCGGGCATCATACGATCCTATACACCTACGAAGATGTCGACCGCGTGCCCGACGGGGTCGAGTTTCGCGACGCCGCCGACATCCTGCCCGAGACCGGGTTTCTGGTGCATGAGCGCACGGGCTCTCCGGCGCTGCATTCCGATCTGTTCCGCTATCACATGCTGCGCGATGCCGATCGGATGATCTGGGCCGATACCGATGCCTATTGCTGCAAGCCCTTCGTCACCGAGACCGGGCATTTCTTTGGCTGGGAAAGCAAGAAACACATCAATGGCGGCGTGCTGGGCCTGCCGCGCGACAGCGAGGCGTTGGGCCTGTTGCTGGATCACTGCTCGGACGAGTTTGCGATACCGACCTGGTATGGCGAGAAATATGTCAAAGAACTGGAAGAGAAGAAAGCAGCCGGAAACCCCGTGCATGCGGGCGAGCAGCCCTGGGGGGTGTGGGGGCCACATGCGGTTTCTCATTTCCTCCACAAAACGGGCGAGGATCGCTATGCCTTCGCGCAGGACGGGCTGTATCCCTATACGTTCAAGGACCGCCGCAAGATCGTTAAACCCAACAACCGGATCAGCGATTACGTCACCGAAAACACCTATTCAGTACATCTTTACGGCCGGCGGATGCGCAAGTTTCTGGCCGAGCAGTACCAAGGCGTTCCCGACCCGACCGGTCTGCTGGGGCAGCTTCTGATCCTGCACAAGATCAACCCACTGGATGCGCCCCTGCGGGATTATCCGAACCCCGACCCCGACAGCGCCTTCGCCAAGGTGTTCCGGGAAGAGATTGACGGCAAGCAATATGCCTCGGCCACGCCTGCAACCGACGATGCTGCACCGTTGAATTCGGTGGTCGGCGTGACCACAATGAAGAACGAAGGCCCCTATATTCTGGACTGGGTGGCGTATCACCTGTGGTTGGGGTTCACCCATTTCCTGATCTACACGAACGACTGCTCGGACGGCACGGATGAGATCCTCGATTGTCTGGCCCAGCGCGGGCTGGTCACCCGCGTCGACAATCCCGCGCGCATCGACAAGGACGAACGCCCGCAGCGCGTGGCGCTGGCGCTGGCGCAGGATCATCCGGTCATTCAGGCGGCGGACGCGTATATGGTCTTTGACGTGGATGAATACATCAACATCCACACGCCCGAAGGCACTTTGCGCTCGCTGATGGAGGCCACCGGCAACCCCGAACTGGTTGCGATGACCTGGCGGTTTTTTGGCTGTTCCGGTGTTGCTGATTTTGCGGATACCCCGGTGCCGCTTCAATTCGACCGCTGCGCACCGCAAAAGGTGCGGGTGCCCCATCACAACTGGGGCTTCAAAACCTTCGCCCGCAGGCCGTCGAGCTATTCGAAATTCGGCATCCACCGCCCCCTGGAACCCAAGACCGACACCATGCCCCGCTGGGTCAACGGATCAGGCACTCAGATGCCGGACCGTTATCACGAGAAAGGCTGGCGGTCGTCGCTGGAAAGCTGGGGTTATGATCTGGTGACGCTGAACCACTACTCGATCCGCTCGCTCGACAGCTATCTGGTCAAGCGTGACCGGGGGCGCACCAATCATATCAACCGCGAACAGGGTATCGGCTATTGGAATATCCATAACCGAAATGACGAACAGGACGGATCGATCCGGTCGCATTTCGAGAAATCCCGATCCGTGCGCGACGACCTGCTCTCGGACCCAGGACTGAAAGAACTGCATGAGGCAAGCTGCAACTGGCACCGTGCACGGGCCAACGCGTTGAAAAACCTGCCCGAATACAATCAGCTCTATCAGACCCTGTCGCAGGATATCCTGTCTCATAGCGTCTCGGATGAGACCCAGCCGGAGTTCGTGCCGCTTACCCACGCTACCCTGAGCGGCGCACCTTTTGTCAGCGACAAACCCGCACCCGAACCGCCTGAAGAGCCGGAGCCAAAAGAGGAAATCCTGCAAGCCTCGGGCCACCCCATCTTGCTGGGGGACGACGCGCAAGAGGCGTATGAGAGCATTCGAAAACGCGTCGAAACCCTGTTCTCGCCACTTCAACCGGTTGCCCCGCTGTCGCGCGACAGGATCACACTTGTGACCACGATGCGGAATGAAGCGCCCTTTTTGCTGGAATGGGTGGCCTATCACCGCTCGATCGGGGTGACGGACTTTCTGATCTACACCAATGACTGCACCGACGAGACCGTCGAATTGCTGGACCGGCTGCAGGCGCTGGGATATGTGACGCGGCTGGATAATCCGTTCAAGGGCGACAAAGGCCAAAAACCGCAGCGCGGTGCGCTGAACCACGCGATCACCCACCCTCTGATTTCAGAGGCGGACTGGTATATGTGCATGGATTGTGACGAGTTCATCAATATCCATGTGGGCGAAGGCACCCTGCCCGAGCTGTTCGCGGCGATGAACGAACCCAACCTGATTTCGATGACGTGGAAACTGTTCGGAAATGCAGGCGTGACCGATTTCGAGGACGCTTGGGTCATCGAAACCTTCGACCGCTGCGCGCCCCAGTTCATACCCAAGCCCCGCATGGGCTGGGGCTTCAAAACGCTGGTCCATAAATCCGCGCCTTATGGCAAGATCGGCGTCCACCGGCCACTGAACCCGGATCACGAGCGCCTGCCCGAGGTGCGCTGGGTCAATGGCGCGGGACGCGAGATGCCGGAGCAGGTCCATACCTCGAACAGCTGGCGGTCGACCAAGCGGTCGCTGGGCTATGATATGGTGACGCTGAACCACTACACCCTGCGATCCGCCGACAGCTATCTGGTCAAGCGAGATCGGGGCCGGGTGAACCATGTGGATGAGGACATGGGCGGCTATTACTGGGATCGCCGGAACTATAACAGTGAACGCGATGATCGTATCTGCCGGCACGTGCCGCGCGCCCGCGAGGAACTGGCGCGGATGATGGCCGACCCGCAGGTTGCAGCGCTGCACCGATCCGGCGTCGAGACGCATAAGCGCAAGGTGGCGGAACTGAAGGCGCTGCCTGAATATGCGCGGCTCTATGAAAAGATATCCGCCCCCGACCAGCCGGACGCGATCTTCATGCCCGAACGCACCGAAGCCGAGGTCGCCGACTAACGCTGCTTGTCAGCTTGGATCGCCTGGCGGATCGACATCAGTTGGCCCCACATGCGCCGCTGGGTGCTCATCGGCAGTACGCGGGTGGGGCCGATCTGGCAGATGCGGGCATAGGTGTAGAACATATCCGACTGCTGTAGCAGCGCCCGGATCTGCGCCTGCCGCCATGCGACGGACCGGATGTGCAGCCGGTCCAGCTCGGGGTCGGCGCGCAGTTCGGCCATGCCTTGGGCTATGGCATCGGCGTGACGCTGGATCGCGGTATCCTCGACCTGATTGAAATCGCGGTCGATCCAATAGGCCAGATCGATCGGGTCCTCGCTGTGATTGGGGCGACCGCGTTCGGCCTTGACCAGATAGTTCTCGACCGCGCCCAGCGCATAGTGGTTCAGCTGCGCCAGCCCGTATCGGGGGGCGACGCTGGGAATGACCGTGCCGGGAACGGCGGGGGCCGGGTCGCCATTGCCATCAACCATCGTGAACGCAGCCCCGTCCTGCAATCGGGGCCGGTGCACGCCGAGCCGGTCCAGACGGTGGTCGGCGCGGAACAGGGTCTTGAACTGCACCGCACGCCACGGCCACAGCAGCGTTTCGGGGGCGGCGCGTGTGAACAGACCCGTCACCGGCTGATCCTGAAAACCCACCTGCTGATTATGCCCGAACATGCGCCACGGCACCGCAAACGCATCCGCATCAGGGCGCGCAGCGATCAGGTCGGTGATCTGACCGTCGCCTTCATGAATGCACAGAAACTCATCCACGTCCGAGACGAGTATCCAGTCGGCCTGCTCCACCAGCCGGTGGTTCGAGGCCCGGCTGAGCGCCTGCCACTGCACCGTCTTCTTACCTTTGCGCGGGTTGGGCTTGTGGCAGATGATCTTCAACGCGTGCAGACGGTCCAGAATGGCGTCGGTGCCATCGTCGCAATCATTGCTGAAGATCAGGAAATCGGTCACGCCGATGGCGCGGTGATAGGCGATCCATTCCAGAATGAACGGCCCTTCATTGCGCATCGAAGTTACGATCAGGCAGCGCATCCCGCTCACGTCAATACGCCGCCTCTGATGCTTCGGGCAGCAGCAGGCTCAGTTCGCCTTCCGGGAAATCATCAAAGGACAGATCCCAGGTCGCCCCGGGCCAGAGCAGTTGCAGCTGCTTTTTCGCGGGCCGGTAGACAGCGGTGTAAAGCGTGCCGAAGCCGGATTTGAACGCGGTGGAATAAAGCGGCGGGCGCAGGAAGGCATCGACAAAGCGCTTTTCGCTTTCGGGGTGCTGGTTCAGGCGGTTCAGCAGGAACCGTTCGCGTTCGACTGTCGCGGTGAACCGTGCGTGTTTGGACCATTCCACATGGCCCTGATGGTTGGTCGCGACCGGCACGTCCGAGATCTGCGGGTGCCGGTCAGGCGCAAGATACACCGTGCTGTGGTTGTATTTCGCATCCAGCACGGTGACGTTGTAACTCATGTGGCAGGGGATGCGGCAAAGGGCATCAACCGCCTGAGCCGTGGTTTCGCAGGTTTGCAGCACATAACGCAGGATCAAAGGCACGCCGAACCCGTCGCCCACCTCGCGCCGTCCACCGAAGGTCAGGGATACGGCCAGACCGGCATCGTTGATGCCGTCGAGCAGGCCCAGAATGCCGTCGCTCATCCCGATCACACCGCGCCCGTCCCAGCGGGTTTTCAGCATCGCCGCATCGAAGGTTTTCGGGTGATAGTCGTAGTTGCGCACAAGAAACGGCGTCTTGCCGCGCCAGATCGCCTGACTGCAGCCCGACAGGTATTTCGGCGGGCAATAGAAGCTGAGGAACCGCGCCTGACTGTCGCTGCCGCCGACCAGTTCGACCACCTGATCGTATAGCGGCACAATCTCGGGCATGTGCCGTTCCAGTGCCCGCAGGCATTCGCGATAAGTGGGGCGCGCCGAATACCCCTCCTTCGCCCACCATTTCCGGTAGGCGGGCCAGTATTCGGCAAACAGCCCGGCCAGCTTGGGGCCGGGCTGTTCCTCGTCAATTGAGCGAAAAACAAGCGCCATGGGGCTTTCTACATGATTTTGAACGCGGGGTCTTCCATCGGTTGCGCCGCGGGCAGCGGTTCTGCCGCGTAAGCCGATGTAATGCCGTGAATCCACTTTTTAGAGTTCTCGGTCAGCTTGAAGCCCTTGGTCATCGACCGGCCTCGGGTCACCAGAATACCCAGATCGGCCCCTTCATAGCGGTAATCACCGACATTCGAGATACGCAGGAAGAACGCCTCGTTCTCGCCCACCGCACGGCGGTGATAGTCGAACCGGTCGAACACCACACGGCCATCTTCCAGCATCTTGTAGATGCCCGATTGCGGGGCCTGCGTGATGCGGTCGACGCTGTCATCGGTGTGTTTGATCACCATCTGCGACCAGCTGTCGATCATGTCCGGGTCGGCCCAGCGGGCATTGAGCTCCTCGACATCCAGCTGGAAGGGTTTCTTCGAGAACTCCAGCAGGTGGAACAGGAACAGCGGCGCATCCGCGTGGGCAAAAGCGGCGTGGTTGGTCATCGAACTGGCCCCGGTGATGCGGGGGTTCAATTCGCCCAGCCACAGCTCTCCGGTTTTCTTGTCGATCAGGAAATCGAGTTCGAAATAGCCGCGATAGCCGGATTTTCGGAGTTCCTCGCCGAACTGGAACGTCAATTGCCGCGCCTGTTCGCGAGCTTTGGGCGGGAAAGCGGTCGAGAAAATCTCATTCCCGCACCAGCCGCCGCGATAGGGGGTAAGTTCCTTGAACCCCACAAGCTCAGTCATCAGCGGGCCTACAATCGTGCCTTCCGAGGTGGCACAAGCCTCGATCGCCGCGCCGCGACAATCGATCCGCTTCATGATCTTGATCTCGCCTTCGCCGATGATCTCATCCTTGTGCTTGTTGAAATCAGCCTCGGACTTGATGAAGAACGTGGTGTGGCCACTGTCACCAAAGGCCGATTGCAGCACCAGATCGTGGCCCAGCCCGGCCTTGTCACAGATTTTCTTCAGGTGATCATAGCTTTTGACCACACTCAGAGTGTTGGGCACCGAAGGTACACCCGCCTTGTTGCCGATACGGACCGTTTCGATCTTGTTGTCGCATTTGGTGCGCAGCTTGGCCTTGGGGAACCACAGCTGACCGCCCAGTTCCTTGACCAGTTTCTCGGTCGTCTCGTCAAACATCAGGAACACAAACTTGGGCTTGCCGCCGCGCCGCTTGATCAGGTCGATGACCTCTTTGTGCTGCAGCAAATAGTTGTTGATGTCCTCGATCGACTGGAATTCGTCATGCGGCATCTCGGAAGGAACGAACACGTTCGGATGCCGCCCGTCAAAGCAATCCATGTAGCAGATATAGGTGAAATTCATCACCCATTCATCCAGCCCCAACAGGTTGAAATTGGTCGCCGACACGAAATAGATCGGGTCCTTGTTGGTGTGGAAATACCGGCGGATTTCCGAGATGTTCTTCAGCACCTTCTTTGGCATATGGTCCTCCCAGTCCCTTATGTTTTCTTGACTGATTTCAAAGCGTCTTCGGTAAAAATGCGCAGGCCCAGATCGGCGCGGAAACCGTGGATTTCCGACACGTCCAGCTCTTGCATGAATTTGAGAATTTCGGGGCTGATCACCTGCCCCGGCACCAGAATGGGAAAGCCCGGCGGATAGGGGATCACGAAGGTGGCCGAGACCATTTCCTCGCCCGCTTCCAGCCGGTCCAGCATGTCCTTGTCGGGTTCCACGTAATCGCAATTATCCTCGTCATAAGACAGGAAGAACGCGGTGCGGATATCCCCGGCCTCGGTGCCGTCAACACAGCGGAACGCGTCGTGGAAGCGGCTGAAATCAGGCAGCGGCGGGACGTGTTCGCTTAAGGCTTTGACGCGTTTTTCGAAGGCGCGTTTTTCCATCTTGGACGCGTCGTCCATCAGATCGTCCAATTCCTTGGCAATCTCGACCAGAACCTCGATCAGATAGGCGACCGAGCTGCGCGTGGTGCCGATATTGGTCATGAACAGCACGGTATTGCGCGAGGTCTTGTTGATCTGGATGCCGTATTTATCCATCAGGATCTTGGTCTTGAACGTATCGCCATCCCAGCCTGTCGCGCCCACATGCAGGGTGATGCGGGTGGCATCCAGCACAAATTCATCCTTGGCCCAGCAATCCCAGACGTCCGCCCAGCCCTGATCGGGATCAAAATAGCTGGTCATGCCGCTTTCGCGGTATTCCTCGGGGATCATGTCGCCCGCGGTGACCAGCCGGAAGTATTTCCTGAGCAATGGATGGGTCGTCACCGCCCTTCGGATCGCCATGGCGCTTTCGACTTGTCGCTGGACGAACTCATAGCCTTCGATCTCGACCTGTCTGCGGCCAACATCCAGCGAGGCGATGATCTGATAGTTGGGCGAGGTCGAGGTGTGGGTCATGTAGGCCTCGTGAAAGGCCTCTTCGACCGCGCCTTTGAATTGCTGGTCGTTGACGTGGATCATCGAGCCCTGCCGCAGCGCGGTCAGCGTCTTATGCGTGGATTGCGTGGCATAGACCCTAACCCGCGCATCCGGCGGCGCGATCAGGCGGGTGTTGAGCAATGTCTCGTCATCCGCGCCTTCCAACTCGGCCTGCTGGGCGGCGTACGCCTCGGCGTGCTCGGCGGTGCGGAACTTGTCACGCAGCAGGTTGGCCGAGCGCATCGCCGTGCGCACGCGGGTGTTGGGGGCGAAACGGGCATAGCCGAACCAAGCCTCATCCCACAGGAATACAAGGTCTTTCTTGATCGCCAGGCATTCTTGCATCACCCGCTGGACGTTGTAGACGATGCCATCGAACGTGCAGTTGGTCAGTAGCACCATACGCACCTGATCCAGCTTGCCTTCGGCCTTCAGAGTCAGCAGCTTGTGCTTGATCTCGCGGATCGGCACCGCGCCGTACATCGAGTAGTCATGCAGCGGGTAACTGTCCATGTAGACAACGCTCGCGCCTGCCAACACCATGCCGTAGTGGTGCGATTTGTGGCAGTCACGGTCGACCAGCACGATGTCGCCGGGGCGCACCAGCGCTTGCACCACGATCTTGTTGCAGGTCGAGGTGCCGTTGGTGGCAAAAAACGTCTGTTTAGAGCCAAACGCGCGGGCGGCGGCCTCTTGCGCCTCTTTGATCGGGCCGCGCGGTTCCAGCAGTGAATCCAGCCCGCCGGACGTGGCCGAGGTTTCGGCCATGAAGATGTTCGAGCCGTAGAACGCGCCCATATCCTGAATCCAGTGGCTGCGGCTGATGGATTTGCCGCGGCTGATCGGCATTGCATGGAACACGCCGGTGGGCTGTTTGGAATATTCCTTGAGCGCCGTGAAGAACGGCGTCTTATACCGCCGCTGCACACCGCGCAGGATGTTCAGGTGCAGTTCCAGAAAGTCTTCCTGATTGTAGAACACCCGCCGGCACAGACCCAGATCAAGGCCTGCGATATCCTCGGCAGATCGGTCGGTGATCAGATAGGCATCCAGTTCCGGGCGCAGCTTGCCGATGCGGCGGCAGGTTTCCGGTCCGTACTCCGAAGGCGACAACGCATCCAGATCGGCCCCTTCGCCATAGAGGCTGACATAGCGGCCCAGCACATTGGTTTCGTTCTTGGACTTCAGGCTCAGACCCGGACGAACGATGACGGCCTGCACATTCTGGTTGAAAAGAACGCCGATCAGCGCGTCCTCGACGCTGGGGACGACGACGGTTTCGTAGATGAAGGGATCTTCGCTGCGGCGCATCCGCTGCAGGCTGGTTTGCAGGAACCGCTCCTGATGTTCGTTGACATTGTCGACGATCATCACCTCGAAATAAGGCCGCCCCAAAGTGCGGGCCTCGAGGCTTTGGGCGGTTTCGTCCTCGAACTCATCGACATCTGCCTCGTCCGCGATCAGCGGGATCGAGCGGCGGCGATATGCGCCCGAAGTCAGCGCCCGCGACACCCGGCGCACGGCGGTCGAGAAATCGGCGAAATTGTCATGTTCCAGCAGGCGGCGCAGATGATCGAAGGCGGACGGCCCCGGAAAGGCGAAATACATCTCGATCGGGGCCAGCGCCTGAAGCAGGCGGCGCGCACGGTCCCGGTCCTTGCCATCGCCACCCTGATCCAACGATTCCGCCGTTTCCCGCAGCGCGCTCCACCTGTCCGCCCTCAGTTGCGAGGCGCTGTAGTAGTCCGAGATGGTGTGGAGCTTTTCGCTGTCGGATAAGCCGTGCATGAAATCTATGTCCTTTCTGCCGATACCGAAAAGCTGCCCCGGTATCAGTCTGTCCCTGAGCGCCCTTTGTAGAGATAGAGATTATCGGGCTTTTTCGCGGCGTCTTCGCTGTAGCCCAGCGCCGTTCTGGGGTCGGATGCGGCAACGCCTGCAACGTCGCCTTTCTGCGGAATGCGCAACGGGCCCAGCGTGTGCAGATAGGCATCTGCATCGCTGTTGCGGTCATAGACCGGGAAATCCGCCTCGCGGTCGCGGAAGCTTTTGAGGACCTGACCCAGACCTTTCAACCCGACCTCGCGCTGGCGGCGGACCTGATCCAGATCGATCTCGATGGGGAAGATATCCTCTTGCCCCGCCGACTGGTGCAGGACGGTTGCCGAAGGATCGACGACTAGCGAACGGCCCACGCCGCCTGCGGCCAGCCCGTTCACGTCGAACACGTAGCACTGGAACTGTGCCGCAGTGGCCTTGGCGATCGACAGCTCGGCCTCGCGGTCGGTGGTGCCGGTCAGAACCGGGTGCAGCAGAACCTCGACCCCCTGGCTGGTCAGGTGGCGGGTGGTTTCGGGGAACCAGATGTCATAGCAGATCGACAAGCCAAACCGGCCCACATCCGGGACATCAAAGATGCAGAACTCGGTGCCCGACGAGATACTCTGCTCATAGGGTTTGAACGGGAACATCTTCGAGTATTTCGAGATGATCTCGCCATCCGGGTTGATCACCACAGACGTATTGAAAATCCGCCCGTCCTCGTGCTTTTCGAACATCGATCCGGGGATCAGCCAGATGCCATAGCGCCGCGCGGCGTCCTGAAAGCGTGACAGGTCGTCATTGGGGAAGGGCTGGGCAAACCGGTCGAGCGGCCCGTAAGGGGCCAGTTCGCTGAACAGCGCCATCTGGGTCCAGGGGAACCGCGCCATCATCACGTCGATCCGGTGCAGCATCGCCTCGACATTCGAATGCATCGCGCCAACGTGCATCTGGATTCCGGTTATCGCAAAGGGGGTCATTTTTCGTTTCTTCTCTTTTTCTTGCCGATTGCGACTGCCGTGGTGATCCGGCGTTCTTCATCGGAACATAAAACCGCGTGTTAGCGCAAGCCCGCTGTCCGCAGGCGATTGATTTATCCGGCCTCTTCCTCGGCGACGTCCTCGCCAAGTGGTTCCACAAAGTCGATGTCGTTACGAACCCAGAAGAACCGGAACCCGCAACTGCGCAGCCATTTCTCCAACCGGTCCAGACTGGACCATTCCCGGCGCAGACCACGCGTGGATTCGACCAGCGCCCACTGGCCATCGACCAGAAAATAGACCGTCCAGGTGTTGGGATGCGCCGACTGGTTGGCAAAGCCACCGCTAACCACCTCGCGCGCGGTGCGCACGGCGACCGGATAGTCTCCGATCCGGTTTTCAGCGGCGAGGATGGCCAGATCGTTCTGGCGGATCGTGAAAGTGGGAAGGGGTGCGTCGTTCATGATTTGCCTGTTAAAGAACACACCCATTCCGGTACCTCACGATCCGTCTTCTGATCAACCTCTGACGGGCTCACGCGGCCTCGGTCTGTTCAGCCGCCTCAGTGGTTTCGACCACGGCTTCGGCGTCTTGATCCTGAATCGCCTGGAACAGCGCCTTGCGGCGCTCGCTGATGTCTTCGGATTTCAGGTTCTCGATGCGTGTCGCCAGCGTCCAGATATGGCCGAACGGGTCGGCGACAGTGGCGCAACGTTCACCCCAATAGGTATCGTTTGCATCCGCGATCAGGGTCGAGCCATTTTCCAGAGCGTTTGTCAGCGCGGTATCCACGTCCTCGACATACATATGGTGACCTACCGGAATCACAGTGCCGGGAACGGTCGGAACATGCGCGCCCCAGCCGGCGGTGACGAACAGCATCGAATTGCCGATCTTGATCGCTGCAAAGCCCGGAGCTTCTTCCGCGTCATAGGCCTGAATCTTGGCGTCAAAGGCGTTTTCATAAAAGGCCAGCGCCGCAGGAACATCGGCAACGGCAAGCGATGCAGTGCAGGTGCGATAGCCGCGGGGCAGGGTGGCAGGCTTCTTTTTCATAACTCAAGTCTCCGAATTGGGCGGGGGTTGCCCGTTGGAACATGCGGGGAAACTCCCGCACTATGCACCATACTGTGGATCAACTCGGCGAATATTGCAACACTATGATGCATAGTGCTGAGATTTCTGTGCTGAAAGTCAGAATGTCGGGGGGGTACAGGCGCTGACGACCCGGCATTTTTCCGGGCCCACCTGCCGGAACCGGTGCGGCGTGCGGCTGTCAAAGTAATAGGCGTCCCCTGGCCCCAGCACTTTGCGCTGATCGCCCACCGTGACCTCGACGCGACCCGAAATCACGATGCCGCCCTCTTCGGCCTCGTGCCCGTACATGACCCGCCCCGTATCTGCGCCCAGATCATAGGTCTCCTGCAGGATCATCATCGCGCGGCCATAAAGGTTCGAGCCCACCTGCCGCAGCGACAGCCCGCCCTTGCCGATCTCGGTCAACTCTTCGGCGGCGTAGAACACGGTCTGTTCGCTTTCGATCTCGAACGAGAAGAAATCAGACATGCTGATCGGAATGCCCTGCAATATCCGCCGCAACGCCCCGACCGAGGGGTTCATCTTGCCCGACTCGATCAATGAGATGGTCGAGTTTGGCACATCCGACTTCTTAGCCAATGCCCGCTGCGACAGGCCCGCGCGTTCGCGCAGGGTTCGCAGGCGCAATCCAAGGGTCAGATCATCCTGATTGGCGTTCTTCATGTTCACTATCCGCATCACTTGAGGGGTGCCGGGACCGTAAATCAAGGGCTTATGATTCACAAGAAACAGGCTTTCGCCTGAGGCTGTGGGCATTACAGTCGCGCGGTCAGATTTGCGGGCACGCGCCCGATAACCCGAAAGGACGCAAGATGCTGAATGCTCAGATTGCTGAACGCCGCAACACCTCGATCGCGCAGGGCGTGGGAATGCAGACGCAGGTCTATGTCGACCGCGCCGCAAACTCCGAGGTGTGGGACGTCGAAGGCAAGCGCTATATCGACTTCGCCGCAGGCATCGCCGTTGTGAACACCGGGCATTGCCACCCCAAGGTGATGGAGGCGGTGCAAACACAGGCCGCGAACTTTACCCATACCTGCCATCAGGTTCTGCCCTACGAAAATTACATCCGTCTGGCCGAGCGCCTGAACGAGAAGGTGCCGGGCGATTTCACCAAGAAAACCGTCTTTGTCACCACCGGTGCCGAGGCGGTCGAAAACGCAGTCAAGATCGCCCGCGCCGCAACTGGCCGCCCTGCCGTGATCGCCTTTGGCGGTGGCTTCCATGGCCGGACGTTTATGGGCATGTCGCTGACCGGCAAGGTGCAGCCTTACAAGGCGGGCTTTGGTGCGATGATGCCAGACACTTATCACGTACCGTTCCCGGTTGAGCTGCACGGCACCTCCACCGAGGATTCGCTGGGCGCGCTGACCAAGCTGTTCAAGGCCGATCTGGACCCGGGCCGCGTAGCCGCAATCATCATCGAGCCGGTTCAGGGCGAAGGCGGCTTCTACCCCGCCCCGGCTGAACTGATGCGCGGCCTGCGCGCGCTGTGCGACGAACACGGCATCGTGCTGATCGCCGACGAAGTGCAAACCGGTTTCGCCCGCACCGGCAATCTGTTTGCGATGGACGCCTATGACGTGGCCGCCGACATCACCACCATGGCCAAAGGTCTGGCAGGCGGTCTGCCTCTGGCCGCTGTCACCGGTCGCGCCGATCTGATGGATGCCGCGCAACCGGGCGGCCTGGGTGGCACTTATGGCGGCAACCCGCTGGGCATCGCCGCGGCCCATGCCGTGATGGATGTGATCGAAGAAGAAGACCTGTGCGCCCGCGCCAACGAGATGGGTTCGCGCTTGAAACAGCGTCTGGAATCGATCCGCGCCCGCACGCCTGAAATCGTCGACATTCGCGGCCCCGGCTTCATGATCGCGGCCGAGTTCAACACCACCGACGGCTCTGCTCCGAACCCCGAGATGGCCAACGCCGTGCGCGCCGAGGCGCTCAAGCGCGGATTGATCCTGCTGACCTGTGGCGTATATGGGAACGTAATCCGTTTCCTCGCGCCGCTGACGGTGCAGGACGAGATCTTCGCCGAGGCGATGGATATCCTCGAAGCCTCGATCGACGCTGTCAAAGGAGCCTGAATATGCTGGATACCAAAGTGACCAAGCTGGAGCTGAAAGATCCCAGCCTTCTGGAAACCCGCGCCTATATCAATGGCGCATGGGTCGAGGGCGAGGCGACGTTTCCCGTGTACAACCCCGCCACCGGTGCTCTGATCGCCAATGTGACCGATGTCAGCATCGAAGGGACCGCGCAGACCATCGACGCGGCTTACGCGGCCAAGAAAGAATGGGCTGCTCAGACCGGCAAGGAACGCGCCGCGATCCTGCGTAAGTGGTTCGATCTGATGGTCGAAAACGCCGATGATCTGGCCACGATCCTGACCGCCGAAATGGGCAAACCCTGGGCCGAGGCGCGGGGCGAGATCCTGTACGGTGCGTCGTTCATCGAATGGTTCGCGGAAGAGGCCAAGCGTGTCTATGGCGACGTCATCCCCGGCCACCAGCGTGACAAGCGCATCGTGGTGCTGAAACAGCCGGTGGGCGTGGTGGGCTCGATCACCCCGTGGAATTTCCCCAACGCCATGATCGCCCGTAAGGTTGGCCCTGCACTGGCCGTGGGCTGTACCTTTGTGGCCCGTCCCGCAACGTTGACACCTCTGTCGGCACTGGCCATGGCCGTACTGGGCGAACGCGCTGGCATCCCGGCGGGCGTGTTCAACGTCATCCCCGGCACCGACAGCTCGGGCGTCGGAAATGAGCTGTGCACCAATGACAAGGTTGCCAAGATCACCTTCACCGGTTCGACCCGTGTGGGCCAGATTCTGATGCGTCAGGCGGCGGGCACGATCAAGAAGATGTCGCTGGAACTGGGTGGCAACGCACCCTTCATCGTCTTCGACGACGCCGATGTGGATGCGGCTGTGGACGGCGCGATGATCGCCAAGTTCCGCAACAACGGTCAGACCTGCGTCTGCGCTAACCGTATCTATGTTCAGGCGGGCGTCTACGACGAATTCGCCGCGAAGCTGGCCGAAAAGACCAAAGCCCTGAACGTGGGCGACGGATTTGGCGACGGTGTCACCACCGGTCCGCTGATCAACGACGCAGCGGTTGCCAAGGTCGAGGAACATATCTCGGACGCGGTCTCCAAAGGCGCGACTGTGACTTTGGGCGGCAAACGCTCGGGCCTCGGCGGTACGTTCTTTGAACCGACCGTTCTGACCGGCGTAACCTCTGAAATGGTCGTGGCCAAGGATGAAACCTTTGGCCCAGTTGCGCCCCTGTTCAAGTTCGAGGATGAGGACGACGTGGTCGCGATGGCCAATGACAGCGAGTTCGGTCTGGCCTCCTACTTCTACAGCCGCGACCTGGCGCGGGTCTGGCGCGTGGCCGAAGGGCTGGAATCAGGCATGGTGGGTATCAACACGGGCCTGATTTCGACCGAAGTTGCGCCGTTTGGCGGCGTCAAACAATCCGGTCTGGGCCGCGAAGGGTCGAAATACGGCACCGAGGACTTCCTTGAGATCAAGTATCTCTGCATGGGCGAGATTTCCTGACCCCCGGCGTTGGGGTCTGACCCCAATCGCCACGACAAGGACCGGGCTTGGCACGAGCCCGGTCCTTTTTGTTATGACATATTCGAGACGACTTC